>NZ_VFWL01000040.1:0-1475 GCF_006442495.1 Mesorhizobium sp. B2-1-3
AGAATGCCGGAGACCAGATAGAGGAAGGAGGCGAGATTGACGGTCACGTCACTTGTCCTTCTTCTTGTACATTGCCAGCATGCGCTGGGTGACGAGGAAGCCGCCGAAGATGTTGACCGACACCAGCATCAGCGCGACGAAGCCGAAGCCCGCGGCGACGCCGGAGGCGGCGATGCCGACGGCAAGCAGCGCGCCGACGACGATGACCGAGGAGATGGCGTTGGTGACGGCCATCAGCGGCGTGTGCAGCGCAGGCGTCACCGACCAGACGACGTAATAGCCGACGAAGATCGCCAGCACGAAGATGGCCAGGCGGAAGACGAAGGGATCGATGGCGCCGCCCGACAGCGCGTGCGCGGCGTCGCCGGCCGCCTCAGCGCCTCCGGGAGCATTTGCCAGGTTCTGCACCGCCAGCCGGACGGCGGCACTTGCCTGGTCGAGCTGGTCGAGGGCTTTCTGCAAGGTCTGGTCCATCACGCGGTCCCTTTCGGCTTGGGCGAGGGCTTGGATGCGGCAGCTTTCCTGGGCGCGGCTTTCTTGGGCGCCGAAGCATCAGCGACCATTGTGCTGGCCGGGATCGCCGGCGGTTCGATATATTGGCCCTTTGGCGGCTGCTGGTCGGCCTTGGCGAAGGCCGGATGGACGATCTTGCCGCCGTCGGTCAGCATGGTCGCCTTGACCAGGTCGTCATCGCGGTTGATGGCAAGCGTCTTCGTCGCCTTGTCGACCAGGGTCTCGAGGAAAGCAAAAAGGTTCCTGGCGTAGAGCAGCGAAGCGGAGGCCGCGACGCGGCCCGGCACGTTGAGATGGCCGACGATCTTGACGCCGTTGGCCGTCGTCACGACCTTGCCAGGCACAGCGCCCTCGACATTGCCGCCGCGCTCCACAGCAAGATCGACGATCACCGAACCAGGCTTCATCGAGGCGACCATGTCAGCCGACACCAGCCTCGGCGCCGGGCGGCCGGGGATCAGCGCCGTGGTGATGACGATGTCCTGCTTGGCGATGTGCTCGGCGGTCAGCGCCGCCTGCTTGGCCTGGTATTCCCTGGACATCTCCTTGGCGTAGCCGCCGGCGGTCTCGGCCGCCTTGAACTCTTCGTCCTCGATGGCGAGGAACTTTGCGCCAAGCGAGGCGACCTGTTCCTTGGCGGCGGGGCGAACATCGGTCGCGGTGACGACTGCGCCGAGCCGGCGCGCTGTGGCGATCGCCTGCAGGCCGGCAACGCCGACGCCCATGATGAACACCTTGGCGGCAGGAACAGTGCCGGCCGCCGTCATCATCATCGGCAGCGCCCGGTCATATTCGGCTGCGCCGTCGATCACCGCCTGGTAGCCGGCAAGGTTAGCCTGCGAGGACAAGACGTCCATCGACTGGGCGCGCGTGATGCGCGGCATGAATTCCATCGCAAAGGCGGTCACCCCGGCCTTGGCCAGCGCCGCGACGGCGGCGTCATTGCCATACGGATCCATGAT
>NZ_VFWL01000005.1:0-290084 GCF_006442495.1 Mesorhizobium sp. B2-1-3
TACCGGTCGCGGTAGCGTCGGAATTGCCGCTCCGACATGCCAAGCAACTCGCCTGCCTCCATCATCGAAAGATCGCCGCCATTCCAGCGGCTCAATACGTCCCGAAACTTTTGCATTCTCCGGTCCTGTAGCCATGCTGTCCGCTTCATCCCCAGCCTCCATCCGCTGGCGATAAAACCGGACAACTCACGTGCTACCTAATCCGGACAACTCATGTGCTTACGACACCTCTGTCGACTTCCTCTTGGCAATGGGCCGGCCGGCTTGTATAGAGCCCGCCACTCCCAATCCAACCAGACAAGGACGACCCAATGGCGCTCGAACGCACCTTTTCCATGATCAAGCCGGACGCAACGCGGCGCAATCTCACCGGCGCTATCACCAAGATGCTGGAAGATGCCGGTCTGCGCGTCATCGCTTCGCGCCGCGTTTGGATGAGCCGCCGTGAGGCGGAAGGTTTTTACGCCGTCCACAAGGATCGTCCGTTCTTCGGCGAGCTGGTGGAATTCATGTCGTCGGCGCCGACGATCGTGCAGGTGCTGGAAGGCGAGAACGCCATTGCCAGGAACCGTGAGGTGATGGGCGCCACCAACCCGGCCAACGCCGCCGAAGGCACCATCCGCAAGGTGCATGCGCTGTCGATCGGCGAGAATTCGGTGCACGGTTCGGACGCGCCGGAAACCGCCGCGCAGGAGATCAAGTACTGGTTCTCCGACACCGAGATCGTCGGCTGAGCCGACCCTGGCATTGTGACCGAAAAAGGCCGGCGGATTGCCGGCCTTTTTCATTGAAACGGATCGATCCGGCACTGCCGTTGAACCCTTGCCCGCGCTAAAGTCGGTCAGGCACAGGGAGCCGGCGAAGCATGACCAGCACCATTCCCGGCTTCTTCCAGGGCACCGAGATGCCATCGAGCGGCTGGTGGGAGGTGCTGTGGCCCGACCCCGGTGCCGTGCTTTCGTCAACGGGATTGAAGCCGGGCATGGAGGTGGCCGACCTCTGCTGTGGCGACGGCTGGTTTACGTTGCCCATCGCCAGGGTCGCCCGCCATGTCGTCGGCATCGATATCGATACCGACCTGCTCGACGTCACCCGTCGCCGGCTCAATGAAAACGGCACGAGGAATTTCGATCTCGTAGCGGGCGATGCCTATGAACTCGCGAGCCTGATATCCCGCCCCGTCGATTTCATCTTCATGGCAAACGCCTTCCACGGCGTGCCGGACCGGCCACGGCTGGCGCGAGCCGTTAGCGAAGCGCTCGTCCCTGCCGGACGCTTTGTTGTCGTCAACTGGCATCAGCAGCCGCGTGAACAAACCACGGTGCTCGGCGAGCCCCGCGGACCGAAGACCGAATTGAGGATATCGCCGGAACAGACCATCACGGCCGTCGAGGCGGCCGGCCTCAAATTCATCGAGCTGGTCGAGGTGCCGCCCTACCACTATGGCGCCGTGTTCGAAAAAATGAGCGGCTGACCTCCGCCGACAGCCGTTTCACGGCATCAGCTCGCGGCGCTGAAACGCAGGATCTCGCGGCCGTTCCCGTCGGCGATGGTCAACTTGCCGGCATCGACTTTATACGAAGCCGCCTTTGCCAGAGCCTCGAACAGCGCCTTTTCCTCCGCCATCACCTCGGGCGCGCAGGCTTTGTAGGTCGAGCCGATGTCGCTGATCGCGATCTTCTGGCCATCGAGGTTGGCGGTGGCAAAATAGCTGTTGCAGGGACCGTTGCCGTCGGCCTTGCCTGCTTCACTCACCCGGAATGTCGCTTGCGATGCGGTGATGGCTACGCCGTCGACATAATCGAGAAGCCAAAGCTGATCGAGAACGGAAGCAGTGGGCTCGGGACTTGGCGTCACCATCTTGAGCATGATTGTTTGCGGCGCATCGGTCAGCGGATCGACTTGATGGCGCTCATCCGAGATGAACAGGAGCCTGTCGCCGACGGTGATGCGGGCCTGCAACGCATAGGTCATCCGCCGCTGGATCCGGGACGGATCGAATTTGACCGCAAAGCTGATCGGCACCTGGCCTGCCGGCGTCAGCTTCTGTTCGCCGACGATTTTGGCGGGCGCGTCGGCCAACGAGACATCGGCAAGCTGGACCGAGAGCACGGCATTGGGCGGCAAAGCGATGCGCTCGCGGTAGGTCACCTCGCCTTTCAGGGCTTTTTCGGCGGCCACGGAGAGTTCCGGCACGGCCAGTATACCGACGACCAGAGGCACGAAACCGAAGACGAAGAACTCCGCTATCCTGTCCAGCACGACCATCTCCCTTCCCCGGGCTGGCCACAGCCCAGGCTGACCAACAACGAATTGGCCAAAGGATTGCGGTCAATGCGTGGCTGATGCAAAATTATTCGGACGGTGGCCTTTTCCAGCGCCCTGCCGCCTGCTCGTCTTTCTCCTTGGCCTCGACCCAGCCGCCCTCGGAGCCGTCGGCATGATGCTCCTTTTTCCAGAAGGGAGCCTGCGACTTCAGATAATCCATGAGGAAATTCGCCGCCTCGAACGCGGCTTGCCGATGCACGGAGGCCGCCACCACCAGCACGATGTTCTCGCCTGGCCGGATCTTGCCATGACGGTGGATGGCGGTGATGCCCTGCAGCGGCCAGCGCTGAACCGCTTCGGCCGCGATGCGGGCGATTTCGGCCTCGGCCATACCCGGATAATGCTCGAGCTCAAGGGCCGAGAGCGTCCCCTGCTCGTCACGGCACAGGCCCGAGAAGGTGACCACAGCGCCGATGTCGGCGCGGCCTTGCGTCAGTCTGGCGATTTCGGCGGCGACGTCAAAATCCTGCGCCTCGACGCGCACGACAGGTACGACCGCGCCGGCCATCTCAGCCCCCGGTCATCGGCGGAAACAGCGCGATCTCGCGCGCGCCAGATATCTTTTCGCCGTGCTCGACATGTTCCTGGTTGATAGCGACGCGGATCACGTCGGGATGTTGCAGCGCATGGTCGTATTCCTCGCCGCGCGACTTCAGCCAGCGCAACAGGTCCGCAACCGTGTCGACGCCATGCGGCAAGTCCACGTCTTCGTCCGGCTTGCCGATTCGCTCCCGCACCCAGGCGAAGTAGATGAGCTTCGTCATCCTATTCGTCCATGATGTGCTTGAGGCCGGCACGGAAATAGTCATAGCCGGTATAAAGCGTGACCAGGGCAGCGATCCACAACAGCACCAGGCCGGTCTGTGTGGTCAGCGGAAAAATCTTGTCGCCGGCCGGACCGGCGAGCAGGAAGGCGATGGCGACCATCTGGATAGTGGTCTTCCATTTGGCAAGCTGCGTCACCGGCACGGAGACCTTGAGCGCCGCCAAATATTCGCGCAGGCCCGAAACCAGGATTTCGCGGCACAGGATGATGATCGCCGCCCACAGAGACCAGCCGGCAATGCCGGCATGGCGGTCGGTGTCGGCGGCAAGCAGCAGCAGGCATGTCGCGACCAGCAGCTTGTCGGCAATGGGGTCGAGCATCTTGCCGATGTTCGAGGTCTGCTTCCAGGCGCGGGCGAAATAGCCGTCGAAATAGTCGGTGATGGACGCCAGCAGGAAAATGATCAGCGCCGACCAGCGGGCGAAGTCGCTCGACTTCAGATGTCCCTCGAGGAAAAAGCACAGCACCACCAGCGGCACCGCGATAATGCGGGCGTAGGTGAGGATGTTCGGAAGGTTGAACGCGCGCTGAGCCATATCCGGGGGAACTCTTTCTGCCTGCGTACTCAAATCAGAAGCTGATGTAGGGGGTCAACAGGCCAAAATCGATTGGCCAGCAAAAATAGGCCAATCTTGTCATCTCGCGGGCTACGCCGCGCCGCTCCTTGCTTCGCCCGGGAGCCGACGGTCGCTTTCGGGCGACATGCATCAGTTCTCGTGGAAATGGTTGTAAACCAGTCTGGCCACCTGCTCGGAAATGCCTTCGACCTTTACCAGGTCCTCGATTGCCGCGCGACCGACCGCCTTGGCGGTGCCGAAATGCATCAGCAGCGCCCGCTTGCGGCTGGGGCCGATGCCGCCGATCTCGTCGAGCGGGCTCTTGACCATCTCCTTCTTGCGGCGGGCCCGGTGCGAGCCGATGGCGAAACGGTGAACCTCGTCGCGTAGGCGCTGGACAAAATAGAGCACCGGGTCGCGTACCGGCAGCGAAAACGAGTCCCTGCCCTTGACGAAGAAGCGCTCGCGGCCCGCGTCGCGGTCCTGGCCCTTGGCGATGCCGATGGCCACGACCCGGTCCTCGATGCCGAGATCGGCGAGGATCTTGCGCACGGCGCTCATCTGGCCCTGGCCGCCATCGATCAGGATGACGTCGGGCCAGGCAGGGAAGCCGCCCGACATGTCGCCCTCATCGCTGTCCGCCTCGCCTGCCGCGGCATCGTTGGGCGTCACATCGCCATGCTCCTTGAGCAATCGTGAAAAGCGCCGCTCCATCACTTCGCGCATCATGCCGAAATCGTCGCCGGGCGTGATCTCGGTCGAGCGGATATTGAATTTCCGGTACTGGTTCTTCACAAAACCTTCCGGCCCGGCGACGACCATGGCGCCGACGGCGTTGGTGCCCATGATGTGCGAATTGTCGTAGACCTCGATGCGCACCGGCGGCTTTTCGAGCCCGAAGGTCTCGGCGAAGCCGGCGAGCAACCTGGCCTGCGTCGAGGTTTCGGCCAGCCGACGGCCGAGCGCCTCGCGGGCATTTTGCAACGCGTTGTCGGTCAGGTCCTTCTTCTCGCCGCGCTGCGGCACCGAGATCGATACTTTGCGGCCGGCGCGGGTCGAGAGCGCCTCGGCCAACAGTTCCTGGTCCTCCACGGCGTGCGACAGCAGAATGGCGCGCGGCGTCGGCTTGTCGTCATAGAACTGCGCCAGGAACGAGCCCAGCACCTCGGCCCCTTCCAGCGCCGGATCGGCCTTCGGGAAATAGGCGCGGTTGCCCCAGTTCTGGCCGGTGCGGAAGAAGAACACCTGGATGCAGACCTGGCCGCCCTCCTGATGGATTGCGAAGACATCGGCCTCGTCGACGGTCTGCGGATTGATGCCCTGGTGGCTCTGCACGTGCGAGAGTGCCGCCAGCCGGTCTCGATAGATGGCGGCGCGCTCGAAATCGAGGTCTTGCGAGGCCTGCTGCATGGCGGCCGAAATCTCGGTCTTCACCTTCTGGCTGCGGCCGGAAAGAAAATCCTTCGCCTCGGCAACCAGCTCGGCATAGTCGCTATGCGAAATCTCGCCGGTGCACGGACCGGCGCAGCGCTTGATCTGATAGAGCAGGCAAGGCCGCGTGCGGTTCTCGTAGAAGGAGTTGGTGCAACTCCTCAGGAGGAAGGCGCGCTGCAAGGAATTGATGGTGCGGCCGACCGCGCCCGCGGAAGCGAAGGGGCCGAAATAATCACCTTTGCGCGAACGCGCGCCGCGATGCTTGTAGATGCCGGGCGAGACATGGTCGCCCGTCAAGAGAATGTAGGGAAACGACTTGTCGTCGCGCATCAGCACGTTGAAACGTGGCCGCAGCCGCTTGATGAGGTTGGCCTCCAACAGCAGCGCCTCGATCTCGGTGCGGGTGACGACGAACTCCATCGTCGCGGTCTCGCGCACCATGCGGCCGATGCGGTTGGTGTGGAAGCGGCCTTGCGCGTAATTGGTGACGCGCTTCTTCAGGCTGCGGGCCTTGCCGACATAGAGCACGTCGCCATTGGCATTCATCATGCGGTAGACGCCCGGCGCATTGGGCAGCCGCTTGACCAGCGTCTGGATCACTTCGGCGCCGACCATGCCGTCGGCATCGCCGGCATGCGGCGTCCAGTCGATGGCGGTGAAGGCGACGTCCGGGCCGGCCGGTTCGACGATCTCCTCCGCCGCCTCGTCCTCGAGGTCGATTTCGGGTGGCAGATCGTCGGCGCCGCCACGCATCTTGTGTTTCTGCTCTGCGGGACTCATTCCGTCATGCCTGTCACATCAGGTGTGCGCCATGCAAGATGCTGGCCGCCATCAAGCGCGATCATCTGCCCGGTAACCGAGCGGGCTTCCCAGAGATAGCGGATTGTGGCGCCGAATTCCGGCAATTGCGGGCCGCGTTTCAAAATGAGACCGGCGAGCTGCGCGGCAAAGTCACTGTCGTCCTGGTGCGCGTTCTTCAAGGTCGGGCCGGGACCGATGGCGTTGACGCGGATGCGCGGGCCGAGCGCCTGCGCCATCATCTGGGTTGCCGTCCACAAGGCGGACTTCGACAGCGCATAGGAGAAGTAGCGCGGCGTCGGCCGCCAGACACGCTGGTCGATCATGTTGACGATCAGCCCCTCCTGCCCGTCCGGCAGGGCCCGGGCAAAGTTCTGCGTCAACAGTGCCGGGGTCTTCACATGAATGGCGAAGTGGCGGTCCCAGCCCTGCCAGTCGAAATCAAGAACCGAATCGTCCTCGAACAGCGAAGCGTTGTTGACCAGCAGCGAGATCGGCCCGAGCGCGGCTTCGGCGCGGCCGACCAGGTAGCCGACCTCGGCCATATCGGTCAGATCGGCGGCGACCACGGCGGCGTGGCCGCCGGCGCGGTTGATCCGCTGGGCAAGCGCATCCGCGTCGTCGCGCGAGCGGTTGCAGTGAATGGCGACGGCAAAACCGTGGGCGGCGAGATCCTCGACAATCGCGCTACCGATCCGTTTTGCCCCGCCCGTCACCAGCGCCGCGGTGGCTTTGCTCATCTGTTGTCAATCCTCGGTTTCGGCGCGAAGGAGGGCGCCGGCAAATTATGGCCCGCCACCCGTTAAATGGCGTTCGCAGCTGCGGCAACATTGTGGCGAAACGGCCGGTTCGGCATTTCGAGCCGGCCGGCAATGAGCCGGCCTCAACACAATATAGGAGGCTGGACTCCTTGCACCAAGCCACCTGCGGTGCAGCACGGCCAATCTGCTGACATTTCGCTGTTGCGAAGATGCAACGCCAAATTTCTGCCTCATTCGCGCCGGGGAATGACCCAAGTTCAGGTTCGCTTCAGCCGTATTTCGACACGACATTTGGAACCGACGAACGCCAGATCCGTTTCACCCCCCGGACGGGTTGATGGGCGATCGTAAGAACAAGCCTGTGTCCTGTGGCTTAAGGAGTAAACAACAATGCAAGCCAATCTCAAATTCGCACGGCCGCTGGCCGTAGCGCTCGGGCTCTTCGCCCTCGGTGGAACTGCCTATGCCGCCGATGTGGTCCAGGAAGAGCCGCCGGCCCCTGCCCCGGTCGCCGAACTGCCCGTCGCGTCCTGGGCCGGCCCCTATGCCGGTCTTAATCTTGGCTATGGCTTCAGCGGCCGTACCAAGGAAAAGGATTTCGACGTTGAAACCGATACCAAGGGCTTCATCGGCAGCGTCTTCGGCGGCTATCAGTGGCAGCAGGAGAACTTCGTCTACGGCGGTGAAGCCGAACTCGGCTACAACGGCGTCAAGGGCGACGACAATGGCATCGACTCCAAGGCCGGCTTCGAAGGCTCGCTGCGTGCCCGTCTCGGCTACGCTGTGACCCCGGAAATCCTGCTCTACGGCACCGGTGGTCTCGCCGGCAGGAGCCTGAAGGTGGAGGACAGCGTCCTCGGCGCCAGCGACCGCGCCACCCTGATCGGCTGGACCGCCGGTCTTGGTACCGACATCAAGCTGACCGACAATGTGTTCGGCCGCGTCGAATACCGCTACACCGACTTCGGCAGCAAGGACTTCGATGGCATCGGCAAGGTCAAGGCCACCGACAACCGCGTCACCTTCGGCGTCGGTATGAAGTTCTAAGTCGTTCAAGCCACGACACGAAGAAGCCGGGCCTCGCGCCCGGCTTTTTTATTGTCGGCCGCTCACGCGGGAACGCAGGGTTTCAGGTCCGGGAATTTCTCATCGAAGCGCGCGGCCCAGCGGACCAGCCGGTTGCGGCCTTTTTCCCATTTCCCGGCGAAACGCAGCGCCAGGTAGCCAAGGCAGGCGCGCAGCGCCATCTGGCCGGCGGTGATCTTCTTCGGCAGTTTCGGCGGATTGGCGTTGAGTAGATCGAGCGCGGCGGTGATCTTCGCCCACTGGCGATCGAGCCAGGGCTGGTAGACCATCTCCTCGGGCCGCGTGCGGCGCTCATAAACCATCGACAGCGCACAGTCGCAGATGCCGTCCGCCAACGCTTCCAGCACTTCCGCTTCCAGCCGCTTGTCGGGATTGCGCGGAAACAGCGCGCTCTTCGACATCCGGTTGAGCTGCTGGGTGATGGCTCGGCTGTCGTGGATCGAGCGGCCGTCGTCGAGCACCAGCACGGGGATCTTGCCCAGCGGATTGGCGCCGATCAGTTCCGCCGGCTTGTCTTCGGTTTTGACAGGCGCCAGGTCGACCGCGATGCCGGCATAAAGGGCCGCCATTCGTACCTTGGAACTATAGGGGGACGTGGAGGCGTAAAGCAGCTTCGGCATGATCGGGTTCCTGTTGGCAGCCCGTCACTGTTGACCGGGCGCCCTTCCCCGCGCAACAGCCAGAAGCGGAAAAACCAGCCGCCAGCAGCCGGCGACCACTCCTGCATGCCCTGGTCTCTTGTACGCCTTGATCAGGATGCGCCACATGGTGACGGCGGCAACACTCCGACAGGCCGGACAAGACCAACGATCGTTCCGCCGCCGCACGATAGCGCGCAACAAAAAGCCCACCGGACTTCGCCCTGCGGCGAAGTCCTGGGAGCTGCGAAAGATATCTGGCGTCCGCCCCTCTCGTTGCGCCCCAATGCCAGAGCAGAGGGCGCGAGGCCTCAACGGCACCTGCCCTCATTTCTGCCGACACCGTCCCCGGCGCGAAGAAACGCGACTACTTCTTCGCGGCCTTCGCCGGCGCTGCTTTCTTGGCGGCTGGCGCCGCCTTCTTCACCGGTGCCGAAGACTTCGCCGCGGCAGCCTTGGCCGGAGCCTTGGCAGGGGCTGTCTTCTTTGCAGCGGGCTTGGCCGCGGCCTTCGCAGCCGGCTTCCTGGCCGGAGCGGCTTTCTTTGCCGGAGCGGCCTTCTTGGCCGGTGCAGCCTTCTTTGCGGATGCGGCGCTGGCCTTGGCGGGCGCTGCCTTCTTCGCCGCCGGTTTCGCGGCGGCCTTGGCTGCCGGCTTTTTGGCCGGTGCCGCCTTTGCCTTCGGCGCTGCCGCCTTCGGTTTGGCAGCGGGTGCTGCTTTCTTGACCGCGGTCGCGGCTTTCGCCGCCGCCGCTTTTACAGGTGCTTTCTTTGCCGGTGCCTTGGATGCCGGCGCTTTTGATGACTGCTTAGCCATGCGATGCCCCTTGCGTTATGCCGACGACCGTTAATGGCCCGGCGTGTCATGCTTATCTGACTCGCGCCTCGCTAGCCAGCGAAGCAATGATATGATTTTCTCAGCTTAAATTTTCGTTGCGATCGACACATGATCACACTCATCATCGCAAAAATATGGCGTTATCTTCCGATATCGCCAGCAATTTGGCATCGACATTCTCGATGCGCTGCGTCGGCGCGCCTGCCATGAAGCTGCAAAGATCAGCAAGCAGCTTCGCGCATTGATCTTCGGCCGCGAATATCATGAGCTGCGGCTTATAGAGAATGATCATCTTTTGCAGGCGACCGGTCCCTTCGGATTACAAGTGCAATGCGATGCGCCGATCTGGAGATCACCTTGTCAAGCCTGGCTTCATCACTGAATTGACAGATTACTCTGTATACCAGAGTATTCTGGCAAGTGTGTTCGATGTCGTTCACAAAGGCGAATGGTTAGTACTGCCCGAGGCTGCAGAGCCGTAGGGTGACAGCTCAAGGTCCGCAGCATTGGAGCCATTGATGAGTGCCGACGACATCATCCATCAGGGTACACGGCTCAGGATCATGGCCGCCCTGAACACGCTGGAAAGACGCGAGGCGCTGGAGTTCACGCAACTGAAAGCCATGATCGAAACCACCGACGGAAATCTCGGCGCGCATCTCGATACGCTGGCCAAAGCGGGCTACGTCGATGTTGAAAAGCTTTTCGTCGGGCGGCGGCCGCGGACACGGATCAAAGCAACGACGATCGGGCGCCGCGCTTTTCGCAGTCACGTTGCCTTTCTTCGAAAGATCATCGGTGAAGCCGAGGCGACGCGAGGCAGGAAATAGCACTGCGATTGGCAAACATTGTCGGCGCGTGCCGCGCGGCACATATTTTCGTCAGGGCCGATACCCCGAGTCGCAGAAAAGGCCCGCGGCTTGAGCCGCAGGCTCTAACGAAATCGAGACTGGAAACCGCCCGCTAGCGCAGGATGCGGCAGCGGCCGTTGTAGACCATCCAGCGGTCGAAGCCCGAGACGCAGAATTCGACATTGTCGCCGATCGAGGCAAAGCCCTGGCCTTCCTCGATCAGGTACCAGATGGCGCGGTCGCGGCCATCTGACAGGGCGACCGTGGCGCCGCAATAGCGCCGGCCGATCGGCCATTCCTCGCTGGCCGGCAAGTAGCGGTGCTGGTGGATGCGGTGGAAATCGGTGATCGCGACATCCGGCAGGTGCGGGACGTGCCGCACCTGATAGGAGAAGCGGCTGGTGATCTTGTTCAGCACCCAGGCTTCGCCGCAAATGCCGCTGTCCTCGTCAGAATAGACGGCAAGATCGGCGGCTTGCGCCGCCTGGGTGAAGCCAAGCGATGTGCCAAATGGCGTGCAGAGCGAGATCAGGGCGGCAAGGGCGGAGCGGGCGAAGCGAGTCATGGCAGCCTCTCAAGGTCGATTGCGCGCACTGTGCGGGATTCGCCGGGCGGCGGTCAAGCGATTGCATTGACAATGGTTTCCAGGGCGTGGCCGCCGACTTTGGCCGCCGGCCATCAGCCGGGGCGCGCCGCCAGCAGCAGCCCGCCGATAACGGCGATGTTGACCAGGAAGGCGGACCTCAGCGCCTGCCTTTCCGGCCCGTGATGGCGCCAGAAGGGCAGGACGAGCAGGTTCGCCGCCACCGTGAACAGGATGAGCGCGCCGGCGGCATAGGGCACCGCGGCGCCGATGGCGAGGCAGAAGCCGGCCACCAATTCCAGCGGAGCGGAGCCGGGCCGGCCGCAGACCCGCTTTAACTGTTTGTCTTGGCGCATCTGTAAGGACGCCGCTCGCAGCCTGCATCCCGCTGCTACTCCCCTGCCAGCCAGTTCAGCGTCCAGTGCGCCGGCTTTTCCAAGACCAGCAATTTGTGCAGGGCCGGCAGGAGAATGCGCAATTCACCTTCCAGCGTGAAAGGCGGGTTGGCCACGACCAGGCCGCTGCCGTCGAGGCTGGGCTCTTGCGACGCGGGCCGGATTTCGAATTCGATGTCGAGCAATTTCGGAACGCCGGTTTCCTTCAGTGCCTTGCGGAAGCCAATCACCGCCTTGCGGTCCTTGATCGGATACCACAGCGCATAGATGCCGCCCGGCCAGCGCTTGTGCGCCTTCGCCAGCCCGTCGACGAGGCGGCCGAACTCGCCCTCTTCCTCGAATGGCGGATCGATCAGCACCAGTCCGCGCTTTTCCTTCGGCGGCAGGTGTGCGCCGAGCGCCAGCCAGCCGTCGAGCTCGATCACCCTTGTCTGGAAATCGCCGGCGAATTCCGTCTTCAGCTTCGCGACATCCTTCGGGTGCAGCTCGATCGCCGATAGCCGGTCCTGCTTACGCAGAAGGTGCCGCGCGACCAGCGGCGAGCCCGGATATTTTTTCAATGGACCGTCTGCGTTGCACGCACGCACCGCGTCGAGATAGGGCGCGAGCAGCATTGCGGCCTGGGCTTCGGGCGCAGCATCGACCAGCCGGCCGATGCCGCCTTGCCATTCGCCGGTCTTCTGCGCCTCGAGCGAGGACAGATCGTAGCGGCCGATGCCTGCATGAGTGTCGATAACGCGGAACGCCTTGTCCTTCTGCTTCAGATATTCAAGCAGCCGCGTCAGCACGACGTGCTTGACGACGTCGGCAAAATTTCCGGCGTGATAGGCGTGGCGATAGTTCATGTGGAACCCCTGCCCCAACGTGGCGGCGGTGGCTGTGAATTCGGATTTTGCGGCCGGCCGCCGGCAGAACGCAAGGACAGCAGGAAGCCGATCAAGCCGATCGCCATCAGCGCGAAGCCAACCGGTCGCGCACGGCTGTCGGTCTCGCCCACACCGGAGCGCAAGACAAGATCGACCGCGCGTATCGGGATGTCGTCAGCGTCGCCGGGACCGACGGTGAAGACATAGGGGCCGGGGCCGACGGTCCGGATCACGCCAGCCTCATCGCGGAAGATCTTGTCGGGCAGTTGCGGGCTCGCCTGACGCGGATTGTCGGAATGATTGAACTGAAGCGTCGAGGCAAGCACCGTGCGGCCGCCGGAGGCGGCTGTCAGCGTCAGCACCGTGCGCTGCTGCGAAACGATGCGCTCGGCCCTCGCGGTCAAGTCGACCAGCACCCTGACCGGCGCATCGCGCGCGGCAAGCGGCACTGTGACCTGCCTGAAGCGGCCGCCCTCATAGACCCGCCAGCTGCCGATCTGGTGACCGGAGAAATTAGTCATCGCCCATGGATAGATGGCGCCGACGCCGATGCCGGCGAGCAGGATCAACAGGAACAGAAAGCGCATTCAGGGAATCACCTTGTAATCGGACGTTGCCGGACAATTAGGCTGCATTGGCGCTGTCGCGCAGGCGCTCCATTTCGTCCAATAGCATGTCAAGGCCGAGTTCGAATGTCTTGTCGAAACCGCCGGTGCCGAAATAGGTCCCGGCCGCCATGACACTGGGGAAATCCTTCGCCAGTTGCTCGTCGTCGACGGTGGTCACCGCCGACGGGCCCTTGGCGTAGCCCGCGGTCTCGTCGAGGATCGCGCCCATGAGATAATAGCTGGCGGTGCGAAACAGCCTGGCGCTGAGTTCCGGGCCGAAACCGCCAGCCTCGAACAGGCCGATGACGCCGTTCAGCATCGCAAGGCAAGGCGGCGAATTCATCCGGTAGACGACAAGGAATGGCGCAAAGGCCGGGTGCTCCCTCGCAACACGGCGAAACTCATGCATGACCATCCGAATCCTGTCGCGCCACGGCATGCTGTCGTCGGGGATAACCATCCCGCTGACCTGGCGATCGACCAACGCCTCATAGAGGTGCGCTTGCGAGGGGAAGTGATGATAAATGCTCATCGCCTCGCAGCCGAGCACGGCGGCGAGCTTGCGCATCGAAAAACCGGAAAGGCCCTCCTTCTCGATCACCTCGAAAGCGGCATTCTCGATCATCTCGCGGGACAGCCGTCCGCGTGCTCGCTTTTTTTTGATCGATGAGTCCATGGCCGCGCTTGACAACTTACAGCGTAAGGTTCATTTTTCACTTCACCTTACACAGTAAGGCTAACAAAGACCAGAGGAGGAAAACATGTCACACCATCGCATTGCCAAATCCGTGCATTCGTCCCTCCATCGTGCGTTGGCTCTAACCGCCCTAGCCTGCGTCCTCGCCGCGGCCCCTGCCTATGCCGACGACTACGATGCAACCATAAAGGACATCCAGTCGACCATGGGCGGCGTGCCGAGCTTTGTGAAGCAACTTCCCAAAGCCGGTCTGCCCGGCGCCTGGGCCGAGGTCAAGGCCATCGAACTCAGCGACAAGACGGCGCTGCCGCCAAAGGTAAAGTCATTGATCTCGCTGGCAGTGGCGGCGCAGATCCCGTGCAACTACTGCATCTGGTCGGACACGCAAAACGCCAAGCGCGCCGGCGCTACCGATGAGGAAATCCAGGAGGCGGTGGCGATGGCGGCGCTGACCCGCCATTGGAGCACCATCTTCAATGGCATGCAGGTCGATTTCGACACGTTCAAGAAGGAAATGGGCGGGCAGTGAAACGACACCCGCGGTGGTCCGCGCCTGCGGGCCACCGCAGAACTGCCCTCATCCGACAGCCGTCATCTTCGCCTTCGATTGTCATCCAGCGGGAAATGCCGCATTGAAAGTGCAATCGCAAAGCATGGACGAGGCCGCAAATGGCGCCGGTCAAGGTCGACCCCGACAAGGTGCACGAATTCGAGGACGCCGAGAGCTTTTATACTTGGCTCGGTGAACATCATGACAGGGAAACCGAGGTCTGGATCAAAATCCACAAGACCGGCTCGGGACTGAAGTCGATCTCGGCAAAGGAGGCGATCGAGGTCGTGCTGTGCTGGGGCTGGATCGACGCGGTGCGCAAGGGGCTCGACGACAAGAGCTTCCTGCAGCGTTACACGCCGAGGACGAAGAAAAGCATCTGGAGCCAGATCAACATCGACAATGTCGCCCGGCTGATCGACGACGGCCGGATGACGCGGCATGGGCTCGCCGAGGTCGAAGCCGCCAAGGCCGATGGCCGCTGGGCGCGTGCCTATGCCAGCGGCAAGGACATGAAAATTCCCGATGACCTGCAGGCCGCGATCGATGCCGAGCCAGAGGCTCGGCAAATGCTCGAAAAACTCAGCGCGCAGAACCGCTTCGCGCTCGCCTTCCGTATCCACAACATGAAGACCGAAGCCGGGCGCAGGAAGAAGATCGAGACTTTTGTCGAGATGCTCAAGCGCGGGGAGACGATCCATCCGCAAGTGAAGAAGTAAGGCTGCTCATGTGACGAGCGACAGGTTTCTTCCGGCTCGATGATCGCGATCCACATTATCAACAAGGCAGTGATCAGCCGCCGCTGACGTCCCTCAAGCCTTGCGTTCCCAGCGGCGGTCGGGCGTCTGCTGCCAGTAGGTCACCGCGTGGCCGGCGTCTTTCATCGTCTTCCAGTGCCCGCGGGCGGCCTCGACCTGGGCGGCATCGTGACCGTCGAACAGGAATACGGCGCGCTCGTAGCCGCCAAGGTCAGGCGGCGCCGCTCCGTCCACCAGAAAGCGTATCTGCGCCGCGTTCGGGTTGGCTTCGCCGGTGGTCAAAAGGATCGGCTGCTCGGCGGGATGGGCTTCGCGGTCGGTGGCGTGCGCGAGGAAAGAATCGTCACGGAACGTCCACAGATGCTGGTCGAGCGCGTCGCGCCGCTCCTCGGTGCCGGTCTGCACCACGGCGCGCCAGCCGCGATCGACGCTGCGCTCAAGGAGGCCGGGCAGCGCATCCTCCAGCGTCGATTCAGTCAGGTGATAAAACAGCACGTCGGCCATGGGTCCCGATCAGCTCTCGTAGTGGTCGCGCACGAGCCGGTCGAGCAGCCGCACGCCAAAGCCGGAACCCCAGGACTGGTTGATTTCGTTCGACAGCGCCCCCATGGCGGTGCCTGCGATGTCGAGATGGGCCCAGGGCGTGTCCTTGACGAAGCGCTGCAAGAACTGCGCGGCGATGATGGCGCCGCCATAGCGGCCGCCGATGTTCTTCATATCGGCATTCTTGGAATCGATCAGCTTGTCATATTCAGGACCGAGCGGCATGCGCCACAGCCGCTCCTGCGTCGACTGCCCGGCTGTCGCCAGGCGTTCCGCCAGTTCGTCATTGTTGGAGAACAGGCCGGCATAGTGCTGGCCGAGCGCGACCATGATCGCGCCGGTCAACGTCGCCAGATTGACCATGAACTTCGGCTGAAAGCGGTCATTGCAGTACCAGAGCGCGTCGGCCAGCACCAGGCGCCCCTCCGCATCGGTGTTGAGCACCTCGATGGTCTGGCCCGACATCGAGGTAACGATGTCGCCGGGACGCTGCGCATGGCCGTCGACGGCGTTTTCCACCAGCCCGATGATGCCGACGACATTGGCCTTCGCCTTGCGGGCGGCGAGCGCATGCATCAGTCCGGTCACCGCCGCGGCGCCGCCCATGTCGCCCTTCATGTCCTCCATGCCGGATGCCGGTTTCATCGAATTGCCGCCGGTGTCGAAGGTGACGCCCTTGCCGATGAACGCGACGGGGCTGTCCTTGGCCTTGCCGCCGTTCCACTGCATGACGGCCATGCGGGCGCCGCGCGGCGAGCCTTGTGCGACGCCGAGCAGCGACCCCATGCCGAGTTTCTTCATTTCCTTCTCGGCCAGGATCTCGACCTTGACGCCGAGGGCCTCCAGTTCCTTGGCGCGGGCGGCAAACTCGACCGGTCCCAGGACGTTTGCCGGCTCGTTGACGAGGTCACGCGCCAAAAGCACGCCGTCGATCACAGCCTCAGTCTCGGCGAAGGCCTTCTTCGCGCCCGCCGGATCGGCGGTGTGGATGGTTATCTTGGCCGGCTTTTTCGGCTCGGCCTTGTCGCCTTGGCCATCGTCCTTGTCTTTCCTGGTCTTGTACTTATCGAAGGAATAGCTGCGCAGAAGAATACCCGCGGCAAGGCTGGCCGTCTGCGCACCGCTTGACGAGGCGCCGACCACGTCGAGCACCACCGCCACGTCCGTCGCCTTGCGTAGCGACCCCGCGATGGTGCCTCCAAGCTTCGTCCAGGCGTATTCGTCGAGCCCGGATACCTTGCCGGCGCCGATCGCGACCAGCCTGTCGAGCGAGCTTGCCTGTGGCGTCAGCACTTCCACCACGCTGGCGAACTTGGCCGTGAATTCGGCCACAGGGAAGGCCCGTTCCAGCGTCTTGCCGGGATCATACGCCGCGGCGGTTTCGCTCAGGCCGCCATCATCCGCCGCCAGCACGAAGACCGTCCCCTTCCTGTTCGCGGCGGTCTGCGGCGCGGCGAATTTTGCGAAGGCGATCGAGGGTCTCTGGTTCATCATGTCCTGCTTTCGGGGAATGCGCGGCTCGCGCGAAGCGGTTGGAAGCGATCCGCGACATTTGGTCGTTTTCCGGCATTTGGCAAGACTTTGCCAAACGGGCTCCCCATATGGCACATGAATCGACGGCGATTCGTCGCGGCACGGCTCCGCTTTTTGGCCGCAACCTGTTGTTAACCATCGATGTTCGCCCTTTCTTATCCAATCCCGCCGACACTCCGGCCCAACTTGGCGCGCGATGTGGGACGGGAACCGGATCGTCTGCCTGACAGAGCCCGACGCAGCCAGTTGTGCGGGCGTCGCCGGACGGCTACCCTTATCCGGTGGCATGATGCCGTTCGAGAAAATTGAGAAAAGCCTTCATGAAGGTCGTTGAACGCTACATCATGCGCCGCGCTTTCGTGGTCTTTATTGCAGCGCTGGCCTGGACGCTGGCCATTGTCTGGACGACGCAGGTGCTGGCCAAGATCGACCTCGTCACCGACAGCGGCCAGTCGGCGCTGACCTTCTTCGAGGTTGCGGCCCTCATTCTTCCCTCGATCATTCCGATCGTGGTGCCCTTCGCGCTCGTGGTGGCGGTTGCCCAGACGCTCAGCGTCATGAATTCGGATTCGGAGCTCGCCGTCGTCAACGCAGCGGGCGCCTCGCGCTGGACCATCGTGCGGCCGATCATGATTCTCGCGGCCGCGGCCAGCGTCTTTTCCTTCGCCGTCGACAACGGCATCGACCCTTACGCGCGCCAGAAGAACCGGATGCTGGTGGCGGAGTCACGCGCGGATCTTCTGTCGCTGATCATCCAGGAGGGCACATTCCGCAAGATCGATGATGGGCTGTTCCTGCAGATAGGCGAGCGGCTTCCCGACAACCGGCTGGGCGGCATCTTCGTCGCGGATTCGCGCGAGGAAGGCGTCAACCTCGTCTACTATGCCAAGACGGGCAGCATCATCGAACGCGGCGGCGAAAAGGTGCTGATGATGAATGACGGCGTCATCCATCGAAAGACACTGACCGGCGACCTCTCGGTCATCCGCTTCACCTCCTATGCCTTCGACATGTCGGCCTTCATGGCGGCAGCGTCGGAGGTGACGCTGATGCCAAAAGACCAGACGACCCAGTACCTGCTCAACCCGAGTGCCAACGACAAGGTCTACCAGCAGCGCCCGAACGAATACCGGGCGGAGGTCGACCAGCGGTTCTCGGAATGGCTCTATTCCATGGTTTTCGCCTTGATCGCACTCGCGGTCGCCGGAGACGCACGCTCGCATCGCGAGGCGCGCGTCAATCCGCTGATCACGGCCATCGCGATATCGCTGTTCGTGCGCTGGCTGGGCTTCTTCGCCGCCAGCAAGGCCGACGAGGTCCCGCAATATGCGTATATGGTCTACGGCGTGCCCATCGTGTCGTCGGCGGTGGCAATTTGGTTCATCGCATCCAACCGGACGATGGAACTGCCAGTGGCCTGGGCAGATTGGCTGACGAATCTCGCCAGCCGGATGGCTGACGCCTGGAATGCCGTCAAGCTGCGCCTGTCCCGGCGCAGCGCCTCGGGCCAGGGGGTCAGCTAATGGGCTGGACGCTGGGACGCTACTTCTTCTTCCGCTATGTCACGATCACCGTGTGGTTCTTCATCGGCCTGCTTGCGCTGGTGTTCCTGATCGATTTCACCGAGCTTTCCGGCCGCACGACCGGCCTGCCCGGCTTCACCTATGGAACGGCGCTGGCCATTTCCGGACTCAGGATGCCGATGATCATGCTGCAGACCGTGCCGTTTGTCGGTCTCTTCTCGGCGATGGCGACGCTGGTCTCGCTCAACCGCAGATATGAACTGGTCATAGCGCGCTCAGCCGGCGTTTCGGCCTGGCAGTTCCTTCTGCCGTGCTGCATCGGAGCGCTGTTGTTCGGCGTCCTGTCGGTCGGTCTCATCAACCCGCTCGCAGCGCACGCCTTTTCCTGGTCCGAACAGATCGAAACCCAGTTGCGCTCGGGCAAGTCGAATACGGTGTCGGCCGACGCCGCGCCCTGGATCCGGCAGAAAACCAGCTCCGGAGACACCATCATCGGAGCGCGCGCCATCCTCAATCAGGGCCTGGAGATGGCTGACGCTGTCTTTTTCATCCTCGACCCGCAAGGCGATATCGTCGAGCGCAAGGATGCCGCGCGCGCCTATCTGCGGGACGGCTACTGGGAATTGCAGGACGTCAAGACCTTCAGGAACGGCACCATCCAGCCTGCGGCAAACGATCGCGTGCCGACCAATCTGAAGCCCGAATTCGTGCAGGAGCGGCTGGCGCGCCCGGAGACCATTCCATTCTACGATCTGCCGGGAAAAATCGAGGTTGCCCGTTCTTTCGGTCTCAAGGCAAATGCCTTTGCCATGCAGTTCGATTCGCTGGTGGCGTTGCCGTTCCTGCTCGTCGCCATGACGCTGATTGCGGCAACAGTTTCAATGCGATTTGCGAGGATGGGGCAATCAGCAACGATGATTCTGGGTGGCGTCGTTGCCGGGTTTCTGCTTTATGTCGTTTCGGTGCTGGTGAAGGCATTCGGCGTGGCGGGGTTCGTGCCGACTGTCGTAGCTGCCTGGGTGCCGGTCGTGGTAGCTATGTTCTTCGGGGTGACTTTCCTGCTATACAAGGAAGACGGCTAGTGAGGGAGGCCTTTTTGCCCAGTAACAGGCAGGCCGGTTTGGCGCGCCTTTATGCGGCGACCGCCTTGGCATGCCTGTTTGCATGCGCGGTTCCGCTGCCTGCGATCGCGCAGGATGTCGGCGACATGGCGACCAAGGTGCCGTCCGGCTCGCAGATGCTGCTGGCGGCCGATACGCTGGTCTATAACAACGACAATCAGACCGTGACCGCCGTCGGCGGCGTGCAGATCGACTATGGCGGCAACCGACTTGTCGCGCAGAAGGTCGAGTACAACCGCAACACCAAGCGCATGGTCGCAAGCGGCAATGTCGAGGTGATCAACAGCGACGGCACCAAGATCAATTCGGATCATATCGACATCACCGACGACTTCGCCGACGGTTTCGTCAACGCGCTCCGCGTCGAAACCATCGACAAGGCCTATTTCGCCGCCGAAAGCGCCGAACGCATGGGCGGCGTGCTGACCACCTTCCACAATGGCGTCTACACTGCCTGCGAACCGTGCGAGGACAAGCCCGACAAGGCGCCGACCTGGCGTGTGAAGGCCAGGAAGATCATCTGGAACGGCGAAAAGAAGACGGTCCGCTTCGAGAACGCGAATTTCGAATTCTTCGGCTTCCCGCTCGCCTACCTGCCGGCGTTCGAGATCGCCGACCCGACGGTGAAGCGCAAGAGCGGCTTCCTGATCCCCGGCATCGTCTTCAAAAGCGATCTGGGCGTGGGGGTAAAGGTCCCCTATTATTTCGCGCTCTCGCCGACCTACGACCTGACCGTCACCGGCACCGGCTTTACCAAGCAGGGCTTTCTCGGTGAGGCCGAGTGGCGCCAGCGCTTCAACAATGGCGAATACAGCCTGAAGATCGCGGGGATTCAGCAGCGAGACCCCGATGCCTTCATCGACGCCGCCGGCCGCAATATCGATTCGGGCGAGGCCGGCGATCCCAACAAATTCCGCGGCATGATGGGCACACAAGGCCAGTTCGCCATCAATTCGCGCTGGAATTTCGGCTGGGACGTGCTGCTGCAGACCGACAAGAACTTCTCGAATACCTACGCCATCGACAAATACAACGGGTACGTTCACCAGTCGTCGGTTTACCTGACGGGGCTCGACGGCCGTAATTATTTCGACCTGCGCGCCATGCATTTCGAGGTGCAGGAAAACACGCTCGACAGCAGCATCGCTGCGCGAAGCGGCCAGCAGCCCTGGGTGCTGCCCTCGCTCGACTATGCCTACATTCCGGATACATCGGTCGCAGGCGGCCAGCTGTCGTTCAACGTCAATTCGCGCGTCATCCGCCGCGATGACCTCGACGAGACCTATTTCACTCCCTACTTCCCCCCTTCAGGCACCCAACGTGTGCGCGGCATCGAGGGCGAATCCGGCCGGCTCACCGCCCAAGCCGAATGGAAGCGGTCATTTGTCACCGATGACGGGTTGGTGCTGACACCCTTACTGGCGCTGCAGGGCGACGTCGACTATGTCAACGCGTCATCAGCTTCACTCGCAGCCGTCAACCAGATGGCGACCAATTTGGGCGAGCAGGATGATATGCGCTCCTCTTTCGCCCGCTATATGGCAACCGCCGGACTCGAGATGAGCTGGCCGCTGCTGTTTTCCATGACCAGCGGCTCCAGTCATGTGTTCGAGCCGATGGCGCAGGTGTTCTTGCGCCCGAACGAACAATATGTCGGCGGCCTTGCTGTGCCGAACGAAGATGCCCAGAGCATGGTCTTCGACGCGAGCACCTTGTTCGAGCGCGACAAGTTCTCCGGCTATGACCGCATCGAAGGCGGCTCGCGCGCCAATGTGGGCCTTCGCTATTCCGGTTCCTACATCAACGGCTGGGGCACCAACGCCATCTTCGGCCAGTCCTACCAGATCGGCGGCGAGAACTCCTTCGACGCGCCGGACCTGGTCAATGTCGGCGCCTATTCGGGCCTCGAAAACACCAAGTCGGACTATGTTGGCCTGTTTGGCGTCAGCAGCCCGAACGGGTTCGCCGCCTCGGTCAGCGGCCGTTTCGACGAGCAGAGCTTCGAGGTTCGCCGCGCCGAGGTAAAGGCCGCCTATTCCGGCCTGCCGGTATCGCTGAGCGCCAAATACGCCTTCATCCAGGCTCAGCCGCTCTATGGCTTCACCACCGACCGCCACGAGGTCACGCTCGGCGCGTCCACGCATCTTGCCGAGAACTGGCGCGTGTTCGGGACGGGAACCTATGACCTCGAGGAAAGCCTGCTGGTCAAGGACGGGGTCGGTTTCGCCTACAATGATTCCTGCTTCACCTATCTGATGACGTACTCGCAGTCGCGCGACCTGAACACCAGGGAGGTGACGCAGAGCATCGGCTTCAACCTGTCGTTCCGCACCCTCGGCGATTTCGGATCGTCGAGCAGCGCCTTCGACACCACCCAGTAGCCCGCGACATCGTTTCGCCGCATAGGGCTGGCAGGGACTTCACAAACCCCGAAGAAGGATGAAGTTGGGCGGGACCGGGATAGAATTGGGATGTTTGCGATGAGGAAATACCTCTTTTCAGCAGGGTTGGCGCTGCTTGTGGCGGCGACATCCGTGTCGATGACCGTCATCACGCCGCCGGCTTTCGCCAGCGAGATCAAGTACGTCGTCAACGACATACCGATCACCAGCGGCGACATCGCGCATCGCGCCGCCTTCCTCAAGCTGCAGCGCAAGAAGGGCGACGCCGGCCAGGAAATGATCGATCAGACCTTGCGCATGGCCGAAGCCAGACGGCTTGGGATTCACATCAGCGACGCGCAGGTCGAGGCCGCGTACCAGCGCTTTGCCTCGAGCAACAAGATGCAGCTCAGCCAGCTCGACGGCGTCATGGAAAAGTCCGGCGTCAGCAAGGGCCATTTCAAAGAGTTCATCCGCGCCCAGATGGCCTGGAATCAGGCCTTGAGCGCGCGGTACCGTTCCGGCGAGGGCGGCAGCGTGACCGAGCAGGACGCGGTCAGGCGCATGCTCGACAAGGGCGGCTCCAAGCCGAGCGCCACTGAATACATGCTCCAGCAGGTCATCTTCGTCGTGCCGGCGGCCGAACGCAGCGCGACGCTGGGCAAGCGCAAGCGCGAAGCCGACGCCATGCGTGCCCGCTTCAATGGCTGCAACACGACGCGGCAGTTCGCCAAGGGCCTGATCGACGTCACGGTTCGCGATCTCGGCCGGGTGCTGGCGCCGCAACTGCCGCCGGACTGGGCCGAGCAGATCAAGGCCACCAAGGTTGGCGGCGCCACGCCGACCCGCCAAACGGAGCGCGGTGTCGAGTTCATCGGCATCTGTTCGTCGCGCGAGGTGTCCGACGACAAGGTCGCCCAGATGGTGTTCCAGAGCGAAGGCTCCAACGACAAGGCAGCCGACGATCTCAGCAAGAAATATGTCGACGAGCTGAAGGCAAAAGCCCGCATAGTCAAGCGCTGAGGTGGACAGGGCGATGCGCGCGCTGGCGTTGAGCGTCGGCGATCCATCCGGCATCGGGCCGGAAATCGCGATTGCCGCGTTTCTGGCGCGTACAGCCGCAGCCCTTCCGCCCTTCTATCTCCTCGCCGATCCCGCGCTGATCGCCTCGCGGGCGCGCCGCCTCGGCGTTTCGCTGCCTATCGAGGAAACGACGCCAGCGCAGGCAACCGAGGTCTTTGGCCACGCACTGCCGGTCGTTACGCTGGCTGCCCGCTTCATCGACAGCCCCGGCCAGCCGGACCCGGCCAATGCGGCGGGCATCATCGAAGCGATCGATCGGGCGGTGGCCGCTAGCCTCGCCGGCGACGCCGCGGCCGTCGTCACGTGCCCGATCGCCAAGAAGCCGCTCTACGACGCCGGCTTCCGCTTTCCCGGCCACACCGAATATCTGGCGTATCTGGCGGCGCGGCACAGCGGCGTGGAAGCGATGCCGGTGATGATGCTGGCAGGCCCCGACCTGCGCACCGTTCCCGTCACCATTCACATCGCGCTGGCCGAAGTGCCGAAGGCGCTGACCACCGACCTGATCCTCGCCACGACGCGGGTCACCGCCGCCGACCTCAGGGACCGCTTTGGCATCGCCAACCCACGGCTCGCCATCGCCGGCCTCAATCCGCATGCGGGCGAGGATGGCTCCATGGGCCAGGAGGACCAGCGCATCATCCGACCGGCGATCGAGATCCTGCGAGCCGAAGGCATCGACGCGTTCGGGCCATTGCCCGCGGATACCTTGTTCCATGCCCGGGCCCGGGCAGGCTACGACGTGGCGCTGTGCATGTATCACGACCAGGCGCTGATACCGGCCAAGGCGCTGGCCTTCGATGAAGCGGTCAATGTCACGCTCGGCCTGCCCTTCATCCGCACCTCGCCCGACCACGGCACCGCCTTCGGTATCGCCGGCAGGGGCATTGCCCGGCCCGACAGCCTGATGGCGGCGCTGCGGCTCGCACGGCAGCTGGCCGACACCGACGCCAAACTTGTCACGCAATGAGGCTCAACTCATGAGCATGGATGGGCTGCCGCCGCTGCGCGAGGTCATCGAGCGCCACGGTTTGCAGGCAAAGAAGGCACTGGGCCAGAATTTTCTGTTCGACCTCAACCTGACCGGCAAGATAGCGCGCGCCGCCGGCAGCCTGGCGGAGACGACGGTGATCGAGGTCGGCCCCGGCCCTGGCGGGTTGACAAGGGCCCTGCTTTTCAACGGCGCGCGCAAGGTCGTCGCCATCGAGCGCGACGAACGCTGCCTGGCGGCCCTCGCCGAGATATCGGCCCATTATCCCGGACGGCTGGAGGTCGTTTCCGGCGACGCTCTGAAGATCGACTTCCCGACGCTTGCCGCGACCGCCGGAGACGGCGGTCCGGTCAGGATCGTGGCCAACCTGCCCTACAATATCGGCACGGAACTGCTGGTCCGCTGGCTGACCGTCGCGGATTGGCCTCCCTTCTATGCCTCGATGACCCTGATGTTCCAGCGTGAGGTGGCCCAGCGTATCGTCGCCGCGCCTGGCAGCGAGGCCTATGGCAGGCTCGGCGTGCTGGCGGGGTGGCGCACGCAGGCCAGGATAGCGTTCGACGTGCCGCCCCAGGCGTTCACACCGCCGCCCAAGGTGACCTCCTCCGTCGTGCATCTCGAGCCGCGCGCGACACCGCTATGCGCCGACGTGAAAAAACTCGGCCGCGTCACGGAAGCCGCCTTCGGCCAGCGCCGAAAGATGCTGCGGCAGAGCGTTAAGAGCCTCGGCGGCGAGGCCCTGCTCGAACGCGCCGGGATCGACCCGACCCGGCGCGCCGAGACGCTCGATGTCGAGGAGTTCGTGCGGCTGACCAACGCGGTGTAACACCGCCGGCCATGGAAGCGCCGCGCAATTTGATCCGTGTCGAGCGCACAATTCGAACTACACGCCCAACACCGCTTTAACGCGCTCGCGCGTGTAGGGCAGGTCATAGATGCGTTTTCCCGCCGCATGGCGGAAGGCATTGGCGATCGCGCCGGCTGTCGGGCCCTGCGCTGCTTCCGCGACGCCGAGATAGGGCGTGCCGGGATTGTCGACGACATGCACTTCCACGCTGTCCGGAACGGCGCTGAAGCGCAGGATCGGATAAGCCGACCAATCCGCGCTCAGGATGCGGGTGTCGTCGAAATGGACGGCCTCGAAAAGCGTCCAGCTCAGCGACTGCAAGATACCGCCTTCGGTCTGGTTGATGATCGAATCCGGCGCCACCGCTTCGCCGCAGTCGACCGCCGAGACCACATGCGAGATAGCGATCGCGCCGCTGTCGCGATCGACCTCCGCTTCAAGCGCGACTGCGAGATAGGCGGCGTGGTTCTTGTACTTGGCGAAGGCGAACCCCCGGCCGCGGCCCTCCGGCATAGGATCATTGCTCCAGCCGAATTCTTGCGCCGCAACCTCGATCACCTTCCTGGCGCGCGGGTCCTTCATGTGCCTCAACCGGTATTCCACCGGGTCGGCGCCGGCCGTGAGCGCCAGCTCGTCCATGAAGCTTTCGATCGAGAAGACGTTGCAGTAGGCGCCGAGACCGCGCAGCGACGAGACGCGCACCGGCATGTCGGCGACGAAATGCCAGTTCACCCGCTGGTTCGGCACATCGTATAGCGGGATGGCGTTGCGGTCGCCATTGCCGAGCGGCGAGATCTGCAGCTTGGCCGGATCGGGCGGGAAATGCTTCGCCACCAGCCGGCCGGCGATCAGCGAACCTGCCGTTCCCGGCCGCGTGCCGTGACTGTTGCTCCACAGATCATAGTGCCAGTTGACGATCTTGCCGCCGGCGTCGAGCGTTGCGCTGGCGCGCGTCAGCATGCCAGGGCCATAGGGCTCCCACAAATGCTCCTGATCGCGCATCCACTGCACGCGCACCGGCGTGCCGGGCAGCGCCTGCGCGATCAGCGCGGCGTCGGCCGCCGCGTCGTCGGCGCCATTGTGGCCGTAGCAGCCTGATCCCTCGGTGTGGATGCAGCGCACCTTTTCCGGTCCGACGCCGAGCATCTCGGCGATCGCCTTGCGGTCTGGATAAACGCCTTGAGTGTGCGTCCACACCGTGATGAGACCCTTGTCCGACAGGGCAACGGCAGCGGAGGGGCCGATCGACCCATGCATCTGGTAGGCGCGGGTGAACTGCGCCTGCAGCGTCTTTGCGCCGGCTGCCGTTTCCGCGCCGACCGAAGTCACGGTGCCGACCTCGGCGACCGAGCGTTCGAGGAAGGCGGGGATATTGTCCTGGTCCGGCAAGGCCGGCTGCACCTGCCACTTCGCCTTGGCGGCCATGGCGCGCATGGCCTGGACCGCCTGGAATTCCTGCCTGGCCACCACGGCCAGGAAGTCGCCGTCGCGGATCACCGCCACCACGCCCGGCATCGTCTTGATGGCGGCCTCGTCGACGCTGACGAGCTTGGCCAAATAGCTTGGTGGGCGAACGACGCGGGCATGCACCATGCCGGGAAGCCGCATGTCCTGGACGTAGGCCTCGCCGCCCGTCACCTTTGCCGGAATATCGACGCGGGCGAACGGCTTGCCGATCGCGTGATAGCTGTCCGGCGATTTCAGCGCCGTGTCGGCCGATGCGTCCACATGCAGCAAATCCGCTACCACGAGTTCGCCATAGCCCACGGACTTCCCGTCCGGCCCGGCGATCCTGCCGCTTGCCGCCTTGAGCTGGTCGGCCGGAACACCGAGCTTCTCGCTGGCCTTGGCGACCAGGATCTGGCGCACCTGCGCCGAGGCGTAGCGTATGGCGGTGCCGCTGTTCTGGATCGTCTGGCTGCCGGCGGTATAGCCCTCGTTCGGCGTCAGCGCGGTATCGGCGGTGATGAGCTTGATGGCCGCCGGCTCGACCTCCAGTTCTTCGGCGGCGATCTGGCGCAGCGACGTCCTGGTGCCTTGGCCGAGCTCGGCCTTGCCGGTGAAGACGGTGATCGAACCGTCGGCATCCAACCTGATCCAGGCGTCGAGCGAGGGGGTATCGGCAAGGCTGCCCGGCAGTTTCTTGGCCGGGGCCGGCGTCGCGGGCGTCTGTGCCGAGGGCGCCGCCTCCTGAGCCTGCACGGGAATGGTGAAGGACACGACCAGCGCGCCGGTCCCGGCGAGAAAGCCGCGTCGTGTCAGGTCGGGAAAGGTCGGCGCGTTCATCATGCCCTCCCTGCGGCCGCGGCCGGCGCGAGGCCGGCCGATTTCGATTTCATCAGGTCGCGCGCGCGACTCACTGCCCGCAGGATGCGCATATGCGTGCCACAGCGGCAGAGGTTGGGCTCCAGCGCCTGCCTGATATCGGCCTCACCGGCATCGGGTTTGGCCTCGAGCAGCGCTTGCGCCCGCATCATCATGCCGGCGATGCAATAACCGCATTGCGCCGCCTGCTCCTCGATGAACGCTTTCTGCATCGGACCCGGGTTCTCGATCGTGCCCAAGCCCTCGACGGTCTTGACCTCGCGGCCCTCCACCAGCATCGCTGGCGTCAGGCAGGAGAAGACGGGCTTGCCGTCCACCATCACCGTGCAGGCGCCGCATTGGCCAAGGCCGCAGCCGAACTTGGCGCCGTTCAGCTTCAAATCGTTGCGCAGCACGTAAAGCAGCGGCGTCGCGGGATCGACGTCGACGTGGTGGGAGATGCCGTTGACGTTGAGATTGATCATCTGTCCTTCGCTCCTACATTGTCCGGGCCGCGCTCGATGCCGTCCGAGGGCCGGACGCTGACTTGGTATTTTCCGCTCCTGGTGTCGGCGATCCTGGCGGCCGCATCCTGCCAGGCCGGCTTGCCGGCAAAGGCATCGCGCAGATAGGCCAGCAGGTTATTCACCTGGTCGTCCTTCAGCGTCGCTGCGAATCCCGGCATGATGGCGCTCGGGCGCCCACTCGCCGCCGGCAGGCCAAACAGCACCGTGTTGATGACGTTCTGCGGATCTGGCGCGTTGACCGCGCTCGACAGATGGAAATTGATACCGCCGAAAGGCGGCGGACGGCTGCCGTCGTGGCAGGTGGCGCATGCCGCCTGGTAGATGACGGCTCCACGCGCCGCCGGCGTATCGGCGGATGTCGGCGCCACGCCGGCGGTCGACGCCGGGTCGGCCGCGGCGCGGCCGCGGATGGCCCGCGCGGCGGCCGTCCGTTCGGCGGATGGTTCGCCCATGAGCGACATGACGTAAGTGGCCATGGCGTCGATGTCGGCATCGGGAAGCCGGCCGAGATTGCCCGTCACTTCGCCCATCGGGCCATTGGCGACGCCGTGGTCGGCATGCCAGCCTTGCCTGAGATAGGCAAACAGGCTGTCATGCGTCCACGGTATCGGCGCCGGTGAAGTGCCCTCGAGCGCAAAGGCCGTCCAGCCTTCGGCCTCGCCGCCGGCCATGTGCGACCCCTTCTCTTCCGCGCCGAACCGATTGCGCGGCGTGTGGCAGGCGCCGCAATGACCGAGCCCATCGACCAGATAGGCGCCGCGGTTCCACTGCGTGCTTTGCGACGCATCGTTTTGATAGGCGCCCCTGTCGAAGAACAGCAGCTTCCAGCCGGCCAGCACCAGGCGCATATCGAGCGGGAAAGGCAACTCGTTCGGAGGCGGCGGGTTGTTCACCGGCTGGCGCGTCATCAGATAGGCGTAGAGCGCGCGGTTGTCCTCATCGGAGACACGCGTGAAATGATCGAATGGGAAGGCCGGGTAGAGATGCCTGCCCTCGCGGTCGACGCCTTCGCGCATGGCGCGGTTGAAGGCTGCCTGCGACCAACGGCCTATGCCGGTCTGCGGATCTGGCGTGATGTTGGTCGAATAGATGGTGCCGAACGGCGTCGGCACGGCGAGCCCGCCGGCATAGGACTTTTCACCGGGCCTGGTGTGGCAGGAGGTGCAATTGCCGACCGAGGCCAGCACAGCGCCTTTCTCGATCAACGCCGGGTCGAACGACGATCGTTGCGGCGGCTCGACAGGATCGATTGCCGGCTTCCAGGCATAGGCGAAAAATCCGGCGCCGCAGACAATGATGATGGCAAGAACGCCCAGCCAGAAGCGTTTCAAGATCTGCTCTCCCTCATGGCGGTACGCTGAAACGCTGCCGCCCCGGCCGTTACCGGCGCCGCGGACGCGTTCGTGCGGGAGAAACTAGGGGCGCTGCCCTCTTCGTCAATTGTCTGATTTATGGCGCCGAAAAGCGCATCTTGCAGGCGCGACCTGCCCGGGCACATCGTTTGGTGCTGCCGGCCTTCGGCTTGTCCGCCGGCCCATCTTCGTGGGCAAAGGAAAGGCTAGCTCGTCTTCTCGTCCAAAAGTCCCGAGACGAAGTCGAACAAGCCGGGCCGACGATCGCGCCGCAACCGCTCGGCGACAACGATGCCGCGCACTTCGGCGAAGGCGCGATCGAGATCATCGTTGACGATGACGAAATCATACTCCTTCCAGTGCTCGATCTCGTTGCGCGCGTTCTTCAGCCGCGTCTCGATCACCGCTTCCTGATCCTCGGCGCGGCGCTTCAGCCTTGCCTTCAACTCCTTCATCGACGGCGGCAGGATGAAGATCGAGACGATGTCGGCGCGCATCTTCTCCTTGAGCTGCTGGGCGCCTTGCCAATCGATGTCGAACAGCATGTCGCGCCCTTGAGCGAGCGCAAGTTCCGCCGGTTCGCGCGGTGTCGCGTAGCAATTGCCATGCACCTCCGCCCATTCGAGCAGGGCGTCCGAATCGCGCAGCCGCTCGAACTCGCGCATGGTGCGGAAATGATAGTGAACGCCTTCGATCTCCGAGCCGCGGCGCGGCCTGGTGGTGACGGAGACCGACAGTTCGAGGCTGGAATCGCTCTCCAGAAGGTTGCGCGCAATTGTCGACTTGCCGGCGCCCGACGGCGACGACAGCACGAGCATCAGGCCCCGGCGGCGAATGCGGGACCCTAAATCCCTGGCGACCATCGGCTACTCCAGATTCTGGACCTGTTCACGGAACTGATCGACCACGGCCTTCAGTTCCAGTCCAATGGCGGTGACCGCGGCAGCGTTCGACTTCGAGCACAGCGTATTCGATTCGCGGTTAAATTCCTGTGCTAGAAAATCGAGCTTGCGTCCGATGGCGCCGCCGCCGGAAAGCAATGCACGACCGGACGTCACATGCGTCTTCAAGCGGTCGATCTCCTCGCGAATATCGGCCTTGGTGGCGAGGAAGGCGGCTTCCTGGTGCAAGCGGCCGACATCGAGGTTGGCCGAAGCATCCATCAAGAGCCGCACCTGTTCGGCGAGGCGCTCGCGGATAGCCGCCGGTTCGCGCGACGGATCCGCTTCAGCGCCCAGCGTCAGCGCCTCGATGGCGTCGATGTGGCCCAGCAGAAGCGTGCGAAGTGCCGCGCCCTCACCCTCGCGGGACCGCTCCAGCCCCTCCAGCGCCACATCGAGGGCCGCCATGACGGCGTTGTCGAGCGCCGTGCGCACATCCTCGGTTTCGGTGGTCTCGGGAATATCGAGCACGCCGCGCAGCGACAACAATCCGTCGGCGGTCGCAGGAGCAACACCAAATTGTTCCTCGATCCGCTTGGCGAGCCCGGCCAGGTCCTTGAGGAAGGCCTCGTTGACAACGGGCTGGGACTGCATTCCGGCGGCGCGCGTGATGGTCAGCGTCGCCTGAAAATTGCCGCGCGCGAAACGTTTCTGAAGCGTCTGCCTGATGGCCGGCTCCAGCCGCTCGAAGCCCTGCGGCAGCCGCAGCCGCACCTCGACGCTCTTGCCGTTGACGGATTTGACCTCCCAGGCAATCGAGGTGCCGTCATGCTCGGCGACAGCACGCGCAAACCCGGTCATGCTCTGCAAATTCATGGTGCCTGCATACCCCCTGGCGCGTACTACGGATACTGCTTGATCCGGCCTCGCGCACCTTCAGAAAGCCGAAATGCCCGCCTGCCAATCGGCTTACGAGGCGCCCCGATAAATCCAAACGCTCCTGTCTTCAACCGATAGCGTGGACGAGCTGGAAAAACCGTGCGCCGCTACTGGGCCGCCCCCGCGTCGCCGTCAATGGGCGCGTCGGTCTGCCCCTCCACCTTGGCATCAGCCTTGGCCGCGTCGTCGACTTGCTTCTTCTGCTGGGCTCGATAGCGCGCGACGTTCTCATTGTGCTCGTTAAGCGTGGCGGCGAAGACGTGTCCGCCAGTGCCGTCGGCAACGAAATAGAGGTCGTCGGTCTTTGATGGATTGGCTACCGCCTCCAGCGCCGCGCGGCCGGGATTGGCGATAGGCGTCGGCGGCAGGCCGTTGATCACATAGGTGTTGTAGGGCGTCGGCTTCTGGATGTCCGACTGATAGATCGGCCGGTCGGCGGGTTTGCCCTTGCCGCCGAACAGACCGTAGATGATGGTCGGATCGGATTGCAGGCGCATGCCCTTGGCCAGCCGGTTCAGGAAGACCGCGGCGACGCGCGAGCGCTCATCGCCCTTGCCTGTTTCCTTCTCGACTATCGAGGCCAGCGTGACGAACTCGTCAATGCTGGCGAGCGGCAGGTCGGCGGCGCGCCGCTGCCAGACCTCCTCGACCAGCTTCTTCTGGTCGGCCAGCAGCTTGTCGATCATCTGCTGGCGCGTGGCGCCGCGCGTGAAGCGCAGCGTATCGGTGGCGAGACTGCCCTCTGGAGGCACGGTGGCCGGCATGTCGCCGCTCAAGGCGGGCTCGCCTGCGATGCGCGCCAGCGCCTGCTCGACTGTCAGCCCTTCGGGAATGGTCAGCGAGTACATGACCGACTTGCCGCTCTTCAGCAATTCCATGATGTCGCGCATGGACGCCCGGGGCTTGATCTCGTATTCGCCGGCCTTCAGCGCCGAATCATTGCCGAAGGCCCTAACGCCAAGACGGAATATGCGGGCGTCGCTGATCAGGCCGCGCCGCTCGAGCTGGTCGGCGATATCCTGGACGCCAGTGTTCGGCTTGACCAGGAAGGTGTCGCCATTGGCCGATGGGCCGGGCTCGGTGAATTCCTGCTTGCCGAAGTAAAGCGCGATACCCGCCGCCAGAACCATCAGCATCACCAAGGAGATGACGAAGTTCATGAACACGACGACCTGACTGCGCGAAGCACGCGAGCGCTTCGGCGGCGGCGTGCCGGCCTCCGGCCGCAAGGCTTCGGCGGCTGTCTTCGGTACGATCGGCCCCGATGTCGCCTGCCCTTGCCCGAACTCTCCGTTGCCGGCCGGATTTGTGTTCATTTCGCCCTACCGTTTGATCTCTCAACGAATCCCCTGCGGCAGAGTAGGGGCGAATATGGCAAAATTGACGACACGCCGAAGCGCCGTCCGGCAGGCGGACGGTCAGCCATTGTAGCGCTGGAAGACCAGTGAAGCGTTGGTGCCGCCGAAGCCGAAGGAATTGGACAACGCCACGTCGATCTGGCGGGCACGCGGCTTGTTCGGCACCAGGTCGATCGCGGTCTCACGCTCCGGATTGTCAAGGTTGATGGTCGCCGGCGCGATGTTGTCGCGGATGGCGAGGATCGAAAAGATCGCTTCGGCAGCCCCTGCCGCGCCGAGGAGATGGCCGATCGACGACTTGGTCGACGACATCGAAATCTTCGATGCGGCATTGCCGACCAGCCGCTCGACAGCGCCGAGCTCGATCGTGTCGGCCATGGTCGAAGTGCCGTGCGCGTTGATGTAATCGACATCGGCGGGCGTCAGCTTTGCCCGGTTCAACGCCGCCGTCATGCAACGGAATGCGCCGTCGCCATCTTCAGCCGGTGCGGTGATGTGATAGGCGTCGCCGGTCAGGCCGTAGCCGGTCACTTCCGCATAGATCTTCGCGCCGCGCGCCTTGGCATGCTCGAGTTCCTCAAGCACGACGACGCCGGCGCCCTCGCCCATGACGAAGCCGTCGCGATCGCGGTCATAGGGCCGCGAAGCCGTTTGCGGCGCGTCGTTGCGCTCGGTCGACAGCGCACGGCAGGCAGCGAAGCCAGCGATCGACAGTCGCGTCACCGGCGCTTCGGCGCCGCCGGCGACCATGACGTCGGCATCGCCCCAGATGATCAGCCGGGCTGCGTCGCCGATCGCATGCGCGCCGGTCGAGCAAGCGGTGACGACGGCATGGTTGGGGCCTTTCAGCCCATGCCGGATCGAAACCTGGCCGGAGACGAGATTGATGATCTGGCCGGGGATGAAGAAGGGGCTGATGCGGCGCGGGCCGCGCTCCTTCAGGATCATCGCGTTCTCGGCGATGCCTTCGATGCCACCAATGCCCGAACCGATCAGAACGCCGGTGGCGCACTGCTCGGCATGGGTCTTCGGCTGCCAGCCGGAATCCTTCAGTGCCTCGTCGGCGGCTGCGATCCCGTACAGGATGAAGTCGCCGATCTTGCGCAGTTCCTTCGGCTCGAGCACCGCCTCGGGATTGAAGGTGGCGTTGCTGCCGTCACCACGCGGAACGACATGGGCGATCTTGCAGGCAAGATCCTCCACCTCGAACTCGGTGATGCGCTTGGCGGCGCTGCGGCCGGTCAGAAGTTCCTTCCAGCTGTGCTCGAAGCCCATGCCGAACGGCGACAGCAACCCAAGGCCCGTGACGACGACACGCCTCATCGCAGGTCCTCCCCGGTGATGACTGCGGAAAGCGTCAGGCCGAAGCCTTGTCGATGTACTTCACGGCATCGCCCACCGTCAGGATGGTTTCAGCCGCGTCATCGGGGATCTCGACGCCGAATTCTTCTTCAAACGCCATGACGAGTTCGACCGTGTCGAGACTGTCGGCGCCCAGATCATCGATGAAGCTCGCCTGCTCCGTCACCTTGTCGGCATCGACGCCCAGGTGCTCGATGACAATCTTCTTGACGCGCTCTGCGGTGTCACTCATTTGGGGCATCCTCGTCTTTTGGTTGTCTGTCTTCGTTAGCGGGCGGAATGCCGCTAATCAAGCTGAAAGATGGTCCCGCCGGAAACGCAATGGCCGCAGACCGGTTTTTGCCCGAACCGCCGGGTTGCGGGCCGCATTACACGAAAAATCGTGGGCGTCCAAGCCGAAATGGTCGCTTTTCACAGCCCGCCCAGGCGTTGCCTGTCGCCGTCTCAAAGCCACCGCGAATGCCCGGGCCCGGCCCGAAATGCATGCTTTGGCCGACCCGATCAGATCATCGCCATGCCGCCGTTCACATGGATGGTTTGGCCGGTGACGTAGCCGGCCTCGTTGGAGGCAAGATAAGCGACGGCGGACGCCACTTCGGCGCTGGTGCCCATGCGGCGCGTCGGGATAGCGGCCATGATCGCCTCCTTCTGCTTGTCGTTGAGCTTGTCGGTCATCGCCGATTCGATGAAGCCCGGGGCGACACAGTTGACGGTTATGCTGCGGGTGGCGATCTCCTGCGCCAGCGATTTGGAAAAGCCGATCATGCCGGCCTTGGAGGCGCAGTAGTTGGTCTGGCCGGGATTGCCGGTGACGCCGACCACCGAGGTAATGTTGATGATGCGGCCGTGGCGACGGCGCATCATCGGATGGGTCAGCTCACGCGTCAGCCTGAACACGGCCGTCAGATTGACTTCGAGCACGCTGTCCCAGTCGGCGTCCGACATCCGCACGAACAGCCCGTCCTTGGTGATGCCGGCATTGTTGACCAGGATGTCGACGCCCTCGAGATCGGCCTCCGCTTTCTGGCCGAGCGCCTTGACCTCGTCGCGGTTCGACAGGTCGGCCGGAAACAGCTTCACCCGGTCGCCCAGGTCGGCGGCCAGCGCCTCCAGTCTCTCGACGCGCGTGCCGTGCAGGCCGACGATGGCGCCTTGCGCATGCAGCACCCTGGCGATCGCCTCACCGATGCCTCCCGACGCGCCGGTGACAAGTGCCTTGCGGCCGGTCAGTTCGAACATGTGTTTTCCTCTTTGGTTTCGGAAGCTCAGCGAGCAACCTTATCTGTATACGTCTCGCGGGTATCCGATTGCCATCACCAACGGAATATCTTCAGCGATACAAGCCGCGCCATCAAATTCACACGCGGCGCCTCACCCGAGCGCCGCCAGTGCGGTTTCGACCTCGGCCGCGGAACCGACCGATGCCGTGGCGATTTCGCGGTTGATGCGCCGGGCCAGCCCTGAAAGCACTTTTCCCGCGCCGACTTCATAGAGCGTGGTGACGCCGTTCGCGCCGAACCACTCCACCGTCTCGCGCCAGCGCACGCGGCCGATCACCTGTTCGAACAGACGGCGCGCAATGATTTCGGGATCGCTGGTCGGAGTGACCGTGACATTGGAGACGAGCGGCACGACAGGCGCGTTCTTGGTTACCCCGGCCAGCGCCTCGCGCATGATCTCGGCGGCGGGCGCCATCAGCGCCGAATGGAAGGGCGCGGAGACCTGCAGCATCAGCGCTCGCTTGGCGCCTTTTTCCGTGCACAGCTTGGCAGCCAGTTCGACCGCTGCCTTGGCGCCGGAAATCACCAGCTGGCCACCGCCATTGTCGTTGGCGATCTGGCAGACCGATCCTTTGGCAGCCTCGGCGCAGGCGGCTTCGACATCGGCCTGCTCCAGTCCGATGATCGCCGCCATGGCGCCTTCGCCGGCGGGCACCGCCGCTTGCATGGCATTGCCGCGGATGCGCAGCAGCCTGGCGGCATCGGCAACCGAGACGAAGCCGGCGGCGGCAAGCGCCGAATATTCGCCCAGCGAATGGCCGGCGACGTAGGTAATCTTGTCCTTCAGCGAGAAGCCGCGCGCTTCCAAGGCCCTGATCGCGGCCAGCGATACGGCCATCAGCGCCGGCTGCGCGTTGGCGGTGAGCGTCAGCGTCTCTTCCGGCCCTTCCCAGATCAGCTTCGACAGGTTTTCGCCGAGCGCGTCGTCGACTTCGCTAAAAACCCTACGCGCCTCGGGGAAGGCATCGGCGAGGTCCTTGCCCATGCCGACAGCCTGGCTGCCTTGTCCCGGAAAGGTGAATGCAACGGCCATGTGTGGGCTCCCAAAGCTCGGTTCTGCTTGCCTGATACACGAATTTTCCTGCCTGTGACGCAACGCGGCCTGCCAAGTCAAGCCCGGTTCGACCCGGCCCCTTGGCAGCTTTGCCGGCCGAGTGCCTGTTCCAAAAGGCTTTTTGGCGATCACTCCTGATGAAAACCGCTCACGAATCGTTTGCTGGCTCTTCTTATTTCCGCCACAGGCGCTAGCTTTGCGTGACAATTCCATGACAATCGAGTGACGGGTCTGTCGCTGGGTGGGGAAGTTAAAGTGGCTAGGATTTCGAAAGGCGCAGGCAAAGCCGCGCCACAGTTTCTGGAAGACGATCCTTCCACCGGCTACCTGCCGGGACGGAAGTGGCCGACCATACGCTATGGGCTGACCAGCCTGCTGATCGCGGCCGTCCTGGTGTTCGCCATCGAATTGATCGTGCGCGGCGACTTCGCCGGCACGGTTTCCTTCTTCCTGCAGCCGCTCAAGCCGGGCTGGACCACGATCGTGGTGTTCGCACTGGTTCTGGTCGGCCTCGATGCCGTTTTCGGCCGCAGCTATCAAAGCCTGATGATCGTCGCGCCGCTGACGCTCTCGCTGGCTTTCATCGGTCACCAGAAATCGCATTATCTCGGCGATCCCCTCTACCCGACCGATTTCCTCTACTCCCGCCAGATCGTGGCGCTTCTGCCGCTTCTGGTGCGTGACCGCCCGATGACTGCCCTTGCCATGATTGTCGGCATTGTCGCCGGCCTGTCGCTGCTCATCTATGGCTGGCGGGTCTGGCGTCGAAAGGTGCCCATACTCAGCCGCAAGGGCCGTCTCGCCCGGCTGACGCTGGCGGTGCCGCTGCTCGCCTTCTTCGTCTCGATCATGGACTATGCCACCTTCTCCTGGACCCGGGACCGGCTGCAGATCATCCCGATTATGTGGGACCAGAAGGAAAATTACGCCTCCAACGGCTTTGCGCTCGCCTTCGCGCTCAACGTGCCGATGGCGCATGTCTCGGCGCCGCCAGGCTATTCGGAAAAGGCGATCGCGGCCATCGACAGGCCGCAGGTGACCGCCTCGGTGCCCCAGGAAAAGCCCGACATCATCGTCGTCATGAGCGAATCCTTCTGGGATCCGACCAAGCTGCCCGGGGTCACCATCACGCCCGATCCGATCCCCAATGTGCGGGCGCTGCGTTCGGGCTCCATGTTCTCACCCGAATTCGGCGGCATGACCGCCAATATCGAGTTCGAGGCACTGACCGGCTTCTCCAACGCCTTCCTGCCGGCCGGCAGCATCCCCTACCAGCAATATGTGCGCACGCCGACGCCATCGCTGGCGACCTTCCTGAAGAGGGAGGGCTACAGGGCGCGCGCCATCCATCCGGGCACCAACTGGTTCTGGAACCGCGGCGCGGTCTATGCCGATTTCGGCTTCGACGACTTCAGATCGGAAGAGACGCTGCCGCCGATGCAAAAGCGCGGGCCGCTGGCATCCGACGCGGCGATGACGGACGAGATCATCAGCGAGGCCGATGCCAGCGATGCCCCGGTGTTCTTCTTTGCCGTCAGCCTGCAGAACCACGGCCCTTACGAGCCGAACCGCTACTACAACCCGACCCACACCGTGCAGGCGCCGATCAGCCAATGGGCGCGTGAATCGCTGCTGAGTTACACCGAGGGCTCGGCCGACGCGGACCGCGGTCTCGAACGCCTGATCGAATGGGCAAAGAAACGCTCTCGCCCCACCGTCATCGCCTTCTTCGGCGACCATCTGCCGCCGCTTGGGCCTGTCTATGTGGAGACCGGGTTCATGAAGGACAATGTCGCGCCGCGCAAGGAGGCTTCCGCCGAGGCGGCGCTGGAGCATCATCAGACGCCACTGGTCATCTGGTCAAACCGCACAGGCCCTGCCAAGGACATGGGCGCCGTCAGCCCCGCCTTCCTGCCCTATCACATCCTGAAAACGGCCGGCATCACCCACCCCTACTATACCGGCTTCCTGGGCGAGATGCGCGAACGCTACCGCGTGGTCGACCGCAATCTGCTGCTGACGCCGGCGGGAGAAGCCACGCCCGATTGGGCGCGGCAAAAGCAGATCGACCCGGCGATCCGCGACTTCCGGCTGCTGCAATACGACATGATGTTCGGCAAACGCCACGCGGCGCCCGACTTCTTCCCCGAAACGGTGGACAAGGTCGTCGCCCATATGAGCTGAAATTCGCGGCATCCTTCCAGGATGCCGCCCAGCGGGGTCGAGCGTTCAATTCGTCAGTTGCAATTTCGAGAATTTGTTGGCGATCTGCTGGAACACGTTCGGCAATTTGTTTGGATCGTTGACGGCATAGTAGTCGCTGGGATCCGAGGCGCAGGCGCTGTAGAGCGTGCGGTTGGCGGCGGTGTCGGATTGCAGCACCATCGTGTAGATTTCGGCGCCCTGCTTCTTCAGCTGCGTGCAGACGCTTTTGGTCCATCCGTCGACATTGCGCGCGGCGGTCGTCTGGTTGTCCGATCCAAGCCGACCGGCAGCGCCATAGTCTGAGCCCGCGAGAAAACCATAGGACGTATAGTCGGACTTGGTCGTCTCGTTGCTGGCGCCGTAGACGACATTCTCGCCGTCGGTGAGCAACATGACGATCTTGCTCACCCCAGGCGTCTTCCAAGGCGTCCCCTCGGCATATGGCGCACTCGGCGACAACACTCGCTGGCCCCAGGCCAGGCCCTCGGAAACATTGGTGCCGGACCCCGCCCATGCAAGCATCTTGGCGGCCTCGTTGCGAAGTTTTGTAAAGTCTTCGGTCAAGGGGACGATTGGCGAGGGACAGGACCGGTTTGGCCCCACCGTCAATTGCAAGGCGTTTGGATCGTTTGTGACCGCGGTGGCAATGGCGGTGTTCTGCGGCGCCACATATTTGGCGACTGTTTCAAGATCACCCCGCAAAAGCCCGGCAGCACTTCCAAGCAAGCCGCTCAGGTCTATTCCGAGAATATTCAGTCCGCCATTCCGAGCAAGTTTGGCCTCGTCGGGGGCGTCGTCGATAAAGGAATTGTTGTAGTGATAGGCATCGTTTGAATAGCCGCTGGAAGGTCTCGTCCCCTTTCCCGGACTGTCCGGCGCGAAATAAGGCACGAACAGAGTGTCAGGGTAACGTGGATCAGGCGGCGTATCGGCGATATTAAGGACACCAGGCCGCGCCTCGACGCAGCCTTTCCAACCCGTATCCTCCCCCTTGCCGTCCTTCCACCCCGTCAATTTGGCGGCAGAGGCCGGATCTTTCATCAACTGCCTGAACAGCGCCATATGATTGGGACGCTTGTCGTTGATGACGGGGAAATTGATTCCATTGGTGGATGACTTGCCGTCCATGTCGATCCAGGACGGGTCGAACCCGTCGCCGTTGACATTGACAGCCGTGACGAAGGGGACCAGCGCCACGCGGACCTTGCGCGTCGGTGATTGCGCCGCTTCCAGATATTTGAGCAGATTGTCCGTCGCTGTCTTGAGGGCAGCAATTTTGGCGCCGGCCATCGAGCCGGTGTTGTCCAGAACCAGCACGACTTCGAGCTGGTTGTTCGATTCGACCGCCGAGGCATCGACCACGATGTGCCTGCTCTCACCGAGCAGAAAGGCGAAGTTCAAATCGACGTCAGCCGAGGCGACGGCCTTCGTCTTGACGAAGTTGACGCCCCTGTCGACCGTCAACGTGGCCTGCGCATTTGTGAGTTCGCCATGTCCGGCTACGTTGGCCTGGAAATAGCGGTTGAAGGCGTCGGTGCGGGTGATGTCCAGATCGCCGAGATGCGAGGAGGCGAGATTTGCCGCGTCGAGCGCATTCTGCAGGTTGCTCTTGGCCCGCATGATGGTAGAGACATCGGCTGCGAAGGCCACCGCCGACAGGATGGCCGGCAAGCCGATCCCGAGCAAAAGCGCGAAGTTGCCGCTTTTCGAGCGCCAGAATTTCTTGAGAAGCATCCTTACCCCCGGAAATGCCTAGCCCGTTGCTGACAGCGGGATGCCGCTTTTTGCGCCAGACATGATGAATCGGCGGTTGATGCCGGGGCCGCAACCCCATACAACCTGTCATGGTGGTTAAGGCCTGGTTTCCGGGAACCACGGAGTCCTGTTTCCGCACATGCCGGTTTTTCCGGCCCTGCGACATCCGGGATTGCCGCTTGCTCTTGCCTTCCACGTGGATTGCTATATAGACGCCGCCAATCTGCCGGTCCCAGCTGGGGGCTGAACGGAGGGCCGGAGGTTTTCGAAAACCTTCGCGTGAAGCCAGAAGCGCTTCCGCCTCCCGTGTCTCCGCTCTCGACCGTCTCGTCATGCTCCTTTCTTCCCCGCTCCTGGCGGGTCAGAGAAGTTGCAGAGGCTTTTGCCGCCGGGAACCGGGAGAGAAACGAAGAAAGGCGAAAAGACATAATGGCTCTTTACGAACATGTGTTTCTTGCCCGGCAGGACCTCTCGCAGCAGCAGGTCGATGCGCTTGTCGAACAGTACAAGGGCGTCATCTCCGCCAATGGCGGGTCCGTCGGCCGGGTCGAGAACTGGGGACTGAAGTCCCTCACCTACCGGGTCAACAAGAACCGGAAGGCATACTACACGCTGATGGATCTTGACTGCCCGCCGGCAGCGCTCAACGAAATGGAGCGCCAGATGGGCCTGTCCGAGGACGTGCTGCGTTTCCTGACCATCAAGGTCGATGCGCATGAGGAAGGTCCCTCCGCCATGATGCAGAAGCGCGAAGAGCGCTCGGAACGCGGCGGCTTCGGCGACCGTGACCGCGGCGACCGTGGTCCGCGCTCGTTCGGCGACCGTGATCGCGGCGATCGTCCGCCACGCAGCTTCGGCGGCGACGCCGGTGGCGATCGTGGTCCGCGCCGTCCGCGCGAAGGCTTTGAAGGGGGTGCAGAATAATGGTCGACATCAACCAGATCCCGACCCGGCGCCCGTTCCATCGCCGCCGCAAGACCTGCCCGTTCTCGGGCGCCAACGCGCCCAAGATCGATTACAAGGACGTGCGCCTCCTGCAGCGCTATATTTCCGAGCGCGGCAAGATCGTGCCGTCGCGCATCACCGCCGTCAGCCAGAAGAAGCAGCGCGAGCTCGCCAAGGCGATCAAGCGCGCCCGCTTCCTCGGCCTGCTGCCCTACGTGGTTCGCTAATCCTTGACGCGGGCGGCTCCGCCGCCCGCTTCTGTTCCACGGCGACGGGCGCCGCTGGATTACTCATCAAATCCCGAGTTGAGGTCAAAAGCCTCTAACTGCCGCGACAGGCAGGACAGCGACACCGGCGGCAACGCCCTTTTGCTTCCTGACCTGTTCCAGAGAATTCGGCACCGATCCCTTGATTGGCGCCCTAACGAAAGGAACAAAACCATGGAAGTCATTCTTCTCGAACGCGTTTCCCGCCTCGGCCAAATGGGCGATACCGTCAAGGTCAAGGACGGCTTTGCCCGCAATTTCCTGTTGCCGCAGGGCAAGGCGCTGCGCGCCAACGAAGCCAACAAGAAGAAGTTCGAAGGCCAGCGCGCCCAGCTCGAAGCCCGCAATCTCGAGCGGAAGTCCGAAGCCTCGCAGGTCGCCGAACAGCTCGACGGCAAGAGCTTCATCGCCGTTCGCTCGGCCGGCGAGACCGGCCAGCTCTACGGCTCGGTGTCGACGCGCGATATCGCCGACCTGCTGACGGCAGAGGGCTTTTCGGTCAACCGCAACCAGATCCAGCTCAACCAGCCGATCAAGACCATCGGCGTGACCAATGTGGCGATCGCGCTGCATCCGGAAGTCGAGGTCACGATCACGCTCAACATCGCCCGCACGGCCGACGAAGCCGAGCGGCAGGCCAAGGGCGAGACGCTGACCACCGCCGAGGCCATCTATGGCGAGGACATCAACGACAATGCCCGGCCGGAGAACTTCTTCGACCCGAACGCCGAGTTCGAGGGCGGCGAAGAGAACGCCTGACATCGGCGCGGCGCGCCTGCCGGCGCGCCGCATTCGGCTTCGGCCTCAATCAGTTCAATCAGACTGGCAGCTCCAATCAGACTGGCAGTTCAAGCCAGACTGGACCAATGCCCGGGTTCACCACCTGGGCATTTTTGTGCCAAAAGGAACTTTTCGAAACCCTATATATTGATGCAGAGTAGGACAGCCTGTCTGACCGAGAGGGGACATTTGGGTCATGAATATTCTGTTGAAACGCGTTCTGGACCGCCTGGTGCGCACAGGCAATCTCAAGGTGACCGGCCCACAGGGCACGACATTCGTGTTCGGTGACGGCAGCGGCGAGCCGGTGCACCTGCACATCAAAACCAGGCACGCCGAGCGCGCCATTACCTTCGATCCGATGCTGGCCGTGCCGGAAGCCTACATGGATGGCGAACTCGACATCCTCGAGGGCGGCGTCCTTGGCCTGATGCGCATCGCTTTCCAGAACATGGGCAGCGGCGGCATCGACGCGACGTGGTCGAAAGCCATCGAAGGCCTGCGCCACGCTTTCCGCCGCCTGCAGCAGATCAACACCGCGTCGCGTTCGCGCCGCAACGTGCAGCGCCACTATGATCTGTCGGGTGACCTTTACCGGCTCTTCCTCGATGAGGACATGCAGTATTCCTGCGCCTATTTCGAGCAGCCGGACATGACGCTGGACGAGGCGCAGGCAGCCAAGAAGCGCCACATCGCCGCCAAGCTCAGGCTGAAGGCCGGGCAGACGGTGCTCGACATCGGCTCCGGCTGGGGCGGGCTAGGCCTCTACCTTGCCAAGGCCTTCGACGTCGACGTACAGGGCGTGACACTGTCGACCGAGCAGCACGGCGTCGCCACCGACCGGGCGCATGCCCAGGGCCTGGAAAACCACGTTCACTTCGAGCTGAAGGATTACCGCGAACTCAACGAACGCTTCGACCGCATCGTTTCGGTCGGCATGTTCGAACATGTCGGGGTCAATCACTACCGCACTTTCTTCGACAAGAGCGCGACGTTGCTGAAGCCTGACGGCGTCATGCTCCTGCACACGATCGGCCGCTCCGGCGTGCCGTGGGCGACCAGCGCCTTCATCCGCAAATACATCTTCCCGGGCGGCTACATTCCCGCGCTTTCCGAAGTCATGCCGGCGATCGAGAAGTCAGGCCTCGTCGTCACGGACATCGAAATCCTGCGGCTCCATTATGCCGACACGTTGAAGCATTGGGGCCAGCGCTTCGCCGCCAACCGCGACAAGGCCAAGGCGATCTATGACGAGCGCTTCTGCCGCATGTGGGAATTCTATCTGGCAGCCTCGGAAGCCGCCTTCCGCTGGCAGGATCTGGTCATCTTCCAGATCCAGCTTGCCAGGAAGAACGACACCCTGCCGATGGCGCGCGACTATATGGTCAAATGTGAAAAGGCGCTCGAAATGCGCGACATGGGCCATCGCGAAGCGGCTCTGGTCGAAGAGCCCGCCAAGCCCGCCCGGCGCCGCAAGGTGGCGGAGTAGGAACAGACCGCTTTGCCGCATTGGCGCTTGCCATTCCCGGCTCGTGCCCTGAAAAAGGCCTCGTGATCGTCGCGAGGCCTTTTTCATGACCTACCTCCTCTATGCAGCCGCGGCGCTCGCCGAGATCGCTAGCTGTTTTTCGGTGTGGGCGTGGTGGCGGCTGGAGAAATCGCCGCTGTGGCTGCTGCCAGGTTTCGTTTCGCTCGTTCTCTTCGCCTGGCTTCTGGCCCTGGTGGACACCGGCGCGGCCGGCCGCGCCTATGCCGCCTATGGCGGCATCTACATCGCGGCGTCACTGGCCTGGCTTTGGCTGGTGGAAAGCGTGCGTCCCGACCGGTGGGACCTTGCGGGGGCGGCGCTCTGCATACTCGGTGCCTCTGTCATCCTGCTCGCACCACGAGGGGCATGAGCCGTGGAACTGCCCGCCCCGCTTCGACAGGCCGTCGACCGTGCCCTCGAAAACGTGCCGCTGCCGGTGCTCAGGCAGGCGGCGAAAACCCTGTCGGACCGTTACCGCGCCGAGATGCGCGACGGCCGCCTGCATATGGCGCAGGATATGGCGGTCAAGGCTTATCTGGCGACGCGGCTGCCGGCGACCTATGCCGCCGTCCGCGCCAGCCTTGACGCGGTGAACGAAGCCCAGCCGGAATTCGCGCCGAAAACCCTGCTCGATGTCGGCGCCGGCCCGGGCACCGTGCTTTGGGCCACGGCTGACCTGTGGCCCGATCTTCAGCATGCCGTTTTGCTGGAGGCCAGTGCTGCGGTGCGCAAGGTCGGCGAGGCGCTTGCCGCCGATGCGATCGCTGCCCGGATCGCCTGGCAGGCCGGCGATGTGACCATCGACCTTGACGGTTCGCAGCCGGCGGACCTCGTCACCTGCGCCTATGTGCTGGACGAGATCACACCGGCATCACTGCCCAAAATGGTCGATCGGCTGTGGCAGCTCACGACAGACACGCTGCTGATCGTGGAGCCGGGCACGCCGGCGGGCTGGCAGCGTGTTCTCGCGGTTCGTCGGCAACTGATGGAAGCGGGCGCGCATGTACTGGCACCTTGCCCGCACGAAGCCCCCTGCCCGCTCATCCCGCCCGACTGGTGCCACTTTTCGCGGCGCGTCGCCCGCTCGCGCCTGCACCGGCTGGCCAAGGACGCCGAAGTGCCATGGGAGGACGAGAAGTTCATCTATGTCGCGGCTTCGAGGCAGCCGGCGCCAGTCCGCGCGGCGCGGGTGATCGCGCCACCGAAAACCGGCTCGGGCAAGGCGGCGCTCAAGCTTTGCCGGCCGGACGGCAGTGCCGGAGAGACGCTTTTCAGCAAGCGTGACGGTGAACTGTTCAAGGCGGCACGGCGGTCGGACTGGGGCGATGTGCTCGATACAGCGTAGGGATTCGGGTGACGATCGTTCTTGCTTTGTTCCAAACCGTCGCGTAGAATCAGCACCTTGTCGAGTCAATCGGAATCAGGGCACGGGAATACTGTCCTGTGGACGGTTTTTTGTTTCTGTGAACAGTGGGCATCAAATCTGCTTGGGTGATAACTGTTGCAGATAAGTCAGCACTCAACTTTCCGATTCTGATATCGAGAGACCGGGATCGAAATCGGGGACATCATGGCAGAGGCAGCGCGGAAATTCGGCGTGGCGGAGCAACCGCTCTATCGCGAGGCGCCGAACAACATCGAGGCGGAACAGGCGCTGCTCGGCGCGATCCTGGTCAACAACGATGCCTTCTATCGCGTCTCCGACTTCCTGAAGGCCAGCCACTTTTACGAACCCCTGCATCGCAAGATCTTCGAGATCGCGGCAGAGCTCATTCGCATGGGCAAGGTGGCAACGCCGATCACGCTGAAGACCTTCCTGCCGGCCGACGAGAAGGTCGGCGACATGACGGTAGCACAATATGTCGTGCGCCTGGCGGTCGAAGCCGTCACGGTCGTCAACGCCGCAGATTACGGTCGCGCCATCTATGACCTTGCGACGCGTCGCGCCCTGATCACCGTCGGCGAGGACATGGTCAACATCGCCTATGACGCGCCGGTCGACATGTCGCCGTCCGAGCAGATCGAGGATGCCGAACGGCGCCTGTTCGAGCTGGCCGAAACCGGACGCTATGACGGCGGCTTCGAGAGCTTCACCGACGCGGTCAAGACCGCGGTCGACATGGCCAACGCCGCCTACATGCGCGACGGCCACCTGTCGGGGCTGGCCACCGGCATGCGCGACCTCGACCGCCGCATGGGCGGCCTGCAATCGTCCGATCTGATCGTCCTTGCCGGCCGTCCGGGCATGGGCAAGACGTCGCTCGCCACCAACATCGCTTTCAACGTCGCCGAGGCCTATGTGCCGGCGCAGCAGGCCGACGGGTCGTTCAAGGCGGCGAATGGCGGTGTCGTCGGCTTCTTCTCGCTCGAAATGTCGTCGGAACAGCTCGCGACCCGTATCATCTCCGAACAGACGGAAATCTCCTCCTCGAAGATCCGCCGCGGCGAGATCACCGAAATGGACTTCGAAAAACTGGTCGCCTGTTCGCAGACCATGCAGAAGATCCCGCTGTTCATCGACCAGACCGGCGGCATCTCGATCGCCCAGCTCTCGGCCCGCGCCCGGCGCCTGAAGCGCCAGCGCGGCCTCGACCTCATCGTCATCGACTATATCCAGCTGATGCAGGGCTCCAGCGCCAGGGCCTCGCAGAACCGCGTGCAGGAAATCACCGAGATCACCACGGGCCTCAAGGCACTGGCCAAGGAGCTCGCGGTGCCGATCATCGCGCTGTCGCAGCTCTCGCGCCAGGTTGAAAGCCGCGACGACAAGCGCCCGCAGCTCTCGGACTTGCGCGAATCCGGCTCGATCGAGCAGGACGCCGACGTCGTGATCTTCGTCTACCGCGAGGAATACTACCTCAAGAACCGCGAGCCGAAGCTCGGCACCGACGAGTACATCAAGTGGGAAAACGAGATGAACGAGATGCGCGGCAAGGCCGAGGTGATCGTGGCCAAGCAGCGTCACGGACCGACGGGCACGGTCACGCTAGCCTTCCACGGCGAATTTACCCGCTTCTCGGATCTGGCGGAGGAACATCATATCGCGGAAAGGTTTGAGTAGCTTTTTTGACTCACCGTCACGCTCCGTCACACCCCCTCTGTCCCGCCCACCTATCCAGCATCGGCGATCCCGAAGCAGGCCTCGCTAATGGCTAAATCCCGCGTCCAGTTCATCTGCCAGAACTGCGGATCGGTGCATCAGCGCTGGGCCGGCAAATGCGACGCCTGCGGCGAATGGAACACGCTGGTCGAGGAAGGTACGTCCGGCGGCATCGGTTCCGGGCCGGCCAATACGCGCAACGCCCGCAAGGGCCGCGCGGTGGTGCTGACCACGCTTTCCGGCGATATCGAGGACGCGCCGCGCATCGTGTCGGGCATCGGTGAGCTCGACCGCGCCACGGGCGGCGGCTTCGTGCGCGGCTCGGCGCTGCTGGTCGGCGGCGATCCCGGTATCGGCAAGTCGACGCTGCTCACCCAGGCTGCTGCTGCCCTTGCCTCGAGGGGCCACCGCATCGTCTATGTCTCGGGTGAGGAGGCGGTCGCCCAGATCAGGCTGCGCGCGCAGCGCCTCGGCGTCGCTTCCACACCGGTCGAGCTTGCGGCCGAGACCAATGTCGAGGATATCCTTGCCACGATTGCCGACGGCAAGCGGCCGGACCTGGTGATCCTCGATTCGATCCAGACGCTGTGGACCGACCTCGCCGATTCGGCGCCCGGCACCGTCACCCAGGTGCGTGCGGCCGCCCAGGCGATGATCCGCTATGCGAAATCCACGGGTGCTGCGATCGTGCTCGTCGGCCATGTCACCAAGGAAGGCCAGATTGCCGGCCCGCGCGTCGTCGAGCACATGGTCGACGCCGTGCTCTATTTCGAGGGCGAAGGCGGCCATCACTACCGTATACTGCGCACCGTCAAGAACCGTTTCGGGCCGACCGACGAGATCGGCGTCTTCGAAATGTCGGACAAGGGGCTGCGCGAGGTTGCCAATCCGTCCGAGCTGTTCCTCGGCGAGCGCCACGCGAAATCGCCGGGAGCGGCGGTTTTCGCCGGCATGGAAGGCACAAGGCCGGTGCTGGTCGAAATCCAGGCGCTGGTCGCGCCCTCCTCGCTCGGCACGCCGCGCCGCGCCGTCGTTGGCTGGGACGGCGCCCGGCTGTCGATGATCCTGGCGGTGCTCGAGGCGCATTGCGGCGTGCGCTTCGGCCAACAGGACGTCTATCTGAACGTAGCCGGCGGCTACCGCATTTCCGAGCCCGCGGCCGATGTGGCGGTGGCGGCCGCACTGGTTTCCTCGCTCACCGGTCTTGCCCTTCCCGCCGATTGCGTCTATTTCGGCGAAATCAGCCTTTCTGGCGCCGTGAGGCCGGTTGCGCATGCGCAGCAGCGTCTCAAGGAGGCCGAAAAGCTGGGTTTCGCAAGCGCGGTTCTGCCCTTGGGCAGCGAGGAACTTGCCGGAGGAATCGGGGCCGGCGCTTTCCAGCCCACCGAGCTCGCCGACCTCGTGGCGCGCATAGCCGGCTCACGGCGCAGCCGCGCCAACGACGAAGAATGACGGGCTCACCTGGTGGTGAGCGACAGGGAGTGGGGCGACAAAGATGCCGATAACGCTGCTTGACGGAATTCTCGTCGGCTTCACCCTGGTCTCGGCGATGCTCGCCATGGTTCGCGGCTTTTCACGCGAGGTCCTGTCCATCGTGTCCTGGGCGGCGGCGGCCGCGGCAGCATTCTTTTTCTACAAGCCCGTCCTGCCCTACCTGAAGCCCTACATCGACAATGAAAAGATCGCCATGGCGGCCTCCGCCGGCGTCGTCTTCATCATTGCTTTGATCGTCGTCAGCGTCATCACCATGAAGCTCGCCGACTGGATCATCGATTCCCGCATCGGCGCGCTCGACCGCACGCTCGGCTTCCTCTATGGCGCCGCCCGCGGCATTCTGGTGGTCGCCGTGGCCCTGCTGTTCTTCAATTGGCTGGCCGGCGCCAAGGCACCGGCCTGGGTCACGGAGGCCAAGTCGCGGCCGCTGCTGGAGCAGATCGGCGCCAAGCTCGAAAGCCTGCTGCCCGAGGATCCGGAAAACGCCATCCTCAAGAAGCTCAATCCGAATCAGCCGGCCGCCGAAACGCCCGCCGCACCGGACGCACCGGCCACGGATGCCCCGGCGGGAGGGGACGATGCCAATGCGCCGGCTCCTGACGACAGCGATGCCGGAACGCCTCCCGCGGACAACGCGCCGGCCAATCCGGCCCCGGCGGCGCCGGCGAATTGATGAGTGATCGGGCGCCGCAGAACAGGCGCCCGAGACTGGCGGTGATCGTGAACCATCGCCGGGCGCGTTGCTTTTACGGCGCTGTCGCCTTATATGGCGATTTTAGCGGAGCTTGAGCCCCATGGCAGACGCAGACCACGTGCTTTCCGCGGAAGCTGACGATCACTTCCACGACGAATGCGGCGTGTTCGGCATTTTCGGCCGGCAGGACGCGGCGGCCATCGTCACGCTCGGCCTGCACGCGCTGCAGCATCGCGGCCAGGAAGCGGCCGGCATCGTCTCCTACGACGGCACCCAGTTTCATGTCGAACGCCATGTCGGCCTGATCGGCGACACCTTCACCAAGCAACGCGTCATCGACAGCCTGCAAGGCAATCGCGCCATCGGCCACACGCGCTACGCCACGACCGGCGGCGCCGGCATGCGCAACATCCAGCCCTTCTTCGCCGAACTGGCCGATGGCGGTTTTGCCGTGGCCCATAACGGCAATCTGACCAACGCCATGACCGTGCAGCGCGCGCTGCAGAAGCAAGGCGCGATCTTCTCCTCGACCTCCGACACCGAGACGCTTCTGCACCTCGTCGCCACCAGCAAGGAGCGTGATCTCAACTCGCGCTTCATCGATGCGGTGCGCCAGGTCGAGGGCGCCTTTTCGCTGGTGGCGATGACGGCCAAGAAGATGATCGGCTGCCGTGACCCGCTCGGCATCCGCCCGCTGGTGCTGGGTGACCTCGACGGTGCCTGGATCCTGGCCTCCGAAACCTGCGCGCTGGACATCATCGGCGCGCGTTTCGTGCGCGATTTGAAGCCCGGCGAAATGGTCGTGGTTACCTCCAAGGGCATCGAAAGCCTGTTCCCGTTCGAGCCGCAGAAGACCCGCTTCTGCATCTTCGAATATGTCTATTTCGCACGCCCGGATTCTTCGGTCGAAGGCCGCAACGTCTACGAGGTGCGCAAGCGCATCGGCGCGGAACTCGCGCAGGAAAATCCCGTCGAGGCCGACATCGTCGTGCCGGTGCCGGATTCCGGCACGCCGGCGGCAATCGGTTTTTCGCAAGCCGCGGGCATTCCCTTCGAGCTCGGCATCATCCGCAACCACTATGTCGGCCGCACCTTCATCCAGCCCGGCGATTCGATCCGCCACATGGGCGTCAAGCTGAAGCATAACGCCAACCGCCGCATGATCGAGGGCAAACGCGTCGTGCTGGTCGACGATTCCATCGTGCGCGGCACGACCAGCCAGAAGATCGTGCAGATGGTGCGAGACGCCGGCGCCAAGGAAGTGCACATGCGCATCGCATCGCCGCCGACCAGGGCCTCCTGCTTCTACGGCGTCGACACGCCGGAAAAATCGAAGCTTTTGGCATCACGCATGTCGATCGAGGAGATGGCCGAATTCATCCGCGTCGATTCGCTCGGCTTCCTGTCGATCGACGGACTCTATCGCGCCGTCGGCGAGGCCAACCGCGACAACGAGCAGCCGCAATTCTGCGACGCCTGCTTCACCGGCCAGTATCCGACCCGCCTGCTCGACTTCGAAGGCCACGACAATGTGCGCACGCTGTCGCTGCTGGCGACGAGCGGCGCATAGGATTGCCGCACTGCCAGTTGCCATAGCCATATTTCCGGAATCTATCGCATGACCTTCGACCTTTCCGGCCGCGTTGCGGTCGTCACCGGCGCCTCGCGCGGCATCGGTTACTTCATCGCCAGGGAACTGGCTGCCGCTGGCGCCCACGTCATTGCCGTGGCGCGCACCGTGGGCGGGCTGGAAGAACTCGACGACCAGATCAAGGCCGAGCGCGCCAAAACCGGCAAGGGCGAAGCGACGCTGGTGCCGCTCGACCTTGCCGACATGGCCGGCATCGACCGCCTGGGCGGCGCCATCCATGAGCGGTGGGGCAAGCTCGACATTCTCGTCGCCAATGCGGGCGTGCTCGGCGTGATCTCGCCGATCGGCCATGTCGAGGCGAAAACCTTCGAGAAGGTGATAACCATCAACGTCACCTCGACCTGGCGGCTGATCCGCTCGGTCGACCCACTGCTGCGGCTCTCCGACGCCGGCCGGGCCATCATCCTGTCGTCCAACGCTGCTCACTCGGCGCGCGCCTTCTGGGCGCCCTACGCGGCTTCCAAGGCGGCGGTCGAGACGATGATGCGCTCCTGGGCACATGAGACGCAGAGCCTGCCCTTGCGCGTCAATGCCGCCGATCCGGGGGCCACCCGCACCGCGATGCGCGCGCAGGCCGTGCCCGGCGAGGACCCGGAAACGCTGCCGCATCCCTCCGAGATCGCCAAACGCATCGTGCCGCTGGCAAGCCCCGACCTGAAAGAGACAGGATTGATCTTCCAGGCCAAGCACAACCGTTTCGTCGCCTACCGACAGCCGGAATAGCCGCATCTTTTTTATCGGAAGAATTCGGCTCCGGGCGGCGTTCCTCGAATGTACATTCGAGGCTCAAACCCGGAGGACCGACATGCGCAGACTTATTCTCATCGCCGCCACCGCCATTGCCTCAGCCTTGGCCGCCGGCACAGCCTTGTCACAAGATGCCAAGATGAGCTTCTTCGTCACCAGCGTCGGCTCGGGCAAAGGGGCAGACCTCGGCGGCCTGAAGGGCGCCGACGCGCATTGCGCCTCGCTGGCGGAAGCAGCCGGCGTCACCGGCAAGACCTGGGCCGCATATCTGTCGACCAGCACCGAGGATGCGCGCGACCGCATCGGCAAGGGACCGTGGGTGAATGCCAAGGGCGTCAAGATAGCCGACGACGTCGCCTCGCTGCACGGCGATGCCAACGGCATCACCAAGCAGACGGCGCTCACCGAGAAAGGCGAGATGGTCAACGGCCGCGGCGACACGCCGAACCGCCACGATATGCTGACCGGCTCGAAACCCGACGGCACCAGGATCGCCGACCAGACCTGCGGTGACTGGACGATGAGCGGCACGGAAGGGGCAGCCATGATGGGCCATCACGACCGCACCGGGCTCGACGATTCAGCTGCCGCCAAATCCTGGAACTCTTCGCATGCTTCGCGCGGCGGCTGCGGTCAGGAGGCGCTGAAAGGCACCGGCGGCGACGGCCTGTTCTATTGTTTCGCAACGAATTGACCAGACCTCGCCCGCCCCGCCACATCACGCGGCTGTGATGTGGCGGCGGAAAGCTGAGTCGCGGTCATGCTTTCGTCATTTCCGCAGAGTTGATAGGATCGCATAGATTCCCACAACAAGCCCCGCTGGGCAGAGCAAGGAAATTCCCATGGCTTCGAGCGTAGCGTTGGTCTGGTACCTGGTAATCGCCGGCCCGCAAGGCGGCATGGTCGTGTTGCCCAGCACGTTCGACAAGCGCGAACAATGCACCGCCGCCATCACCGAATACCAGAAGCAGCCGGCCCCGACCGGCTGGTCGCTGCAATGCGTGCCGAGCGCGTCACCCTTCACCGATGAGGGCGACGCGGAGGAACCGGCAGCGCAGTAAGGCGCGATGCGGCGTCAGCGCCGTGCGCTGACCGTCAGTTCCGGCGTCTGGTTGATGGTCTGGAACACCACGCAGTAGCGTTCGGTCAGCTTCAGCAAGGAATCGATGCGCTCCTGCGGCTCATCGGTGTCGAGACTGAAATTCAGCCTGATGGCGCGAAAACCGACCGGCGCATCCTTGGCAACGCCAAGCGTGCCGCGAAAATCAAGGTCGCCTGCGGCCTCGACCGTGGCGGCGCCGAGCTTGAATTCGAGCGCCGTCGCCACCGCCTTGAGCGTCACGCCGGCGCAGGCCACAAGTGCCTCCAGCAGCATGTCGCCCGAGCAAAGCTCGAGCCCCGAGCCGCCGGTTGCGGGATGCAGACCGGCAATCGCGAGAGCCCTGCCCGTCTCGACCTTGCAGGCGATCGACTGGTCATCGAGACTGCCTCTGGCCCTGAGCGTGATGAGCGCGCGCGAAGCATCATCGCGATAGGTCTCTTTCAGCGGCGCCTGCATGGCCTTCAGTGCGGTGGCGTCCATTTCGCTGCCCCTTTCGACGATCGTTTCTGGCGCTGGCATGCGTCAACCCACCGAGATTTGACCCGATCACACCGGAAAGCAAACATAATCATCGCGTTGGGACACAGGCGCGCAATCACTATCCCAAATGGACATTGACGGACGAGGTCTCAAAGACCGTCTGAGCCGTGCGAGTGCCGTCGTCCCATTTTCTGGTGACTGACTCGGGTCAACAAGGGCTGGCGATGGGCAGTCGGGTGTGCCAACGGTTTCTCCTGATAGGAATTTTTTCTTGACAGGGTGAAGGCAGCTATGGTACATTTCTGGTTATGGTGCTGAGTTGCGCCAGGGACCCGCCGTACAGGCGGTTTTTTTCATTCAATGCTCTCTCAATAGCGCGTCGAGAAGGCTTGCACGGAACCCGCTGACCCGGATTCGTTGCTTGATGGCGGGCGATCCGTCTTCAGCCGGACAAGCCTTTCCTTTGACTTCGATCGCATCGGCTATAGCTATGCGACAAGCGTTCTCGCGGAGGCGTCATGCCGTTCAAGTTGAAACTGATCTCTCTCATCCTGCTGATGCTTGCTGCCTTCGCACAGCCTGTCCTGGCTGAAACGCCGGAGAGGCCGGCGCCGACCGGCGGTGTGCTGTCGCTGCTGCCGCCGCCGCAGGTCACCAGCCATTCGATCACGGTTGCCGGACGCAAGCTGGACTATCAGGCCAAGACCGGCACGCTGTCGCTGCTTTCAGGCAAGGCCGACGTCACGGCGGAGATCTTTTATGTCGCCTATACGCTGCGGCCACCGGCTGACGCGGCAAAAACGGCACCACGCCCCATTACCTTCGTCTTCAATGGCGGCCCCGGGGCGGCTTCCGCCTATCTGCATCTCGGTGCGCTCGGTCCGCGCATCATCACGACCGGAGCCGATGGCGAATTCCTGCCGCCGCCGCAAAAGATCATCGACAATCCGGACAGCTGGCTCGACATGACCGACCTCGTCTTTGTCGATCCGGTCGGCACCGGCTACAGCCGCGAGGCTCCCGGGCAGAACACCCACGACTTCTGGGGCGTCAACCAGGACGCCAGCTCGATCGGCGCCTTCATCCGGCTCTATCTGGCGCAGAACGGCCGCAGCAGCTCGCCGCTTTTCCTGGCCGGAGAAAGCTATGGCGGGTTTCGCGCGGCGCTGCTCGCCAGGACTTTGCAGGAAGATGTCGGCCTTAGCCCGAGCGGCATCGTGCTGATCTCGCCGGCGCTGGAATTCATGCTGGTGCAACCCGACGAATTCGAGCCGCTGCACTGGGCTCTCGAACTCCCCTCGCTGGCGTCGGTGCGGCTCAGTGCCGACGGCGTTACCGGCGAGGCGCTGCGGGCGCAGTTGGCCGCGGTCGAGCGCTATGCGCTTGGCGACTACCTCACGGCGCTTGCCAGCGGGCTGGAGCAAGGCGGGCGGCTGGCGAGCCAGCGGGTGGCCGAGATCACCGGCCTGCCCCTCGACCTCGTGCAGCGGAATTTCGCGCGTATACCGACCAGCCTTTTCGCGAGGGAGTTTGCCCGCTCGAAAAGCAAGGTGCTCAGCCCCTATGACGCCATGATCGGCACGGCCGACATCGCTCCTGAAAGCGCTCGCACCGCCGGACCCGATCCTGTGCTCGACCGCAGCGTTCCAGCATTGACCTCGGCTTTTGTCGGCTATGCCCGCGACGAATTGAACTACCACACCGATGTCAGCTACCGGCTGCTCAATGGCGAGATCAGCCGCAATTGGGACTACGGCACATCGCGGCAGGGCTATGCCGGCGTGATGAACGATCTGCAGCGGGCGCGCTCGCTCAATCCCGCGCTCGGCGTCGTCATCGTCAACGGCTACACCGACCTCGTCACGCCCTATCTGGCATCTCGCTATCTGGTGAACCAGGTACCGACGCTCGCCGGTGCAAAGCCCATCCGCGTCGATGTGCTGGACGGAGGACACATGATGTATTTCAGGCCGGACGGAAGGCGGGCGCTCAAGGCAGCGGCGGCGGAGCTTTACCAAGCGACGCAGTAAGCGTCGCTTGGAAACACCGGAGTGGCGGGCAGTCCGCGATACGCTGGCGGGACAGTTCGCTCCTCTGTCCTCCAGGCAAAGGAGCCGCGAAGGACATCGCAGTTCATCTTGGCCGCCGGCTGCCTTCAACCGGCCTGCGGCGCCGAAGCGATCTCACACCCGTGGCTGTGACTTCACATGGGCAATGTAGCCGCGCACGTCGCTGGCCGGGTCTGCATAGGCCTTGCCGAGCTTCTTCTCCATCGCGGCCATGTAGTCGCTGGCCCATTCGGGCAGGGCATAGTCGATGACGGCGAGAAATTCGAGTGTCGCCGCCAGGCGGATATCGGCGATAGACGGGTTCTTGCCTCCAATGAAGGGCTTGCCGTCCCTGAAGAAGGAGTGGAACACCTCCAGCGGTTCGGAGATGGCGGCGATCGCCGCCTTCTGGGCCTCGGCCTTCCTGTCGGGATGAGCGTCGCTGTGGCCGACCTCTCCGGCATATTGCGGGAAACCGAGCGCCGGATAGGTGGCGCGCGCCACATAGGGATAGAGCGTGCCGATCAGGTAGAACATGGCGCTGTCGATCATCGCCCGCTTGGCAGGCGCCTTGGGGTAGAATTTCTCCAGCCCGTGCTTGTTGGCGAGATACTGCATGATGGCGCAGCTTTCCCAAAGCACCCCTCGCGGCAGGCCCTTGTCCTCGATCATCGGAGTCAGATGGGCCGGGTTGCGCGCCATGAATTCGGGCGAACGCGTGCTGCCCCAGGCGTCGGCCTCGGCATGGTCCAGCCCGGCGGCGCGGGCAAACACCCGAACCGTCATGTTGTTGACGCTCGGCTTCAGCATGCTGATCATCAGGGCGGGTTTCTTCGCCGACTTCCCCTTGGTCCTGGACGCGGCTTTGCCGGCAGTTGCTGCTTTTGACGTCGCCTTGGCCGAAGGCTTTGCCGATATTTTTGGCGCCGGCTTGGCTGAAGCTTTTGCTGCTGGCTTTGCCATAGCCTTTGGTGTCGCCTTGGCCGCCGGCTTCCTCGCACCCTTCGTCGCTGTCTTTGCCATCTGTTCCTCCCTTTGTTTATTCAAAATCAATATGGATTGCGCGGCGCCCTGTCGGCCGACAATGTCGCGCGCAAGCGCTCGACCAGCGCCTGGATGGCGTCGGCCAGATGCGCCTCGGCGATGTTGTAGTCGCCACGCGCGACGCGGAGCTTGTGCGCTTCCATCAGCACGTCGGCATGGCTAAAGCCGGCCGGCGGCTCGAAACGGTAGGAAGCAAGTTCGATCAGCAGGCCAAGCGGATCCTCGAAATAGATCGAATCCATGAAACCGCGGTCCTTGACGCCACTGTGCTTGATGGCGCGCTCGTCAAGCCGGGCGACCGCCTGCAGGAAGGTCACGCGCGACACGGCAAAGGCGATGTGGTGGACGCAGCCCGTGTCGGTCGGCGTGCGGCGCTTTGCCGGCGTGCGGGTCTCGTCGGTAAAGATGGTGATCAGCCGCCCGTCGCCCGGATCGAAATAGAGATGGCTTTCGGCTGCCTTGTCGAGGTTGGGTTGCTCGAAAATGAAAGGCATGCCCAGCACGCCTTCCCAGAAATCGATCGATGTCTGGCGACCGGCGCCGACCAGCGTGATGTGATGGACGCCTTGCGATTGCAGTTTCTGCATTGCGTTCTCCCCCTGATGTCGGCGTTTCGATATCCGTAAGTGCCAGCTGTCAGGCCCACCGCGCATGATGCGAATGGCGTCTCTTATGCGAGCGCTGGCTTCCTGATCCGCACCGTTCCCTTGGCTCGCCGAACCTTACGCGCCGGCTTTGTGAGACGATGCTAAACCAATCAGTCGCGCCGCGCCAGAAGCCGCATCGGGATCGGCCCTGCCCCAACGCAAGCACGGCGCTGGAGCAGCGCCATGCAAGGTTTCGCCCCTATAGCTGGCGGGAGCGGAGCCGACAGGGGCCGGAGCCGTTTTCACACAAGGCCGCTTGTCGCATGGCCGATGTCGCCATTCTCGAAACACGCGAAAGGGTTCTCGCCGGTATCCTCCTGACCGGCGCCGCCTATTTGCTTTTTTCGACGCAGGACGCTTCGATCAAGCTGCTGGTAGCCGGCATGAGCGTCTGGCAGATCCTGTTCTTCCGCAGCATCACCATACTGACCGCCTGCGCGGCGATCGGCGGACGGCATCTCTATGCGGAGACGGCGCGGTCGCCGATCGTGTGGCCGATGCTGTTGCGCGGCGTCTTCACCCTGGCGGCGTGGCTTTGTTATTACAATGCCGCGCGCAGCCTGCAGCTCGCCGAACTGACCACCGTCTATTACGCGGCCCCGATCATCGTCACCGTGCTTTCGGTGGTGATGCTTGGCGAAAAAGTGCCAATGCTGCGCTGGCTGGCGGTGGCAATCGGCTTCGCCGGCGTCTTTGTCGCCTGTGACCCTGCCCATCTCGGGCTGTCCGTGCCGGTGCTGCTGGTGCTGGCCGCCGCTTTCCTGTGGGGCATCGCCATCGTGCTGTTGCGCAAGACAGCACTTGCCGAGCGCTCGATGATCCAGCTCATGCTCAACAATTTCTATTTCCTGATATTCTCGGCGGTGCCCGCGCTGCTCTGGTGGAAGATGCCCGGCTGGAGCGAACTGCTTCTGCTTGCCAGCGTCGGCGCGCTCGGCGGCTTGGCGCAGTATCTTCTCTTCGAAGGCATGAAACGGGCGCCGGCCTCGATCATCGCGCCGCTGGAATACACTTCGCTGTTGTGGGCCTTCGCGCTCGGCTTCGCCATCTGGGGCGACGTGCCGCGTCGCGAAGTGTTTTTCGGCGCTGCTCTCATCATCACCGCAGGGCTCCTGATCGTCGGCGGCGAGCATTTCCGCAAACGGCTGTGACGGGCCAGACTGCTGACACTACGATGTCAGGACAGAACCACGTAAATTGGCTTTCATGACCGATGTAGCAGCCGCCACCGACACCGCAGAACGGACACTTGGCATCATCCTGGTGTCGTCGTCGGCGGCGGTGTTCGGATTGACCGGCGTGCTGACCAAATCGATCCATGCCGATCCGCTGACCATCACCTGCTGGCGCGGTTTCGTCGGCTCGATCCTGATCAGCCTCTATGTGCTGTGGCGCCGCCACCGCTCCGGCAACCGCGAAACGCTGCGGCTCGGCTGGCGCGGCTGGCTGCTGGCGGTGGAAGGCGCGCTGGCCAGCATCGCCTTCATCTGCGCCTTCAAATTCACCTTCGTCGCCAATGTCACGGTCATCTACGCGACGTCGCCTTTCATTGCCGCGCTGCTCGCCTTCCTGCTGGTGCGCGAGCCCTTCCGCCTTCAGACGATGTTAGCCGCCGCCGTCTCGCTTTGCGGCGTTGCGGTCATGGTCTGGTCGAGCTTCGGCACAGGCAATCTGTTCGGAGACGGGCTGGCGCTGCTGATGACGATCGGCAGCGCGCTCTACATGATCATGGTGCGCGCCTTCCGCGACACGCCGGCGGTCTGGGCAGGCGCGGTCTCGGCCCTGCTGTTGTTCATACTCGGCTGGTTCGTCACCGACCCGCTTGCCGTCTCGGCAAGGGATGCCGTGCTGCTCGTCGCCTTCGGCTCGAGCTTCGCACTCTCCTCGATCCTGTGGACGGAAGGCGCGAGGCTCATCCCGGCGGCTGAATCCGGCCTGCTCGGCTCTGCCGAAGTGCCGTTCGCGATCCTGTTTGCCTTCCTTTTCCTGGCCGAGATACCGCCCATGGCCAGCATGATCGGCGGCGCAATCGTGCTTTGCGCGGTCTTTGCCCATGCCGGCCGCGACTGGCTGTCGGCAAAGCAGCAACAAGCGCCAGGTCCGTTGTGAAAGCCGAGCCCAAAAAAATTTGCGCAGTCACGGAACCATCATCCGGTTCAGGCATTGTTGAGCCGACGGACCACCCCCCGAGTCCCCCCAAACCCCTCGGTCCGTCCTACTCCAAGCCGACCGCAAGGTCGGCTTTTTCTTTGGCCCCACGCCTGAAGACAGGCAGCTGTCAGCCAAAAAGTCCTGGCACAGCCAGGCCGGCGCCGAGCAGTGCGGCCAAATCCCGCGCCGGGTTCTCGGCATCGGCGCGCAGCCGGATGGCGAATTCGGCAACGGGCACGGGCGGCAGGTCGAACGTGCGCGGTGCTTCGACGATGCCGGAATGGGCAAAGCGCGCGGTGCGCAGCGTCAGCGCAATGCCGGCCTTGACCGCCGTGCGCAGGCCGGCCAGGCTCGCGCTGCCGGCCGCAATGCGATAGCGCCGGCCGGCCGAATCGAGCGCCGAGATCGCCGCTTCGCGGAAGCCGCAATGCGGATCGAGCAGTGCAAGCGGCAACTCGTCCTGTCGCGCTGCCAGTCCTTTTTGCGAACAGAGCCACATCATCGGCTCGCGCAGCATGCCGATTTCGTCCGGCGTCGCAGCTTGCCGCATAACGATCGCCAGATCCAGGCTACCGCCCTGAAGGGCTTGCGCCAGCTCGGCGGAGCGGCCGACGCGCAGCTCGATCCTGACGCGCGGATGGCTTTCGGCGAAAGCACGCAATAGATCGGGCAAGCCGCTGTCGGCGAAATCCTGCGTCGTGCCGATCGCGATGCGTCCATCGGCCTTTGCGCCCTTCAAGCCGAGCCAGGCTTCACGATGCGCTGCAAGGATACGCCGGGCATGGCCGACAAGCTCCTCACCGGTCGGCGTCAGGCCGCGGCCCCTGCCCTGCGGCGCCAGGAGCGGTTCGCCGACAGCCTCTTCCAGCCGCTGCATCTGCGCCGTCACAGCCGACGGTGAACGGCCGACAATAGAGGCCGCCTGCGCCAGCGAGCCGCCGTCGGCGAAGGCGAGGAATGTCCTCAGGAAGTCGGGATCGAGCGTTTTCATAATTCGATATTATCGAACTATTCTTTGAAAACAAGTCGATTTTCATGATTCATGGTCGGTGACATGGTTGCGTCATCGGCTGACAGAGGCCGCCAGAACCAAGGAGAAGGACAATGCCCATCATCAACGTCAGCGTCACCGGGAAGCCCGACGCCACGCTGTCCGCCAGGATCGCCAAGGAGGCGACCGAACTCACCGCCACGCACCTTCGCAAGGATCCGACCATAACGGCGGTTGCCGTCTCTTATCTCGATCCGCAGCACTGGTTCGCCGGCGGCGCGTCGCTGGCCGAGCATGGGACCAATACGTTCTGGCTCGACATCAAGGTGGTCGACGGCACCAACACCAAGCTCGAGCTGGAAGCCTATCTCAAGGCGATCTTCGCCGCCTTCGGGCGCCTGCTCGGGTCCGTGCACGAAGAAAGCTACGCCTTCGTCCACGAAGTGCCGGCCGCCGCCTACGGTTATGGCGGCAAAACGCAGGAATTCCGCTTCATCAGCGGGAGACTGAAGGCGGCGTAAAGGATGCCGCTTTTGCCCTTCCCTTCGTGAGAGGCGGCAAGAGGCCCTTGCGCATTGACCTTGACCGCACATCGTCTAGGTTCTTGCCGAAGCGGCCGCAGAGCCGAGGTGCAAGGAACGTTGGGAGAGACGCGGTATGATCCTGACACTGGCGCTGCTTGCGGGTCTGGTCGTGGCCTGGCTGCTGATCGGGGTGATGGAAAAGTTCCGCCTCGGCCTGCGCTTTACCCAGGCGCTGCTCTACGTGCCGTTCAAGCTCGCCTACCGGATCAGCGACAGCCGCATGGCAATCGCGCGCGATGCGGCGGCGCCAGTCATCTATGTCATCTCACATCAGTCGCATTTCGAACCGGCGCTGATGCTGTCGCTGCTGCCTGACGACACGCTGCACATCCTCGACGGAGCCTCGGCCAGGGCACCATGGCTGGAGCCGTGGCGCGAGCTTGGCCGCACCATCGCCTTCAACGCCGAACACGTCTTCGTCAGCCGCAGGCTGGTGCGCGTGCTGAAGGGCAAGGGCCGGCTTGCCGTCTACCTGCCGGACGCGGTCGAGCCCGACGTCAAGTCGTTCCGGCTGTTTCGCGCTGTCACGCGCATCGCCATGCAGGCCGATGCCCGCATCGTGCCGATCTTCGTCGGCGGCGCCCGCGACCTTCCGGTCTCGTTGACGCCGGCCAGCATCGTGCCCCGGCGCTGGTTCCCGCGCCTGTCGATCAGCGCATTGGAACCAATGACCATCGCCGAGCTGGTGGCGCGCATTCCCGAGCAGGCCTCGAACACCAACGCGCTGTTCGACCGCTTCGCCGAGGCGCGCTTCGCAGCCGCCGATCTCGATCGCGGCCTGTTCCTGGCCATGCGTGATGCCGCAACCAGGGTCGGCGCATCCCATCCGATCATCGAGGACGTCGTCTCGGGCGCGCTCAGCTATCGAAAACTGTTCATCGGCGCGCGCGTGCTGGGCAGGCATTTCGAGGCGGTGACGGCGCCCGGCGAAGCGGTCGGCCTGCTCCTGCCCAACGCCAATGGCGTGGTGCTGTCCCTGGTCGGGCTGCTCTCGGCCGGTCGGGTGGCCGCGATGATCAACTACACCGCGGGTCCGGCCAGCGTCACCGCCGCCATCCGCACGGCGGTGATCCGCACGGTCGTCTCCTCCCGCGCCTTCATCGAGAAGGCCGACCTCGGCGATATCGTGACGGCGGTCGAAAAGGGCGGCGCGAAATTTCTCTGGCTGGAGGATACACGCGCAAGCGTGACGGCGCTGGAAAAGCTTACCGCCGCCTTGCTGTGGCGCTGGCCGCTGCAGCGCCAGGACGCAGCCAAACCCGCGGTCATCCTGTTCACCTCCGGTTCGGAAGGCACGCCGAAGGCGGTGGTGCTGTCGCACAAGAACCTTTACGCCAACGCCATGCAGGCGGAAGCCCGTATCACCATCTCGCCGGCCGATATCCTGCTCAACGTATTGCCTGTGTTCCACTCCTTCGGGCTGACGGGCGGCACCATTCTGCCGCTGGTCACAGGCGTAAAGTTGTTCCTCTACCCCTCGCCTCTCCACTACAAGATCATCCCCGAGATCGCCCGTAAGGTGAAGCCGACGGTCATGTTCGGCACCGACACTTTCCTCGCCAATTACGCGCGCACCGCCAAGGACGGCGATTTTTCCAGCCTGCGCTTCGTCGTCGCCGGCGCCGAAGCGGTGAAGCCGGAAACCCGCCGCACCTATCGCGAGCGTTTCCAGGCCGAGATCATCGAAGGCTTTGGGCTGACCGAGGCCGCGCCCGTGGTTGCCGTCAACACCGCCATCCATAGCCGCGACGGCACCGTCGGGCGGCTGCTGCCGGCCATCCGCATGAAGCTCGAACCCGTCGACGGCATCGATGGCGCCGGCCGTCTGTGGCTCGACGGCCCGAATATGATGATGGGCTACATGACCGCCGACCGACCGGGCGAATTGCAGCGGCTCGAGGGCTGGCACGACACCGGCGACATCGTCTCGGTCGACCGCGAGGGCTTCATCACCATTCGCGGCCGGGCCAAGCGTTTCGCCAAGATCGCCGGCGAGATGGTGTCGCTGGGTGCGGTCGAGATGCTGGTGCAGTCGCTGTGGCCGGAAGAGCGCCATGCCGCCGTGGCGGTGCCCGACAAACGGCGCGGCGAGCGCATCGTGCTGGTGACCACCGCCGACGATGCGAGTGCCGAGGAACTGCGCCAATTCGGCAAGAAGGCCGGGGCGGCCGAACTGATGGTGCCCAACGACATCGTCAAGGTGGAAGAGATCCCGGCGCTGGGCTCGGGCAAGACCGACTATGTGTCGGCCCGCAGACTGGCCATCGATCGTCTGGGGCTGAGTGCGGCGGCGTAGCCGAACGGCCTGAAGGGTCGTCTCGCCTAAATCGCAGGCCCGGGCGCAAAGCGCTGGCTTTCAATGCACCCTCTGTCGCCTTCGGCGACATCCCCGCCTTCAAAGAGGGATAACAGCGTTATCCTATATCCGAAGGCGGCACCTGCTCGCCTTCCAGCCTGGCGCGCTTCGAATAGGCACGCACGCTGAAGGGCAGGAAGAGGAGATAACCGGCGACGGAGGCCGTCAGCGTGTACCAGGGATAGGTCATCAAGAGCAGGATGTAGAGCACGACCCCCAGGATGACCGGCAATACCTTGTCACCCGGCACCTTGACGCTCTTACCCGAATAGACCGGCAAACGGCTGACCAGCAGGAAGGCGACCAGTACGGTGAAGCCGGTGGCGATGAAGGCGGCCGGGCGGCCGGGCTCCAGCCCAAGCCGCAGGAAATACAGATAAAGCGGCAGCATCACCAGCACGGCGCCCGCCGGCGCCGGTACCCCAACGAAATATTCGGTCTGCCATGCCGGCCGCTCGGCCTTTTCCTCGTCAAGAACATTGAAGCGGGCGAGCCGCATGCCGCAGGCGATGGTGAACAAAAGGGCGGCAATCCAGCCCGGCGATCCCGCGCGGTCGAGCAGGAAAGCGTAAAGCACCAGCGCGGGCGCGACGCCGAAATTGACGATGTCGGCCAGCGAATCCATCTGCGCGCCGAATTTCGACGTTGCCTTCAGCATTCGCGCCAACCGGCCGTCTATGCCGTCGAGGAACGCGGCGAGCAGCACCATGACCACCGCGGGCTCGAAGCGGTTCTCGAAAGCGAAGCGGATGCCGGACAAGCCGGCACAGATGGCGAGCACCGTAACCAGATTGGGCAGCACCATGCGCATCGGGATTTCGCGGATGCGCGGGCCGCCGCTGGCATGCGCCTCGAATTTCTTGAACGGCGCGCCCACCGGTCAGGAGATCCGCACGAGAGGCGTGGCGGCGATACCGCCGAATTCCGCCAGCACCGTTTCGCCGGCGACCGCCGTCTGGCCGACGGCCACGCGTGGTGTCGCCGCCTCCGGCAGGAAGACGTCGACGCGCGAGCCGAAGCGGATCAGGCCGAAACGCTCGCCGATGGCGATCGAGCCGCCGGTCTCGGCCCAGCAGACGATGCGCCGCGCCACGAGGCCAGCGATCTGCACTGCCGCGACGGTGCCGTTGGGGCTGTCGATGACCAGCCCGTTGCGCTCGTTCTCGGTGCTTGCCTTGTCGAGTTCGGCATTGAGGAATTTCCCCGGCCGATGCTCGATACGGGAAATCTTGCCGCGCACCGGGGCGCGGTTCACGTGGCAGGAAAAGACGTTCATGAACACCGATATCCGGGTCATTTCGGTATTGCCGAGGCCAAGCTCGCGCGGCGGCACGGCCGGGCCGACCGCCGAGATGACGCCGTCGGCGGGGCTCACCACCAGACGGTCGTCGACCGGCGTCACCCGCTCGGGATCGCGGAAGAAATAGGCGCACCAGGCGGTGAGGATGAGCCCGATCCAGAACAGGATCGAGGAGAAATAGCCGAGGAAAAGCGTGCCCGCGCCGAACGCGGCGATGAACGGATAGCCCTCGCGATGGATCGGTACGAACGCGTTCTTGACCGTATCGACAAGGCTCATGGGATGGGGCAGTCCCTGTTTCAGGTCCGGCCTCAATAACCGAAACACCCTCTGCCCGCAACGCGACAATGGGAAAGGAGGGTGGACGAGCTAGCCCGCAGCAGCGGAACGATCAAAGTGCTCGGCGAGTTCCGGGATTGTAGCGTCGGCAAGCTTTTCGTTATCTTTGCCACGCAAGAGCACACTACCATTCCACGAAGACAGCAAGAGGAAGGCCCGGTCAGACGCCAACACCACCCAGTTCACGACCACGCCTTCCGCCGTTTGCACGATTGAGTTCGCTGAAACGATGGCGTCCGTCGGGTCGAATCCGGCTTTGCGCAGTAGAAGGTCGACAGCAGCCGGGGCATGATACTGCTCAGCCAATTCGACAACCATTTTGATTTCCGAGCCTTCAGCGTGGCCAAGTCGGTTGCCTACTCGCGGAGCGATGGCTCCCAAAGAATTCTCACCCGGGCGTATGACCGGTGGGTCTTCCGCCGCGATGTATTCGTAGATATCGGCGTGCGTCTCAGTTGCAACGCATAGCCGAGGCTCCTTCGCACTGGTACGCAGTTGGAAAACCATCTGCATCTCACCCCCGACATCCAGCATTCTTGCCATGCCAAAGCCCAATCTGACCTCAGGCGGAGACACCTTGGCGCAGGCGAGACCGGCCCCAACGTCGCGCCAGCCGATCATCTGGCGCACCAGCTTGCTAATCGAACGATGAAGAAGCCTGGCTTCGCGTTGCGGGTTGGCCATCACCAGACCGTGTATAACATCGCTGTAATCGTCATCTTCGACAATCTGTAGATCAGGCCACGAGACGATCCAGCGCGCCAAGAAACCCTGCATCGGTGCAGCCTCATCTGCGTGGTAGAACTCACCGTCAAGCGCATCCAGAAAATCGTCGCAACCACCCTCGAAGCCCGTTTGTTCGGCCGCCTCATCGGGATGCTCGGCAATCCAGGAGGACATCTTTTCCAAAGTCGCCAATTGGCCGCTCGCACCGCTAGCAGCGAGTCCAACTCGGGCGTTCGTAATCATGGCGTTGGTTTCCTCTGCGCCATTGTAGATGAATTGACTGTGCCCGCCATTCTTCACCTCAGCCGAGTACGAGTTTGCGTGGGAAACCTGCATCGCCCTCGGGCTGATCTCCGGATATCGGTAGAGCCCTTCATAAGTCATGGTTTGGATGAAAATCTCAACGGCGAAGACGAGCTCCGAGGGGCTATCGATTGCCTGTTCTACTGTTGAACGGCGCACAAAAACCGGCAGCGGCAGCCTGACCTGTGGCCACCTGGCAGCATTCGACGCGAGTTTTTCAGACGTTTTTCTGGACTTGCGAAAGAAAAATCCGAACATCGAAAATGCTTTCATAGACCGCAAAGCAACCGCGGCTGGTTGTTCCCGAGGTGACAATATCACCTGTTCTTAGATTTGAAAGAGACCCAGGTATGTGCAGATTTGGCGGGGTCACCATCGCGCAGTAGCCTTTTAGAATTGTCGGCCGCCATGTCGGCAAGCCATACGCTCGCCCGTCCTTGGCAGGACAGTGCCCCGCGACGCCTTCGGAACGGTGACGTGGGTCACGCAGCCAAGGAGCCAGCCAATGTCATCCGTTGCCGAGAACGCCAAGATTATCGCCAAGGGCCTCGCTTTCGGGGAATCGCCGCGTTGGCATGAGGGACGCCTGTGGCTCTGCAACTGGGGTACCGGAGAGATCGTCGCCGTGAGCGACGAGGGCAAGAGCAGGGTGATGCTCACCGTGCCAGCGGTCCTGCCCTACTCCATCGACTGGCTGCCGGATGGCAGGTTGCTCGTGATTTCAGGCCGCGAAGGCCTGCTGCTAAGGCAGGAGGTGGATGGCAGGCTCGTCACCCATGCCGATCTGCGCGACCTTTCGAAAAGCCCCTGGAACGAGATCGTCGTCGATGGGCGCGGCAATATCTATGTCAATGGCGGCGGCCCGGCGCCGGCACCCGGCCAGCATTTCGGCCCGGGCACGATCGTGCTGATCACGCCGGACGGGACGGCCATGCAAGTGGCTGGGAATATCGCGTTTGCCAATGGCATGGCTGTGACCCCGGACAACAGGACGCTGATCATTGCCGAGTCCCACTCCAACCGGCTGACCGCCTTCGACATAGCCGCCGACGGCACTCTGGCTAATCGGCGGGTGTGGGCCGATGTCGACGGCTATCCCGATGGCATCTGCCTCGATGCCGAAGGGGCGGTCTGGTACGCGGATGTTCCCAACAAGCGCTGTGCGCAGGTACGCGAAGGCGGTGAAGTGATGCAGACCGTGACCGCCGATCGCGGCTGCTTCGCCTGCATGCTGGGCGGTGTCGACGGCAGGACGCTGTTCATCACCGCAGCCGAGTGGCGCGGCTTCGACCACATGACAAGCGACGCCCGCACTGGTCAGGTGCTGGGCGTCGCTGTTTCCTCGCCTGGCGCGGGATGGCCGTCTTACATTTCGGTCACACGCTGATTGGCGAAAGCGACGGAGATAGCCAACGCCGCTACGACAGTTCCGACGTGCGCCTGCGCACCACCACACCCAGTTCGTCGCTTTCGCGGGCGATGCGCAGACGCTCCTCGGCTTCGGTCGCCTCGCGCTGGCGGTCCCACATCGAGGCGTAAAGCCCGTGCTTGCGCATCAGATCGGCATGTGTACCGCGTTCGGCGATCTGGCCGTCCTTGAGCACGATGATTTCGTCGGCCGTGATCACCGTCGACAGCCGGTGGGCGATGACGATGGTGGTGCGGCCCCGGCTGACCAGGTCGAGCGCGGCCTGGATTTCCTGTTCGGTATGGCTGTCCAGCGCCGAAGTCGCCTCATCGAGCATCAGGATTGGCGGCGCCTTGAGGATGGTGCGGGCAATCGCCACGCGCTGCTTCTCGCCGCCGGAAAGCTTCAGCCCGCGCTCGCCGACCATCGAGCGGTAACCCTCGGGCAGCCGCTCGATGAAGGGGCCGATCTGGGCGAGTTCGGCCGCCTTGCGCACCTCCTCCTCGCTGGCGCCGATGCGGCCGTAGCGGATGTTGTAGGCGATGGTGTCGTTGAACAGCACGGTGTCCTGAGGCACCATGCCGATCGCCGCGCGCAGGCTCTCCTGCGTCACCTCCCTGACATCCTGGCCGTCGATCAGCACCTGGCCCGACTGGATGTCGTAGAAGCGGAACAGCAGCCGCGAGATGGTCGACTTGCCCGCGCCCGAAGGACCGACGATGGCGACGGTCTTGCCGGCCGGCACCTCGAAGCTGATGCCTTTCAGGATCTTGCGGTTCGGGTCGTAGGAGAAATGCACGTCACGGAATTCGACCTTGCCGGCCTCGATCGCGAGCGGCCTGGCATCAGATTTGTCGACGATCTCCTGCGGCACGTCGAGCAGGTCGAACATCTGCTCGATATCGGTGAGGCCCTGGCGAATCTCGCGGTAGATGAAGCCGATGAAATTGAGCGGCACCGAGAGCTGCATCAGCATGGCGTTGATGAAGACGAAATCACCGACGGTCTGCGTGCCACGTTGCACTTCGAGCGCGGACATGCACATCACGATGACCGTGCCCAGCCCATAGATGACGCCCTGGCCGAAATTCAGCCAGCCGAGCGACGTCCAGATTCTCGTCGCCGACATCTCGTAGCGCGCCATGGAGCGGTCGAAGCGCTCGGCCTCCATGGCCTCGTTGTTGAAATATTTGACCGTCTCGAAATTGAGCAGAGAGTCGATCGCCTTGGTGTTGGCGTCGGTGTCGCTGTCGTTCATGTCGCGGCGGATCGAAATGCGCCAGTCGCTGGCGCGAACCGTGAACCAGACATAGAGCCAGACGGTGACCGCCACCACGGCTACGTATTTCCAGCCATAGGTGTAGGCGAAGATGCCCGTGGTCAGCGCGAATTCGAGGATGGTCGGCGCCGTGTTGAGCATGATGAAGCGCACGATCGTCTCGATGCCCTTGGTGCCGCGCTCGATAATGCGCGACAAGCCGCCGGTGCGCCGTTCGAGATGGAAGCGCAGGGACAACTGGTGCATGTGGACGAAGGTGCGGAAGGCAAGCTGGCGCACCGCGTACTGGCCGACGCGGGCAAACAGCGCGTCGCGCAACTGGTTGAAGCCGAGTTGCACGAGCCGCACGACATTGTAGGCGACAACCAACATGACTGGGGCGAGCAGGAAGGCGGGCAGCGGCGGCGTCGATCTGCCGTCACCGGCCAAGGCGTCGGTCGCCCATTTGAAGAAATAGGGTCCCGCGACCAATGTCAGCTTGGCAACCACCAGCAGAATTGTCGCCCAGGTGACGCGCGCCCGCAGATCGGCACGATCCGCCGGCCACATATAGGGCCAGAGGTTAAGCAGCGTCTTGAAGGTCGGGGAATCGGCGGAGACGGTTTTTTCGGCCACTTTTCTTGCCTTTTGGGTGAGCGGGTCAGCGGCTGGTCGAGCAGGAAACGACGAGCGCGCTCAACGAAGCCGACACGCCGGCAAGCGCGGCTTGGTCCACCTCGTAGCGCGAGCGCTGGCGGTCAGGCGCGAAGCGCACCAGCCCCGCCTCGACCAGGATCTTCAGATGCTGCGAGACGGTCGACTGGGCGAGATCGAGATGGTCGACAACGTCCCGACAGCAGCAGAAACCGCTGGCGGACAGGCGTTTCAGGATCTCGATGCGCGCAGGGTGCGAGAGCGCGGCGAAGCGGGCCGCGATGGAGTGGCTGTCGGTGGTGCAAGAGGTTGGCGCGCTCGTCGCGCGGTCCGGTTCAGGCAGGGATTCGGTCATCGTTCATCGGCGATAGACGATGAACAGTGACGAGGCAAGCTGGCCGGATGGGGAGATTGCAGGCGGAGGGCTGCGAAGGATCGGCTTCGGAACGGCTTGCAGCCGCCCCGCTGACGCTTGCCTACTCCGTCTTCGCCGAATGCGTCGTCATCTGGTCACCCATCGCCTTGAGGTCGGCGGCCTCGCCTTCCTTAGACCGTGGCGGGACCTTGAACACCTGTCCCGGCCAGATGCGGTCGGGATTGCGGATCTGGTCCTGGTTGGCGAGATAGATGGTCGAGTAGCGCATGCCATAGCCGTAAACGCGCCGCGAAATCCGCCACAGCGTGTCGTGACGGCGGATGATCACGGCGCCGTTGGCATGTTCGAGCTTGGGTGAAACAGTCTCGGCCACATCGGAAGGCGGCGTGGCCACTGCATCGGCCGGAGCCGGTTCCGCCGGGTTGGCGGGCGCTTCAGCGGCAGCCGACGGTTCGGCAGACTTTGCATCGGCCGCCTTGGATCCAGCAGGCGCCACGGCGGCGACCGCCTCGCCCGGTTCGCGCTCGAACGGTACGGCGGCGCGGGCCACCACCTTCACCCCGTCGGCATCGAGGCCATCGACACGGATGGTGTAACTGCCGACCGGTACGTCGCGCCTCGCCTCAACCAGGAAATGGCCATTCGGCGATGTCTGCGCTTCGCCAAGCAGGATGTCGTTGGCATAGGCGCGCACCTTGCGGCCCGGGTCGGCGAGGCCGGCGACAAAAATCTTGCTGCCGTCAATCTCGACCGCTTCGACGACGATCTTGGGTTCGGCCACGGATGGCGCGGGCGGCGTTGTCGGCGCCGCAGGAGCAGGCGTTGCTTCGATGGCGGCGGACGCGCCTGGCGCCGGAGCCGCGGCTGCAGGCGCTTCCGGTGTTGTCTGCGGCTGGGGCACGGTCAGCAGTTCGGCCGGCTTGCCCGGTTCCTCGACCATGGCCAGCACCTGACCGCTCGCATTGGCGGGAATGGAGACGACGGCCGTCTGGGCCGAAGCGGTCACCACATCGCCGGCGGTGGAGCGCAAGGCAATCGTATAGTCACCGGGCTTCAGCGGATCATCGAGCACGATGACGAAGGCGCCATCCGGACCAGCGACCGTCGAGCCGATCACGGTCGAACCGTTGAGGATCTCGACCTTTGAATTGGGCGCGGCATTGCCGGCGACGACGATCGAACCATCGCCTTCAACGCGCACCACGTCGAAGGTCGGGGCGATCGGACCCGCGACGGCAGGCGCGGTTGCCTCAGAGGTGGGAGCGGACGGTGCCGCAGCCTGCGGCAGCCGCGCTTCCGTGCCCGGATTGGCCGGCTTCGGCGCCACAGGCGGAGCCTGCGCCGCGACGTCCGCCGGCGGCGTGCGATTGAAATATGGGGCGAGCGCGCCCGACACATAGGCGGTTCCCGCGACCGCAACGGTCCCACCCGCCGCGAACAGAAACGCCTTCAACGGATTGATCGCCATCTACTTCCCTGCCCCTTAGCCACCTAACGCCGGTCTAGCCTGTTTTACCATCACCGACAAGAAAAAGCCCGGACTTCTCGGCCCTTAGGGCTTGACCGCGCTTTCAGACCCAATCACCAATCATCGGCATGAATACGATTCGATCCGTCTGCGTGTATTGCGGCTCGTCTCCGGGCCGTGATGAAACCTATGTCAAGGCTGGTCACCTGCTCGGGCGATCGCTTGCGCGCTCCGGCCTCAGGCTGATCTATGGCGGCGGCACCAAAGGCATCATGGGCGCCGTCGCTGAAGGCGCGCTCAAGGCCGGCGGCAAGGTCACCGGCATTATTCCCCGCTTCCTGATCAACAGGGAAGCAACCGAAACCGCGCTAGACCGGCTCGACGAGCTCGTGATCACCGAAAACATGCACGAGCGCAAACATAAGATGTTCGAGAAATCCGACGCCTTTGTGGCGCTGCCGGGCGGCATCGGCACAGTCGAGGAGATCGTCGAGGTCATGACCTGGGCGCAACTTGGCCATCACCGCAAGCCGATCGTCTTCGGCAATGTCGGCGGATTCTGGGATCCGATGCTGGCGCTTATCGACCATATGGCAACCGAAGGCTTCATTCACACCGCACAGCGGGTCAAGCCGCTGGTCGTCAATGACCCCGAGGCAATCGTCGCCGCCATCATGGTGGCAGGCTCCTCGGTCGATGCGCCGACGGAGGGCGTGCAGTCGGTGATAGATAAGATGTAGGGGAGTAAGGGAGTAAGGGAGTAGGGGAGTAAGGCAGTAGCGGAAGACAGAACCTACTGCCCTACTGCCCTACTGCCCTACTGCCCTACTGCCCTACTGCCCTACTGCCCTACTGCCGGCCAGCCGCAGATCATCGATTACCGCCCGCCGATCTTGGCGCCGCCAGGCGAAATGGATCGAGACCTTGCGCTCGAACCATGGCAGGTCCCGAAACAGGATCCCGGGCGGCGCGGCGATGCGCAGGCTCGACTGGACGGTGGCAAGGCCGAGGCCGGCGCTGACAAGGCCGAGCGAGGTCAACGGGTCCGCCGTCTCATAGGCGATATCGGGCAGGAAACCCGCCTTGGCGCAGGCGGCCAGGAACTGGCCGCGATTGGTGTCGTCGGGCTGGCGCACGACGGTGATCCAGACGCGGCCGTCGAGATGGTGCGGCTGGATATCGGCCACTTCGGCGAGCGGATCGCCTTCGGGCATCGCCAGCGCCAGCGGCTCGTGGCGCAGCGGCATGCTGGCGACATCGGGATCGTCCGCGGCGGGCGGCGAATAGACCAGGCCCAGATCCAGCGACCGCTGCCGCAGCTCCTCGATCTGCGCCGCCGAGCGCAGGCTTCTCAACTGGAGATGAAAATCCGGCCGGTCGCGGCGGAATTGGCGCAGCATCGCGGCGACAAGCCCGGCGTGCACGGCGCCTTCGACATAGCCGATGGCAAGACGCCCGACAGACCCGCTGGCAAGGTTTCGACCAAGTTCCTCCAGCCGGCGCGCGTTCGACAGCAGCGCGCGGGCCTCGGCGAGAAAGGCGCGGCCCTCGGCATTGAGATGGACGCGCTGTTTTACCCGTTCGAACAGGGTTACGCCAAGCTGCTGTTCAAGCTGCATGATCTGCCGGCTCAGCGGCGACTGCGAAATATGCAGCAGCTCGGCGGCGCGACCGACATTGCCGGTTTCCGCGACGGCGACGAAATATCGGATCTGGCGCAAGTCGAACATTTTTTGCTCCGCGCGGCATCAAGTCTTCAAAAGTCTCAACTTTAGCCTAATCAGTCTTGGACAGTCTGACCATCCAGCGCGATACCTGCCGTCACCTACCGCTGACAAACAGGAGACCGACATGCAGTTCTTTGCCCTCCTCACCCGCAACACCGAAAAATTCACCGATGCCGATTTCGCGCCGCTGCTGCCCGGCGAGGCCGAGCAGCGGCGCACGCTCTACGCCCAGGGCGCGGTTCGCCAGGTCTGGAACCGTGGCGACATTCCCGGGAGCGGCATGATGTTCGAGGCGGCCAGCGATGCCGACGTGCGCAGTCATCTCGGCAGCTTGCCGCTGGTCAAGGCCGGCATGATGGACATTGCCGCAATCGTGCCGCTGAACCCTTATCCCGGTTTCGGTCCGAAGCGCTAAGTGTGGCAGTCGCAATGCGGTGGCGGCGAAAGGCGCCGCCGCACTGACGCGGCCGCTCGAGAGAGTGTGATCGGCTGTCAAGGAACCGTCACACGAAACCCCGCCGCCCATGCTAGATGTTGCAATCACGCGCCGCCAAGCGGTGCGATGCTCGAAATATGCATCCGGCACTACACCATGGATACTGCTCTCGCCCCGGAAGGCACCGACCTGTCGCCCTACCTGCCAGACGAGCATGGGCTGTTCTTCATCTATCATTTCACCGCCGACGGCCTGCGCACCAAGGATGCCGCCGGCGCGCAATGGACGTGGCGCAGCTACCAGCTTTCCGACATGCGCGCACGCCACGAGATCGCCGCCGAACAGGCCCTGCCGGCGCCAGTGCGCGAGGCCTTCCTGTCCGCCAGCCATGGCTGCCACATCGACCTCGAGGATGACTGGCTTTACGGCGACCTGCCGGACCTGCGTCACGACTATTCGGCGGAAGCCGGCGGGCTCGGCCATTTCCGTTTCGCCCTCAACGACACCATGCTGGTCGGCGCCCGCAAGCAGCCCTTGCAGTCGGTCGACAATATCCGCAAGGCGATCGAGAACGGCTCGCGCAAGTTTCGCTCGCCGGCCGAGCTGATCGAGGCGGTCGTGGGCCAGTCGTTCGACGGCATGGCGGTGGAACTCGCTGCACTTGGCGACAGTCTCGACGGCATCGAGGACCGCATCGTCTGCGACGCATGGCACAATGAGCGGCAGGCGCTCGTCGATGCGCGCCGGCACCTGGTGGTGATTCACCGGCAGATGGCGACCCTGACCAATCTGTTTCGCCATCTCGACCATTCGCACCGCAACGACCTGCCCGATTCGATCAACGACATGGCAGCACGGCTTTCGCACCGCGCGCAGACGCTGCACTATGATGGCGAGCAGTTGCAGGCGCGCGCCAGGCTTTTGCAGGACGAACTGATGGCCAAGCTGACGACGCAGTCGAACCGGCTGCTCTACGTGCTGTCGGTGATGACCGCGGTGCTGTTGCCAATGACGATCATCTCGGGCCTGTTCGGCATGAATGTCGGCGGCTTGCCGCTGGTCAACACGCCGATAGGCTTCTGGGTGGTGACTGCGGTTTCGATGCTGATCGCCGGAGCGACCTATCTCTTCGTCAGGCGGCTCGGGCAGATGTAGCCCGGCGCGCCGTCGCCAGCATCGACCAGGAATACATGGCCAGCGCCGCCCAGATCAGGGCAAAGGCGACAGCCTGGGTGGTGTCGAACGGCTCTTTGAAGATCAGCACGGCGATCAGGAACACAATGGTCGGCGCAATATATTGCATGATACCTATGGTGGAGAGACGCAAAAGCCTGGCGCCGAATGCGAACAGCAGCAGCGGCACCGCGGTCACCGGCCCGCAACCGGCCAGCAACGCCGCATCGACGCCGTTGCCGGAAACGAAATGGTCCTGTCCGGTGGCGATCAGCCAGGCGATATAACCCAAGGCCGGCACCGACAACAGAAGCACTTCGAGCAGAAAACCCTGGCTGGGGCCGATCGGCAGCGTCTTGCGGAAAAAACCGTAGGCGGCGAAGGAAAAGGCCAGCGCCAGCGATACCCATGGCAACTTGCCAGCCTCGATCGTCAGCACGGCGACCGCGATCGCCGCAAGCACCACGGCCGCGATCTGCAGCCGATCGAGCCGCTCGCCGAGCAGCAGGGCGCCGACCACGACGCTGACCAGGGGATTGATGTAATAGCCAAGGGCGGTTTCTACGGTGCGGTCGACGGCGATCGCCCAGACGTAGACGCCCCAATTGACCGAGATCAGCGCCGCCGTCAGCGCCGCCATGGCGATCGTGCGGGGCGAACGGATTGCCGCCTTGAAATCCGCCGTGCGGCCGGCCCAGACCAGAACCGCGGCGGCGATCGGCACCGACCAGACGATGCGGTGGGCAATCACCTCGGCAAGCGGCAGGTGCGCAACCGCTTTCATGTAGAAAGGCAGCAAACCCCACAAGAAATAGGCACCCAGCGCCAGCAGGAAGCCGCGGCGGGCTTTTGAAACTGCGTCCTGGGTAATTGCTTCAGCGGCCATGGCCCAACGCTATGGCCCAGTAACCTTGGCAAGACCATCGCAAAGTTCTGATGGATCAATGGACTTTCGCTGATGGTTCAAACTTACTCCGCCGCCACCAGACCCGCCATGTCCCGGTTCTTCATCAGCTTGTAGATGATGGAATCCATCAGCGCCTGGAACGAGGCGTCGATGATGTTTTCGGAAACGCCGACCGTCCACCAGCGGGCACCGGTCGCATCATGCGATTCGATCAGAACGCGAGTGATCGCCTCGGTGCCGCCATTGAGGATACGCACCTTGAAGTCGGCGAGTTCCAGATCGGCGATTTCGCCCTGGTATTTGCCGAGATCCTTGCGCAGTGCGATGTCGAGCGCATTGACGGGGCCGTGCCCCTCGGCCACCGACATCTTCTCCTCGCCCTCGACCAGCACCTTGACCACCGCTTCCGACACCGTCTTCAACTGGCCATTGGCATCGAAGCGGCGTTCGATCATGCAGCGGAACGAGGTGACATGGAAGAACTCGGGCAAACCGTGCAGCATCTTGCGTGCCAGAAGCTCGAAGGAGGCGTCGGCGCCCTCATAGGCATAGCCGGAGGCCTCACGCTCCTTGACCACCGATATCAATGCGTCGAGCCGGTGATCGTCCTTCGGCACATCGATGCCGCGCCGCTTCAGCTCGGCCAAGAAATTGGCCTTGCCGCCCTGGTCGGAAACCATGACGCGGCGGCGGTTGCCAACCGCTTCCGGCGGCACATGCTCGTAGGTCGCAGGTTCCTTGGCGAGCGCCGAAGCGTGGATGCCGGCCTTGGTGGCGAAGGCGGAAGCGCCGACATAGGGCGCCTGCGCCTCCGGAGCGCGGTTCAAGAGTTCGTCGAAAGCGCGCGACAAGCGCGAAATGCCGGTAAGCGCCTCGGCGGAAATCCCCGTCTCGAAACGGTCGGCGAAGGCCGGCTTCAACGCCAGCGTCGGCACGATGGAGATCAGATTGGCGTTGCCGCAGCGTTCGCCAATGCCGTTCAGCGTGCCCTGGATCTGGCGCACGCCCGCTTCGACCGCGGCCAGCGAATTCGCCACCGCCTGGCCGGTGTCATCATGGGCATGGATGCCGAGATGGTCGCCGGGAATGCCCGCGGCGACGACCCTTTCGACTGTTGCGCGTAGTTCCGAGGGCTGCGTGCCGCCATTGGTGTCGCACAGCACCACCCAGCGCGCGCCGGCATCATAAGCGGTCTTGGCGCACGCCAGCGCATAATCCGAATTGGCCTTGAACCCGTCGAAGAAATGCTCGCAATCGACCATCGCCTCCTTCCCCGCGGCAATGGCGGCTTCCACCGAGGCCTTGATGGACTCCAGATTCTCCTCATTGGTGCAGCCGAGCGCCACACGGACATGATAGTCCCAGCTCTTGGCGACAAAGCAGATGGCGTCCGACCGCGACTGGACGAGTGCGGCAAGCCCAGGATCGTTGGAAGCCGACACCCCCGCCCGCTTGGTCATGCCGAAGGCGACGAACTTTGCCTGCGCGGTGCGCTTCTCCCTAAAGAAGGCCGTGTCGGTCGGGTTGGCGCCGGGGTAACCGCCCTCGACATAGTCGAGGCCGAATTCGTCGAGCAGCTTGGCGATGGCGATCTTGTCCTCGACCGAGAAGTCGATACCGGGCGTCTGCTGGCCATCGCGAAGTGTTGTGTCGAAGAGGTAGAGGCGTTGCTTTTTCATCGTCCTGTGGGCGCTTGAACGCCCCCCTCTGTCCTACCGGACATCTCCCCCTCAAGGGGGGAGATCGGCAGTTCGAATGTCCCGCCATCACCTGCGGCGCTGAAAATTTGCGAAACCCCAGGTGATGGCCAATCTCCCCCCTTGAGGGGGAGATGGCCGGCAGGCCAGAGGGGGGTGAGCGCCGACATCAGTTTTTCCCCACAAACCCATCCGTCGCCCGGATCAGCCGGTCCAATATCCCTGGCTCGGAATAGGCATGGCCGGCACCCTCGATCAGGTGAAAATCCGCCTTCGGCCAGGCCTTGTGCAGCGCCCAGGCGTAGCGTGCCGGGCACGGCATGTCGTAGCGGCCGTGGACGATGGTGCCGGGAATGTCCTTCAACTTCCAGGCATCGCGCAGCAACTGTCCCTCCTCCAGCCAACCGGCATGGACGAAGTAGTGGTTCTCTATGCGGGCGAAGGCGACGGCGTAGTCGTCCTCACCAAACGGTCCGCTGGTCTCCGGCTCGGGCAAAAGCGTGATCGTCTCGCCTTCCCACAGGCTCCAGGCGCGGGCCGCCTCGATCTGCGCGTTTCTGTCGGACCCCACCAGCCGCTTGCGATAGGCGGCCATCATGTCGCCGCGCTCGGCCTCGGGGATCGGCGCCAGGAAGCGCTCCCACTTGTCGGGAAACATCTCGGAGACGCCGAACTGATAGTACCATTCGAGCTCGGGGCGGGTCAGCGTATAGATGCCCCGCACGACGAGCTCACTGACGCGTTGCGGGTGCGTCTCGGCGTAGGCGAGCGCCAGCGTCGAACCCCAGGAACCGCCGAAGACCAGCCATTTGTCGAAGCCGGCCATTTCGCGCAGGCGCTCGATATCGGCGACCAGGTGCCACGTGGTGTTGGCCTCCAGCGAGGCATTCGGCGTCGACTTGCCGCAACCGCGCTGGTCGAACAGGATGACGTCGTAGAGATCGGGATCGAACAGCCGCCGATGCTTTGGCGAAATGGTTCCGCCCGGCCCGCCATGCAGGAATACCGCCGGCTTGGCGCCTTTGGTGCCGGAGCGTTCCCAATAGACCTGGTGGCCGTCGCCGACGTCGAGCATACCGCTCTCGAAGGCTTCGATCTCGGGATAAAGCGTGCGCAGTTCAGAGCTCATAGTTGCAAACCTTTGGACGGCCAGTCCGTCGTTTCATGGTCGGGATGCTGGAAGGAGATGATCTGCTCCTGCCTTGCGTAATAGTCTGGATCCTGGTGGACGGGCTGGTCGAAGATCGTCTCCACCCAAGGCAGCCGCGCGGCGTAATTGACCTGGATCTGCGGCGCCAGGTCGGAGCGATCGTCGAAGGCGCCGATGGCGATCTCCAGGCCGCCGGGCTGGCGATAGGTCAGCGGCGTGCCGCAGCGAGCGCAGAAACCGCGATCGATGTTGACCGAGGACTGGAAATAGCTCGGCTCCTCACGGATCCATTCGACGCCGTCCTTCGGCGCCGTCACCAGGGCGCCGAAAAAGGAACCGAACTGTTTCTGGCACATGCGGCAGTGGCAGATGGACGGGCGTCCAAGCTTGCCCTTGATGCGGAAGCGCACGGCGCCGCACTGGCAGCCGCCGGTTCGAATGGTCTCGCTCATGATGTTTTCACCGGCGGCCATTGCTCGGTGTCGTGGTCGGGATGCTGGTAGGAGACAAGCTCTGCCAGATAGGGGGCCGAACCCATGTCCGCCATCGTATCCTCGCCCGGCAATTCTGGAATGGAATCGACGTAAGGCAGCTTTGCCTCGGTGCCCCATTGGATGGTCGGCGCGATGTCAGCCGGAGCGTCGAAGGCGGCAATCGCCAGCGCCATGCCGTCCGGCGCCTCGAAAGTCAGCGGCGTTCCGCATTCGGCGCAGAACCCACGCCAGGCAGCGTTCGACGAGCGGAAGCGCTTGGGCTCGCCGCGCGTCCAGTCCACCTTGGCGCCGCGCACCGAGACCAGCGGAAGGTAGAAATTGCCGCTCGCCTTCTGGCACATGCGGCAATGGCAGACCGAGGCATCGCCGAGTGCGCCCTCGACGCGAAAGCGCACGGCGCCGCACTGGCAGCCGCCGGTGTAGATCGGCCGGTTGTCGAGGCTCATGGCAGGTCACTCCGCATCATGGCAGACGGCCTCGACATTGTTGCCGTCGGGATCGAAGACGAAGGCGCCATAGTAGTCCGCATGATAGTGCGGGCGCAGGCCCGGCCCGCCATTGTCCTTGCCGCCGGCGGCGAGAGCGGCAGCATGGAAAGCATCAACCTCGGCGCGGCTGCGCGCGGTGAAGGCAACGTGCTGGCGGGCCTTTTGCCCCTCCTTGCCTTCCTGGAGCCAGAACACCGGCCGATCGCGGCCGTAGCCACCGACCTTGGCGCCGCCGGTGTATTCCAGCGGCACCATATAGAGCAGCGAGGCCCCAAGCGGCGCCATCGCCTTGTCATAGAAAGCCTTCGAAGCGTCAAAGTCAGCAACGTCGATGCCGAGATGGTCGATCATGGAACGAACTCCTCCGTTGCTGGTTCCGGCACTTCCGCGCCAGCCAGGCCGGCCGCAATCACGATGTGCTGACAGACACTGTCGATATCGCGGATCACGTCATCATTCCAGAAGCGCAGGGCGGTCCAGCCGAGCGCTGTGAGCTTGGCTGTTCGCGCGGCGTCAGACGCCGAGACCTCATGAGAGGCGTGCTGAGAACCATCCAGCTCAACGATCAGCTTCCTGTTAGGGCAAGCAAAATCGACGATGTAGCCCGCTATTGGCATTTGACGTCGAAACGCCAGCCCCATGAGTCGGTGTGCGCGTATCTCATTCCAAAGCTTCAGTTCGGCGTCGGTCATAGCCTTGCGCATCTTGCGCGCATTGGCTCGATTGACAGGAGACACACGATAATGGATCACGGCGAGGCGCCCCCCTCTGTCCTGCCGGACATCTCCCCCTCAAGGGGGGAGATCGGCAGTTTCGCTGACGGTACCCAACCTCCAACGTCAGCGATTGGCGAAAGCCTCGGTGATATCCAATCTCCCCCCTTGAGGGGGAGATGTCCGGCAGGACAGAGGGGGGTGCTTCGCGCCAACCTCTCCATTCCCGCCACAAGAACAGTCGCCCTCACCGCTTCACCTCCCACGTCGTCACACGTTCGCCGGTGACCGGGTCCTTGCCGTCCTTCAGTTGCACGCCTTGCGCCAACAACTCGTCGCGGATGCGGTCGGCTTCGGCCCAGTTCTTGGCGGCGATCAATTCCAGGCGCCTGGCGATCGCCTTGGCGAGCGCGGCTTCGTCGACCTTGGCCGCCCCGACATCGAAACCCAGGAAGGCAAGCGCACCCTTCAGCGAGGCCGCTGCGGCGTTTTCGCCATCGCCGCTGAAGTCGACCGCCTCGCCGGCCAACTGGGTCAAAACCTGGAAGGCGGCGTAGGTGGCGAGATCATCCGACAACGCCTGCACGACCTCGTCCGGCAATTGCCCGACCGCCGGCGCCAGATCGGCCGCGCGTTTCCACTTGCGCAGCGTGTTCTCCGCTTCCTCGAGCTTGCGCACGGAAAAGTCGATCGGTTCGCGATAATGGGTCATCAGCATAGCCAGCCTGAGCACCTCGCCGGGCCATTTGCGGCCGCCGAACGTTTCGGTCTCCAGCAGCTCGTTGATCGAGTAAAAATTGCCGAGGCTCTTCGACATCTTCTGCCCTTCGACCTGCAGGAAGCCGTTGTGCATCCAGATGTTGGCCATCACATCGGTGCCGTGCGCGCAGCGTGACTGGGCGATCTCGTTCTCGTGGTGCGGGAAGATCAGGTCGAGACCGCCGCCATGAATATCGAAGACCTCGCCCAGATAGGCGGCGGACATGGCTGAGCATTCGATGTGCCAGCCCGGCCGGCCCCTGCCCCATGGGCTCTGCCAGCCCGGCTCCTCCGGGGACGACAACTTCCACAGCACGAAGTCGCCAGGATTCTTCTTGTGCGCGTCGACTGCAACGCGAGCACCGGCCTGCTGCTCGTCGAGATTTCGCTTCGACAACTGGCCGTAGTCGGGCATCGAAGCGGTGTCGAACAGCACTTCGCCTGCGGCAACATAGGCATGGCCGCGTTTGATCAGGCTTTGAATCAAGGTGATCATGTCTGCCTTGCCGTCGGCACGGGGCTCGACGAACTCGGTGGCGCGCGGCTCGACTGTTGGCTCCAGGCAGCCGAGCGTCGCGACGTCCTTGTGGAATTGGCCCGCAGTCTTCTCCGTCACCCGCCTTATCGCCTCGTTAAGCGACAGTCTGCCGGCTGATATCTCGCTGCCGAAATCGCGCAGTGCGCGTGCATTGATCTTGTCGTCGACATCCGTGATGTTGCGCACATAGGTGACATGCATCTCGCCATAGAGATGGCGCAGCAGCCGGAACAGCACGTCGAAGACGATCACCGGCCTGGCATTGCCGATATGGGCGAAGTCGTAGACGGTCGGACCGCAGACATACATGCGCACGTTCAGCGCGTCGATCGGGACGAAATCCTGCTTCGCGCGCGTCAGCGTGTTGTAGAGGCGCAGGCCCTTCGATGCGTCAGACATTCCATGCCTTTCCGGTTCAGAACTTTTGCCTGGATGAAGCCAGCTCCGCGCCGAGGCGCAAAACGGACTCCAGCCTGCTGGCCGGGGCGTTTGTCCAATCTAGCGGAAGATGAGGCGAAAACGTCCGGACCAGCGCGAAGCTAGCCAATAATGCAAATGCCACAAATGGCGAAAGACGTTTTCATAGGCGGCTTTATCGCCTTGGCCAGTGTTGCCGTCAAGTCGCTTATCCCGAGAAAAACGACGCCAGAACTGGCAAATGCGTCGCCCGATCACACGGAATCAGCCACTGAAACATTTTATTAAACATGTCGGCACAGTCATGAAACATACGCCGGCTAGATCAACCTGCGTCACGATTTGGTCGGATTCGGCCGCCAAACGCAGACACGGAAACGTTATCTGGGAAGAGACACATGCCTCGAAGCAAGCAGGAAGCCAACCGCGCCAAGCAACCAGCGCTGGCAAACCATTATCGCGCAATCGGCCCGGCCGCGATCGTCGCCGCCCTGCTCCACACCGCGAAGAAGAAAAAGCCGGTGCAGAAAATCGTATCGCCCCGCGCTGCCTGAAGCAGTGCGCGATCGGCCCAAGGGTCGGAACGAGGCGCCAAACCGCACCTCGAACAGAGTTCCTGCTAAAACAGCGTCATCTGACTGTCGTCCGCGCCGGGTTTCCGGCGCTTGACCTTCTCGGGCTCGGGCCCGATCTCCCTCTTCTCCTGAATCTCCGGCCCGGTGTTGGCGACCTTGTTGACGAGGTCGGAGACCGGAATCGCTTCGAAGAAGTCGCGTTGCGCCGGCCGCAACAGGTCGGCGACGTCGCGCGGCTCAAGTCCGCGGCAATCGAGCCAGCGGGTGAAGTCTTCAGGTGCGATCACCACGGGCATGCGGTCATGGATATGCGCGATGTCGGCATTGGCCTCGACCGTCAGAACGGCGCCGGTGTCCAACTCCGAGCCGCCCGGTTCCGCATAGGTTTCAACCAGCCCGGCAAAGGCGACCAACCCGCCATGCCGCGGCCTGATCCAGTAAGGCTGCCCCTTCCTGCCGCCCGCCTCTCCGGGCCGCGCCTGGCGCCATTCGTAAAAACCTGATGCCGGCACCAGCGCCCGGCGATGGCGCATGGCGGCTTTGAACGAGGCCTTTTCGATCACGCCTTCGGAGCGTGCGTTGAACAGCAGCGGAAATTCGCCGACATCCTTTACCCAGGCGGGGATCAGGCCCCAGCGCACCAGCATCGGCCGGCGGTCCGGCAGGTTGGAACCCGGCGCCCGCGGCGGGCCTGAGATCGCCATCAGCACCGGCTGCGTCGGCGCTATATTGTAGCGCGTAGGAAACTGCTCCACCTCCGCCAGCCCGAGGAAAGCGGCTGTCTGGTCCGGTGTCGCGGTCAAGGCAAAACGTCCGCACATGTCTATTGGTCCTGATGTCCGGTTTCGAAAGTGGCGATGGAACAGCAGCACTGCAACCGCTAAAGCTGTCCGGCGTCGGCCGGTCCACAACAGGCTGCCGTAAATCAGGGCGATCGGATATCCATGGACGAAGTGCGAAAAGTCATTCCCGCGGTCTCGGTCGCCGTTGTGCGCGGCGACGCCGTGCTTCTGGTCAAGCGGGCGCGACAACCCTCGCAAGGGTTCTATGCATTCCCGGGCGGCAAGGTCGAAGCCGGTGAGACGCTGGAACAGGCGGCACGGCGCGAATTGCTGGAGGAGACGCAATTGCAGGCCGAAAACTACCGACGGCTGCGCGAAATCCTCATCGACGGCACGCTCGACGGGCATCCGGTCGATTACCTGCTGACGGTATTCGGTGCGGCCCATGCCGGCGGCGAGGCCGTGGCCAGCGACGACGCCGAGACCGCCGCCTTCTACACGCTGGCCGAAATGGCTGATCTGCCGCTTGCCGGTTCGGTGCTCGCGGTCGCCGAGGAACTGCTCGGACGGCCGTCGCAAACCCCTGAGCGACCCTGAAATCCGGAATTCGCCCGGCACAATCGCCTTGCAGGCGGCAAATTGTTTGGCCAGATTGACTTATGCGTTGCCTTCCTCTCCTTCTCGCGACATGCCTTGCCGTCAGCCCTGTGGCGGCACGACCGGCGTTCAGCGCCGAGGCACCCTTCGAACCGGGGCTGATGCGGCTGGCGGAGGTTCTGGGGTCGCTGCATTTCCTGCGCAATCTGTGCGGCGAAAAGGGCGACCAGTGGCGCGGCGAGATGCAGAAGCTGCTCGAATCGGAGAACCCGGATCCGCAACGGCGCGCCCGCTTCATCGCCAGCTTCAATCGCGGCTACCGCTCATTCGGCGGCACCTACACGCAATGCACCGCGTCGGCGACCGAAGCCATCGGCCGCTACATGAAGGAAGGCGAGACCCTGTCGCGCGACATCGCCTCGCGCTACGGCAACTAGCGCATATCGCCCAAAGTGCCCTCGCAAGAGCGCATCCGGCCTTCATCAACAGATATCCGGTCCATTGGCGACGACTGCGGGCATATCCAGCTTGTGTCGAGAACTGTCATGGTGCAATCCTTTTGTTGCGCTTATGCAACAGCGTTAATGAAACGTTAGCGCGCGGATGTGGAATTAACTCAAACTGAAGGTTTTCACCCCGCAGGCACGCCTAATCGGCTAAGTTTGACCAGGATTGAATGCAGCTTCGCAAGCGCAACCGGCCTCCTGTAAAGAACGATCAAAAAAATGTCGTATTTACAAAGACTTATTTGCGGCTGCGTGTAAACGGAACAGATCAAGCCTGATCCATCGACGGATCGCTGCTTGCAAGGGTGGACATCGCTTATGGAACATGGTGTCAACGACATCGACGCGCTGGTCAGGGAAGAAAAGCGCCTGACCGCGGTGGAGAGCCACAGCGAGGCCTGGGCCGAAGGTCTTTCGGCAGGCATAGAACCCGAGATCATCGCCGAAGCGGCGCTTGAAACCGCGTTCGGCGAAATGCTGCGCGCCAACGGCGAGACATCGGCCCTTGCCCTGCTCGACCGCATGCGTGAAAAGGTCATTGCTGGCGCCTTCGAACCCGAACGGCTGCGGCACTGAACCGACGTCCGGTTCTTTGACGGCAAATGCCGCTCGGGCATCATGCCCGGAAGCAGGGAGAAACGGGCAGTGGATTTTTCGATGTCAGGCAAGCCGCGCGGCTTGGTCCTTTGCATCTGTTTCGCCGCGTGCAGTGCCGCAATTCCCTTGGTTGCGTGTCTGGCAAGCAGCCCCGCTTATGCGCTGAGCGAGATCAAGCGCGAAGAATTCCCGTCGCCGGTCCAACCGATGGTGGACGACGACGTGTCGTCGCCGGGAGGCACCGTGCCGATACCCGATCCGGTCGGAACGCCATCTTCGACCAGCCAGCCAACCACTCCGGACAAGGCCGAGCCGGTCACCCCGCCGAACGGCGACGGTGCCACCAACAGGCCGCGCGTCGATCCCGACGCGCCCACGCCGGAGGTCGTCTACGACCTCGGCAAGCTGCCTGAACCGGTGCGGCGCATGCATGACCTGATCATCGAAGCCTGCGAGAGCGGCGACGTCGAAAGACTGAGGCCTTTGATCGGCAAGGGCGACGGCATGACCCAATTGTCACTGACCGACATAGATGGCGATGCCATTACCTTCCTCAAGGGGCTCTCCGGCGACCAGGATGGCCAGGAGATTCTTGCCATACTGGAGGAGGTGCTCAATGCCGGCTATGTCCATGTCGATGCCGGGACGCCACAAGAGCTCTATGTCTGGCCGTATTTCTTCGCTCTACCCCTGGACAAGCTCGACGCCAGGCAACGGGTCGAGCTGTTCAAGATCGTCACCGCGAGTGACTTCGACGACATGAAGCAGTTCGGCGCCTACATCTTCTACCGCGTCGGCATCACGCCCGCTGGGCAATGGACGTTTTTCGTCGCCGGCGACTGAAACTCGGACACGCGAGTGCCTATTCGTGCGGATCGCCTCGTCGAATGGCTGCATCGGGCCCGTTAATATTCCAGTTGCGGAGAAATCAGGAAGGAAACGAAACTTCAGCCAGTGGTCAAAAGAAGCCCTGGCCGAATTTTTCCGTCAGGTTCTGGATAAGCAGCCTTTCAGATGTTGTAAGGCGCTCTTGATCGACAAACCGCCAGTTGCGCTCGTAGATGGCGAAAGCTTCCTCGGCAGGAATCGGGCGCGTTGCATCGCGGCTCCAGACGAGTGCGTGTAGCTCCGGAAACTCAGCGGGGACAATCATTGGCGTGATATCTGTGCGCATAACCCACTCAACTTAGTGGATCGTGCCTAAGAAATCCAACGATGTGAAATGCCTATGCGGGCGGCGCTTCGGAGAACTCCACTGCCCTGCCCTGGCCCGGCGTCGCGATCTCGCCCTCCCACATGATGCGCTGGCCTCGAATGACAGTGCCGACCGGCCAGCCGGTGACTTCCTTGCCGTCATAAGGCGTCCAGCCGGCCTTCGAGCCGGCTTGTGCATTGGTGATGGTCTCGCGCCGCTTCATGTCGACAATTGTAAAATCGGCATCATAGCCGGCGGCGATACGGCCTTTCCTGGCCATGCCGAAGATGCGCTGCGGGCCGTGGCTTGAAAGATCGACGAAGCGCTGCAAGGTCAGCCTGCCGGCGTTGACGTGGTCAAGCATGATCGGCACCAGCGTCTGCACCCCGGTCATGCCCGAGGGCGATGCCGGATATGGTTTTGCTTTTTCGGCCAATGTGTGCGGGGCATGGTCGGAACCGAGTACGTCGACAATGCCTTGCGCGATTCCGTGCCAGACGCCGTCGCGATGGCGCGGGGCACGGACGGGCGGGTTCATCTGGATCAGCGTGCCGAGCCGTTTGTAGTCGTCCGCCGACAGTGTCAAATGGTGCGGTGTCGCCTCGCAGGTGGCGACATCCTTGTGCTGTTCGAGGAACAATATCTCCTCGGCCGTGGAGATGTGCAGGACGTGGATGCGGGCACGGGCGGCCCGCGCGACGCGCACCAGCCGCTCGGTGCAGCGCAAGGCGGCGATCTCGTCGCGCCAGACCGGATGCGATGAAGGATCGCCCCCGATGCGCTCGCCAAGGCGTTCGCGCAGCCGGAACTCGTCTTCCGAATGGAAAGCGGCGCGGCGGCGGGTGTTCCTGAGGATCGAGGCGACGCCTTCATCGTCCTCGACCAGCAGGTCGCCGGTGGACGAGCCCATGAAAACCTTTATCCCGGCCGCGCCCGGCAGGCGCTCGAGCTCGGCGACATCGTTGGCGTTGTCGCGGGTGCCGCCGACCCAGAAGGCGAAGTCGCAGTGCATACGGCCGGTGCCGCGTCGGACCTTGTCGGCAAGCGTTTCTTCGCTGGTGGTCAATGGATTGGTGTTGGGCATTTCGAACACGGCGGTGACGCCACCGAGCACCGCCGCCCGAGATCCAGTCTCCAGATCCTCCTTGTGCTCCAGTCCCGGCTCGCGGAAATGCACCTGGCTGTCGACGACGCCCGGAAGGATATGCAGGCCCCGGCAGTCGATCGTCTCGCCGGCCGAGGCCTGGCGCAGATCGCCGATGGCGGCGATGCGCCCATTCTTCACGCCGACATCGCGTTGCCCCTCGCCGTCATGGTTGACCACCATGCCGCCTGTCAGGATGAGGTCGTAGGTGTTGGCCATGCTGATCGATCTCTTGCGGGGGGAGTGTCAGCGGCTTACGTAATGGCCAACCGTTTTGCAAGATCAGGCTTTTATTCGTCCCATGCCCTTTGCCCTGCTGAAAGACCGCGCGCTCATCTCCATCTCCGGCCCTGATGCCGAACACTTCCTGCAGAACATCCTGACCACCGACCTCGACGCGCTCGGCGCCGGCGAGGCAAAACCGGGCGCGCTTTTGACACCGCAAGGCAAGATCCTGTTTGACTTCCTGATCTCACGGGCCGGCGAAAACGCGTTCCGCCTCGAATGCCGCGCCGACATCGCTGACGATTTCGTACGCCGGCTGATGCTGTACAAGTTGCGCGCCAAGGTCGAGATTGCCAAATCCGAACAGACGCTTGTCTCCATTGCCTGGGGAAATGAGTCAGCTCCCTCACAAAAGGATTCAACCGTGCTGGCCGACCGGCGCTTTCGCGATGAAAGCGTCACCCGCTCCTATGGCAGCGCTCAAGAGACTGACGACGGTGCCGCATGGCAGGCCTTGCGCATCGCGCATGGCATTGCCGAGAGCGGCACCGACTACCAGCTCGGCGACGCCTTCCCGCATGACGTGCTGCTCGACGAGACCGGTGGCGTCGGCTTCAGGAAAGGCTGCTATGTCGGCCAGGAGGTCGTCTCGCGCATGCAGCATCGTGGCACGGCAAGGCGGCGGGTGCTGATCGTCAGGGCCGAACGGGCCTTGCCTGAGGCCGGCGCCGAATTGACCGTCGACGGGCGATCGGTGGGCACTCTCGGCTCGAATGCCGGCACGATCGGCCTCGGCATCGCCCGTATCGACAGGGTCAAGACAGCGCTCGACGCCGGCCAGCCGATCCTGGCCGGAGACGTGCCGGTTACGGTGGCCATTCCACCTTTCGCCAACTTCAGCTTTCCCCAGGAAGCCGCCGGCACGGAGGAGGCCTGATGGCGGCCGACCGCATCGGTGCGCCGCCACGCGCCTGGCAGCGCATGCTGTCCGGCCGCCGGCTCGACTTGCTCGACCCCTCGCCTCTCGACATCGAGATATCGGATATCGCCCATGGGCTCGCCCGCGTCGCGCGCTGGAACGGCCAGACCAGCGGTGAGCACGCCTTCTCGGTCGCCCAGCATTCGCTGCTGGTGGAAGCGCTGTTTTGCGACCTGATGCCCGATGCGCCGGCGGACGCCCGGCTTATGGCATTGCTGCACGATGCGCCCGAATATGTCATCGGCGACATGATCTCGCCGTTCAAATCGGTGATGGGCGGCAGCTACAAGGACTGTGAACTGCGCTTGCAGCGCGCCATCCATCTGCGCTTCTCCCTGCCGCCGGAACCAGGCGCCGGCCTGCGCAAGGAGATCAAGCGCGCGGACCAGATCGCCGCCTATTTCGAGGCAACGCTGCTCGCCGGCTTTTCGACCGCGGAGGCGACCGAGTTCTTCGGTCGTCCACGCGGCTTCAGTGCCGAGCGCTTCGATTTCACGCCGCGCTCGGTAACCTGGGCACAGAATGCCTTCCTGAAGCGTTTTTCCGCGATCGAGAAGTCGCGGCGCAAGGTTGCTACGGCGGTAGGGTAGAAAACGCTAAATTAACCGGAACAGCCGACAGTGCGGTGTTCGATCACGAGCCGCAGGCACGCCTCATGCCCGTCGTTGACGACAAGGATGGTTCGACCGTCCCTGAACAGGGGGCCGAAGGCGTGGATCGTCGTGATATGGAAGACGAACTGCGCGAACAAAACGAACGCTTTTCGGCCGCCGTCGAGAACATGTCGCATGGTCTTTGCATGTTCGACGCCGACGAGCGCATGATCATCTGCAACGGCAACTATATCAACATCTTCTGCCTCGACGCCAACGTGGCGCAGCCGGGGATCCGTTTCATCGACATCCTGCGGCACAGCGTCGATGTCGGCATCGCCTCGCAAAGCGCCGAAGAACTTTACGCCATCCGCAAGCCCTATATCGATGGAGCGAAACCCTCGACCTATGAGGAGGCGCTCTCTGATGGGCGCATCATCAGCATCTCGCACCGGCCATTGGCATCGGGCGGCTGGGTTTCGATCTACGAAGACATCACCGAGCAGCGGCGCGCCGAACAGGATCTCAAGGAACAGCATCGCCGCTTCGACGCGGCGCTCGCGAACATGTCGCAGGGCCTGCTGATGTATGACGCCGGCGGCAGGCTGATCGTACGCAATCAGCGCATCCTGGAGCTTTATGGTGTGACCGAGGCGGATCTGCCGCTCGGCATGACTCACCGCGAACTCCTCGAACGGCTGGTGCGCCTTGGCGTCTATGCGCCCATAGATGTCGAGGACGAAGTTTCGAGGACCGAGGCTCGCGTGCTGGCCGGCCAGACGCGGTCGACCCCTCGCCGGCTCGCCGACGGACGAACGCTGATGGTTGCCCGCCGGCCGATGAGCGGCGGCGGCTGGGTCGCCACTTTCGACGACGTGACCGAGAGCAGGCTTGCCGAGGAGCGCATGACCCATCTTGCGCATCACGACGTGCTGACCGGGTTGCCCAATCGCTCGGTGTTTCGCGACCGGCTCGACCGGGCACTGGAGGATGCGGCCGCGGGACCGCTGGCAATCTTCTCGCTCGACCTCGACCGCTTCAAGGTCGTCAACGATACGCTGGGACATCCGGCTGGCGACCGGCTGCTGAAAGGCGTGGCCGCAAGACTGCTGCGCTGCGTGGACAACGACGCAGATATCGTCGCCCGTTTTGGCGGCGACGAGTTCGTGATCGTCCAATTCAACGTCGAGGGCCTGGCGAGCGCGGAAAAACTGGCGAAACGCATTGTCGAGGCCATCGCCAAACCATTTCATGACAAGAGCCGGGACATGCATGTGGGCGTCAGCGTTGGCATCGCGCTTTCTCCCGGCGATGGCAGGGACGCCGATACATTGCTGACAAACGCCGACATGGCGCTCTACCGGGCAAAAAGCGAAGGGCGCAACCTGTACCGTTTCTTCGAGCCCGGCATGGATGCCACGGTGCGCGCGCGCCGGGCGCTCGAAGCCGATCTCGATACGGCGCTGCCGAGCCGGGAATTCGATCTCGATTTCCAACCGATCATGGCCATAGCTTCGGGCGAGATTGTCGGCGCCGAGGCCCTGATGCGCTGGCATTCGCCGTCGCGCGGCACTGTGGCGCCGGACGAATTCATTCCGGTCGCCGAGGAAACCGGGCTGATCGTGCCGCTTGGCGAATGGGCGCTGAGAAAGGCCTGTGCGACGGCGGCAGCCTGGCCACCTGGCCTGCGCATTGCGGTCAATGTCTCCGCCGTGCAGCTCAAAAGCGGCGGCTTTGCTCGCAGCGTCATCTCTGCCCTGGCCTTTTCGGGCGTGCCGGCCAGACGACTGGAACTGGAGATCACCGAAACCGTGCTGATGGACGAGAGCAAAGCCGTCCTGAAGACGCTGCGACAGTTGCGTGAACTCGGCATCCGCATCGCGCTCGACGACTTTGGCACCGGCTATTCCTCACTCGGCTATCTCAGGCGCTTTCCCGTCGACAAGATCAAGATCGATCGTTCCTTCATCTCCGACATCGGCAATCTCGACACCGCAGCGATCGTGCGCACGATCATCGGGCTGGGCGCCGAACTGGGCATCACCGTCACCGCCGAAGGCGTGGAAACCGAAGCACAGCTCGACATGCTGCGCCGAAACGGCTGCGTTGAGGCGCAAGGCTATCTGATCGGCGTGCCGTCAAAGGCGGCGGAGATTCAGCACCTGTTGAAATCGAGCGCGGTGCGCAGCCAGACCGGCTGACGCCATAAATCAGCGCAGCGTCTCGATGTATTTTTCGTGGAAGCTGACATAACCCGGCTCGACAACCTTCAGATGCCGCTCGATCAGCGCGTGAAACTCCGGCAACCGGTGGAAGGGCACGCCCGGATAGGCGTGATGCTCGGCATGGAAGGGCATGTTCCAGGCAAGCTTGCGCACAGCCCAGTTGGTCAGCGTCGTCCTGGTGTTCTCCAGCATGTTGGCGACGAAGGGGCAGCGGCCATGCTCGGCCAACAGGTAGAGCCGCAGGAACGGCTGGCCGAGCAGCGCGGGAAAGATCCAGACATGGAGCAGCACCGTCGCCTTGAACCACAGCGCGAGCATCAGCACGACGGCGTAGAAGGCAATCATCGCGCGCGCCTCGGCGCGTACCTTCGAACGCCCCTTGGGGGGCACGTAGCTGTCCTGGCAACGTCCCACGGCATTGGCGTAGAGCGTCTTCAAATGCCCCAACCACACTGGAAGTCCGGAAACGTGGACCAGGTACTGCCGCCAGGTTTCCGGCTTCGGGAAAGCCAGCTCCGGATCGCGTTCGGGATCCTGTGTGAAACGGTGATGGGCGAAATGGAAATAGCGGAACCAGTCGGCCGGCAGCGCGATCGCCAGGCTGCAGACACGCGCGACTGCGTCGTTCAGCCATTGCCTTTCGAAAGCCGTGCGATGCACCGTCTCATGCAGCAGCGTGAACAGGAACACGATCAGTATGCCTTGCGGCAGCATCAGCAGCGGCCAGAACGGCACCTTGGCGGCGATCAACGATCCGAGGAGCAGGATCGCGCCGAGGTGGAAAGCGAGCTGAACAAGGCCGGGCCCATCCGACTTGCCGGTTAGCCGGCTGCGCTCCTCATTCGTCAGCGAGGCGATCACGTCACGATGATCCATAGGGGCATTCCGGCCGATTGAATTCATTCGGTCAGCATACCCCAGCAAGAAACCTTTCTAACAACGAGGATTTCTGCAATATAGATAAGCTGAACTTATCTTTTTGGTCACCGCCATGGTTGCAATGCCATCGTTGCGAGGTCTTCAGGCCTTCGAGGCGGCTGCGCGCACCGGCAGCTTCGCCGCGGCGGCGGAAGAGCTTTCGGTCTCGGCCGCCGCAGTCAGCCAGCTCATCCGCATCGTCGAGGAGCAAGTTGGCCGCAAGCTTTTCCACCGCGCCAACCGGCGTGTCGTCCTGAGCGAGGCTGGCGTCGAGATGCTGCCTCGATTGACCATGGCCTTCCAGGAAATCGGCAGCGTCTCGCGCCAGCTTGCAGGCGATGCGTTCCGCCCGCGGCTCGTCGTCTCGGTCCCTCCGTCCATGGCCATGGGCTGGCTTTCCGAGCGCCTTGCCGGCTTCATCGCCATCCACGGTGCCGTCGACATATCTCTCAGGGGCGATGACGACCCGGTGTCGTTCGACCGCGACCTGATCGACCTCAGGCTCTCCTACGGTCCGCACTATCATGAGCACCCGATCGAGGACATTGTCCAGGACGCGGTCTATCCCGTCTGCGCGCCAAAGCTCGCCAGCGTGCTGGAGGCGGATGGCGGTCCGCTCGCCGGGCTGCCCCTGATCCACACCGACTGGGGACCGACCGGCGCATCCTTTCCCTCATGGCGCAGCTGGTTCGAGGCGGCCGGCATAGCGCCTGGGCGCGGCATTCAGCGCGGCCTGTCGGCAAACTCCTCGCGCGCGGCGCTCGACCTCGCCATTTCGGGACTGGGCGTGGCGCTGGCGCAAGGGATCTATTGCGCCGAGGCCGTGGAGGACGGCCGGCTGGTCCGGCCTGTCGCCAAGGCGATTGCGCTGCGCCAGCCCTATTGCCTGACGATTCCGCAGCGGAGCGCAAGAAGGGACGTCGTGGCGGCGTTCCGTGAATGGCTGGTCGATGAATGCCAGCGCGTGGTGGCCTCGCCAGCGCTCCGCTGAGCCGGCAAGCGGCGATGGTCAGAGGTGCCCGCTCAATGCCTCGACCATGTCCTTGTTCGCCGCCACCGGCACGATCTCGACCTCCACCAGATCCGCCCACTCGATCACCCAGCGCTGCAGCAGCGTGACGTCGTCGGTCTCCACCAGCAGGAAACAGCGGCTCATGTCCGCCGCGATCCAGCTATGGTGCACCAGAAGCTCCTCGGGCTTCAGGCGACCGTATTCGCGGAAGCGGCGGTAGATCTCCTTGCGGTCGCAGCCGCGAAAATCCTCGGTCACCAAAAACAGCATCTCTGCCCCAATCGGATAATTATCGGCCCGGCCGCTCCAAACGTTCCAGGAACCATTGCGTCAGCCGCACCCAGACCTCGTCCTTCTCGCCGGAGTCCTCCCAGCCATGATCGAGGTTGGGATTGTCGTTGACCTCGATGACGAAGACGCCGTCCTTGGTCTCCTTGAGGTCGACGCCGTAGAGGCCGTCGCCGATGCAGCGCGCCGCCTTGACTGCCGTCTCGACGACATGGGGCGGCGTCTCCTTCAGCGTGAAGGTCTTGATGCCGCCCTGGTCGGGCTTGCCGCTGGCCTTGTGGTTGACGATCTGCCAGTGCTTCTTGGCCATTAGGTAATGTACGGCAAACAGCGGTTGGCCGCCGAGCACGCCGACACGCCAGTCATATTCGGTCGGGATGAATTTCTGCGCGATCAGAAGATCGGAATCCTCCAGCCATTCGGTGGCGAGTGTCTTCAATTCCTCGAAATTGGCGCATTTCTTGACGCCGCGCGAGAAGGAGGAATCCGGGATCTTCAGCACCAGCGGAAAACCCAGCGTCTGCGCCGCCAGTTCAAGGTCGGAAGTGCCGGCTATCATCACGGTCGGCGGAACCGGCACCTTGTTGTAGGCCATCAGCTCGTTGAGATAGACCTTGTTGGTGCAGCGGATCATCGACAGCGGGTCGTCGATGACCGGCATGCCTTCCTGCTGGGCGCGGCGCGCGAAACGATAGGTATGGTTGGAGATCGAGGTGGTCTCGCGGATGAACAGCGCGTCGTAATTGGCGAGCTTGGCGAGGTCCCTCTTGGTGATCGGCTCGATTTCGACGCCCATCTTTTCGGCGATCCTGGCCCAGTAGCGCAGCGAGGAGATTTCCGAGGGCGGCAATTCCTCATGCGGATCGACCAGCGTGGCGAAAGTGTAGCGCGCCGGCGTGCGGCCCTTGGTGTCGCGCCATTCGCGATTGGTATAGGTGTCCAGGCATTGCAGGAAGAAGCTCTCCTCCTCCTCGGTCATGCGCGCCAGGGGATGAAAGCCGATCTTGCGGATCGAGGCCCACTCGGCGCTGTCCTTGATGTGGACCTCGAGCGCCGGCGCGCGGAACCAGTCGAACAGGAGCTTGGCGAATCGGTCCCACACCTTGGACGGGCCAATGCCGAAGAAGATGCAGACCTTCGCCGGAAAAGCGCCGCCAAGATCCTTGCGGCACTTGTTGAGCGCCAGCTCCAGTTCGGGCAGCGCATGTTCGTAAAGCTTGCGCTCCGACAGATCGATCATGGTTTCTACGGTCGGGATGACCTTGTGGCCGCGCGAACCCGCCAGCAGCGAGGCATAATAGCCGCGGCTCTGGTAGCCGTAATTGTTCGACAGGTTGATGACCTTGGGACGCTGGCCGCGAAACAGCGCCGGATGCGCGAGATAGTCGCGGTTGGTGATAATCTTGTGCGGTGTCGCCACCTGGTCGAGATCGCTCTGCCGGCCAGTTAAGATAACCCAGGTCATTGTTATCAGCGCTTCCCCAGAGTGATGGCGGCGCGCAGTCCGTCGCGGCCGAACTGCGCCATGTTCATAAAGATGCCGTAAGGCACGGGAATGTTGGCGGCATCAAGGATGGTCTCCTGCCTCTCGTCCTCAACCCAGGGATCGTGGATCAGGATATGGTCGCCGTCGTCGCCGATGGCCAACACCCAGTGCGGCACCTTCTTGCCGAACATCAGGAAGCCGCTGATCAGCACCAGCACCAATTTTCCTTTCGCGATCGCGGCGCGAATGTCGTCGATGGTGAATGAACGGTAATTCACCGGGATGCCGTAAAGTTCCGCGCGTCGGCGAAAGTCGACCTGGGCCAGTTCCATCACCCGGCGCTTGTCCGCGCTGCGCACCGACTGGAGGAACAACGCGCCGTAGAACGACACGTAAATCTCGGCCGCAAGGCCGCTCTCATAGCCGGCGACCGCGAGGCCGAACGGCTCGCAGCCACCCGGGCCCGACATCATGAAGACGGTCGTCGCTTCGCGCCAAAGACGAATTTCCCTGACCGGGTCCGGTACGAAGTCGTGATCGAAATTGCCCATGGCCATCATCAGGCAGCAGGGACCGCAAGTGAATTCGCAGGTCTGCTGGTAGAATGGCACGCTCGTGGCGGCCGGAAGTTCGCCGCGCAAGGTCTTCTCGTAGCGCAGTGCCGTGGCGCCGTCCTCGTAGTAACCGGGTTCGCGGCCGATCTTGCGGTAGCCGGCCTGCTCGTAGATGCCGATGGCGCGGGCATTATCCTCCCGCACTTCTAGGCGCAGCATCATGCGGTCGTGTTCGAAGGCCGCCTCCTCCGCCGCCACTAGCAACCGGCGGCCGATGCCGAGGGCGCCAAAAAAGGGACTGGTGGCGATCGAATAAAGGCGCGCCACGCCGCTGCCCTTGCGAAACAGCACAATCGCATAACCGGCGACGCGGCCATCTCTTTCGGCGACCAGCGTCTCGGCGGTCTCGCGCTCGATGAACTGTCGGAAGGAGCGACGGGAAATGCGGTCGCTGGAGAAAACAGCTTTCTCGATGGCGGCGAGATCATCGACGTCAGTCGCGCGGGCCGTGCGGATCTCGGCAGGCATGCGGGCTTGGAAAACCTCGATTGGGTTGTGATGAAGGCCCTATTCGAAACGTCCAGACACCAGCCCAAAACGGCAGCGCCCATCCAGCGCTATCGCACCTCGATTAGGGCCGAATTGTGACAGATTCGGCGCCAGCCCGGGAGGACAAAGGCTTTGAACCAGGTCACCGTTTTCGAGTAGGCGGCGGCGCCAAAAACGATGCTGTTCAACTCGCCAAGCCGGCCAGAAGCTGGCTGTAGGCGCTCTTGGCCACGATGGCCAATTGCTCGCGCGGCACTGAGCCGACGACAGCGCAGCCATAGCCCTTGTCCAGCCAGTAGACCGCCTGCGGGCCGGCTTGCGCCGAAGCGTAGGTCCCCCTGGCGTTCTCCACCGACTCGGCCGTTACAAAGAGCGATATGCGCTCGCCCTTGTCGTCTTCATAGAGCAGCATTGCCGCCTTGCTCTCGCCAGCCGGCAGCAACCTGCCGCCGACCAGTTGGAACCCGCTGCCGGTCAAGTCCGGCGCAACCAGCTTCAATCCGACCCGGTTGGACAGCCAGGTCAGCAGATGGTCCCTGTCGCTTGCCGGCACTTCCACCGCATGCCGCTTCTCGGCGGCATAGATGACATGCGCGGCGATCGCCTGCTCGGCCAACTGATCCTCGGCCTGATCTTCCCGGCCAATACCGTCGCTGCCGGCAAAGTAGCCGCCAAACCCGCCCGCGGCCAGTAGACCGGCAGCGGCGGCAGCAAGCCACCAGCGCGAGCGTGGCATTGGCGTCCTGGCTGGCGTCTCGCCAAGCACCACCTTGCGCAACCGCACCGGCACCGGCTCGTCGATCACGCCAGCGAAGGCATCTCGCAATGCCGTCCTGTCGGCGATGAAACGGGCGCTTTTCGCCTTCATCTCGGGAGTGGCGTCGAGCCATGCGTCATAGGCGGCGCGCTCATCGGCCGGCAACTCGCCGTCGAGTGCCATGTGGATGTCGCGTTCGGAGAAATCGCGGCGGATCATTTCTAGACGATCCTTATCGAACGGCGGCGTGCCGTGTCGTCCAGCAGTCCGCGCAACTCCTCGCGCCCGCGCGCAATGCGCGACATCAGCGTTCCGGCCGGCACGCCCAGGATGTTGGCGGCCTCGGCATAGGAAAAGCCTTCGATCGCGACCATAACGAGCGCTGCACGGCGGTCGGGGCTGATCGCCTGCAATGCGTCAACGATCTCGCGCGAGGCGATGCTTTCCACCTGCTCGGCCGGCTGTGCAATCGCCTCGCCCGCTTCCAGCGGCAGCATCGCGGCTTCGCCGCGCCGGTTCACTTTGCGCATCTGGTCAATGAACAAATGATGCATGATCGTAAACAGCCACCTCCTGGGGCTTTCTCCCGTCTGCCAGTTGTCGAGCCGCATGAGGGCCCGTTCGAGACAGTCCTGGACGAGATCGTCGGCGGCATCGCGGTCGCGCAACAACGAGCGTGCGTAGCGGCGCAGGCGCGGTATTTCGCCGAGGATTGCTGCCTTCTTTTCGTCCATGACCGCTGGTTTTCGGAATTGCCCTATTCATCAGATTGAACGCGCCTTCGCGGCGCGACGCAAGCAGCCAGTGCGAAGCGGTCCACCGCCCCGGTCACCCAAGCAATGATGTAACGATGGGAGCGGCGGGTTTATTCCCGCAATCAACAGGAGGCCAACTACGCCAAATCGGTCTTGAGAAAGTCATTGCCTTTAAAGAGCAACGGAACATCAAGAGCCTTGGCGCAGGCGTAGGAAAAGCAATCACCAAAATTAAGGTCGGCCGGATGACCGACCGCTTTGCTGTACCGGATGCTGGCATCAATGGCGCGCCCACCGATATCCTCGTTGATGGTTACATTGCGAGCGTCGATCTCAACAATGAACGCATCGACCAGATTGCGCGCCGCAGACAGCATTCCGGGAGTCGGCTTTTTGGCACCGGCATTCACTCGCCCGAGGGCAAGCGTAGCTTCGAGCCGAACAAGCGCTGAAATGTACAGCTGACCGTCGACGTCGGCGATCCGCTTCAGCAATTCCTCCCAACCCGATTCCTTGGCGAGAATTGCAACGACAACCGATGCGTCGACAAACATCAGTCTTCCCACATCTCGTCCATGAATGCCTTCATATCGAAGGTGGTGTCGGACGGCCCCAACGCCGCTGCTTGCGCTTGAAGAACGGCAATCCTCTCCCGCAGCGGTTTGCGGGCGCGGCTTCGTTCAAGTTCGTGCAAAAGCGCGGTTCGCACGGCTTCCGTTTTGCTCGGCGCATTCGTCTCGCGCTGCAATTTCGTCGCCAGCGCATCTACCTCATCGTCGCGGATATAGAGCGGCATATGAATATCTCCGTGAATATTCATATATTCCATTTTGAATATTCAAACAATCCTAACCCTCACGCCCCTTCGCCACCCTGGTCAAAAGCCGCTGGTAAAACAGGCCGATGCCAATCAGCACGGCGCCAAGGCCGATGAAGGACAGCGCGCGAAGCACACCCTCCAGCTCCGACATGTCGAAGAGGAACACCTTCAGTACGGCGACCGCAATCAATGCGGCCGAGGCGATGCGCAGCACCTGCGATTTCAGCCAGACGCCGGCGGTCAGCAGCGCCACGCCGATGATCAGCCAGAGTGCCGAATAGGTGTAGGTTTCCAACTGGCCAAGGCCGCTCCACAAGCCGATGAACTCACCCTTGAACAGGCGCCGCACCGACAACGTGGCATAGGCGAAGGCAAGCAGGGCCGCCACCAGCGCCAGCATGGCGGCATACCATTTCGGCCGCTTGTTGCGGGCATAGAGCGCAAGCCCTCCGGCCGCGACCGCCGGCAGCAGATAGGCGAGGAACAACAGGTTGAAGACCGGGATCTGCCCGGTCGACTCGTCGGTGAAAAGCGGGTTCAGCACCAGGAAATGCTGCACGACGATGAAGGCGACCGAGATCACGCCCGCCGCCATGGACCCGTAGCGCAGCACGGAACTTGGCGAGCGCCTGTCGATGGCCACGAGTATGGCGCCGGCGCCGATCGCGATCAGCGTGTAGATGGCCTGTTCGGCAAGTGTGGGCGCATCGCTGTTGAGGACACCGCCATGCATGGCGTGGCGCACCAGCATGGCAAGCGTCAGCAGTGCAAACAGCGCCGCCGAAGCTTCCATGGCCAGGCGCGGCCGGCCGTCGGTGGTGCGGGCCAGTTGCCAGGCGGCGAAAGCGAAGGCGAGCGCCGGCACGCCATAGCCCGGCAGCAGCCAGTTGAAAACCGGGGTCGTCGACAGGAACTCGGGGCCAACGACGGTCGGATCGAAGATGACACGTCCAAGCACCGCCGCGACCGCGCCGACCGAAATCCAGCCGAGCACCGGATAGGAACGCCAGCGCGTGGCCAGCGCCGGCACGATTGCGGCCGCACCAAGCAGGATGGTTGTCCAGCCGGAACTGAAGGCCATATGCAGCATCAGCAGGCCTGCGAGCGCGGCTCCGCCGAGCGCGAAGAATACGGCCGCCCTGCCCTGCAACGGCGGTTGCTCGCCGCGCGCGATCCACTCGCCGCCGGCAGCGAAAACCACGACCAGCAGCGCCGCCACGGCGGCGTAGGCAAGATCGCGGTCGAGATTGCCGAACGTGAACCAGAGTGCCAGCAGGACGACCAACGGCACGATGACGCCCCACGCCGCCCATGACGCAGCGCGGAAGTGGGTCGCAGCGGCAAATTTGCGGGCGGCCCAGAAACCGGCGCCGATGAAGACAAGGCCAAGCGCAACACCGATGCGCAAGGTCAGTGCGTTCGATGTCGCCAGGGGCACGGCATCGATGCCCAAGACGTCGCCTGAAAAATCAGAAGCGATCGAAGTCGGCGGGATGATCCCGAGATAGATCAGCACCGTCACCAGTCCCGCCGCATAGAGCAGTGGCAGCGCCGGGGGGCGGTAGAGCGCGACGGCCACCATCGCGGCGAGCACGACGGCTCCCGGCAAGGCATCGCCGGCAGCGACGAAGGCCGGATCGACCGAAAGGCCCAGCGCCGAGAGGGCAACAAACAGGCCCGGCGCGACGGACGGCCAGTCGAAAGCCGTGGCTGATCCGCCTTCGTCGCTGCGGCGGCCGAGCCAGACGAAGGCGAGCACGGCCAGCGTGACGGTGTTCACGAACAGGATCACGGATAAATTCGCGCCCGGCGCATCGGTCATATAGAGGATCGTCCAGATGCCGGTACCGACAAAGGCCGCCGTCATCAGCAACTTCCAATCGCGCATGCGGGCAATGACGCCGCTGGCGGCAAGCACGATCGCCAGATAGCCGAACAGGGCCCAGGGATTGGGCGCCTGAGAGGCAATCAGCATCGGCGTCACCATGGCGCCGACGAGGCCGATACCAGCCAGCGCCTGGCCGTGGACAAGGGCGGCGGCAATCGTCGCTATGCCGATGGCGCCGAGCAGCGTGAAGGCGAGCGCCGGCCCGATAAATCCGTAGATGCCATGTGCGGCATAGACGGCGCCGAACAGGATGAAGGCGCCCGCCGCAGTCAGGATCGCCGGGATGTAGGCGCCTGCGGCGCCTTGCACGGGCACCCTGAAGCCGGTGCGGCGAATGAATTCGCCGGCTGCAATCAGCACAAGGCCGAGCAGCCCGGCCATGGTCAGCCGCACACCGGGGCCGAAAATTCCGGCTTCGATCGTGTAGCGGATGAGAAACAGGCCGCCCAGCGCCAGTGCCAAACCGCCGACCCAGACCGCCCAGCGGGTGCCGAGCGCCGTTTCGATATCGGGTTTGCCGGGCGCTTTCACCGCTGCGACAGGCTCGGATTCTGCTGCCTTGGGCGCCGCCTCGCCTGGTGTCCATGGTCCCGGCTTGACCTCGTCCGTCGCGGCGTCGGTTTCCAGAGCCGGCAGCGCCTGCCCGGTGGCTGCCTCGCTGGCCGTTGGCGAAACGACCACGGCCGCAGCAACAACGGCTTCGGCCGGCTGGCCCTCGGTCGCCGCCGGTTCGGACTGCTTGGCGAGAGGCGGCACGGCGCCGGAAAGGACGAGGCTCCGCAGTGCGCCTAGCTCACGCTCGATCAGTCCGATGCGGCTCTGCTGGCGCGAAATGATGACGAACAGCGCGATGATGGCGACAAGGCCGATCAGGCTTTCAAACATGGCGGCTCCCCCAAACCAGACCAGTTGCTACTGACAATCAAATGTGGCCTGCAAACGACCAGCCAACGGCCGTCGGATCGGCGGCTGGAAAGATCGAGCATGTTTCGGCGTCGAAAGCCAGCGGCTTGCGCCCATTGGCCCTCGGCATCGCTTGCGAATGGCCGGTTTCCGGAACATTGCCTGCCAAACCCGCAGCCGATGGCCTATGATACCTTGGCCGCAAAGGGTTCTCCAAGCGACGTCATGGGAATACGTATGCCGCAACGAAGCGCAGGACTGCTGATCTACCGGCGAAACGCCGGGGCCCTCCAGTTCCTGCTCGTCCATCCGGGTGGACCGTTCTGGGCAAGAAAAGACGAGGGGGCATGGTCTATCCCCAAAGGGCTCGTCGACGAAGGCGAGGACGAGTTGAAAGCCGCCCGACGTGAGGCGGAAGAAGAACTCGGCGTCGCCATCAACGGCGACTTTCAGCCTGTCGGCAGTTATCGGCAGCCTGGCGGCAAGATCGTGAGTGCGTGGAGCGTCGAGGCCGATGTCGACACCGATGCCATCAGAAGCAACATGTTCACCATGGAGTGGCCGCCAAGGTCGGGATCCATGAAGGCATTTCCCGAAGTTGACCGGGCCGGTTGGTTTTCAGAGTTGGAGGCCGGTCTCAAGATACTCAAAGGCCAGCGCGCGATCCTGGACGATTTCGTGGAACGGCAAAATGCCGGATAACATCCGCTGTTATCACCGCTCGCCCAGTGCGCCTTAGGACGATTCCTATCGTGCCGCCAGATTGGAGGCCGGGAAGATCGAGCATGTCTCGGTGCCGAAAGCCAGCAGCTTGCCGCCGGCGTCCTTCAGCGTCGCTTCCGAAACGGCCAGCGTGCGGCCCTTGTGAATGACCTTGCCCTCACAGACCACCTCTCCGGTCCTGGGCGTGATCGGCCGCGTCAGGTTCACCTTGAATTCCGCCGTCGTATAGGCCTCGCCTTTTGCGAGCAGCGTCTGCACGGCGCAGGCAAGCGCCGAATCGAGCAGTGTCGCCGCCCAGCCGCCATGCACGCCCCCCAACGGGTTCAGGTGGCGCTCGTTCGGCACACCCCGAAACACGGCACGGCCTTCCGAGACTTCGGTCAGCGCGAAGCTGAGCTGGAAGGAAATCGGCGGCGCCGGATATTTGCCATCGATGATGCGCTGCAAAAGTTCCAGGCCGGTGTAGGCAAGCATGTCGGCATGCGGAATGGTGCCGAGGCCGAGCGGCGAGACCCGGCCTGGATAAAGTTCCACTTCGCTCATGTGATGATTTCTCTCGCGGCGGTTTCTCCCGACAGGCCTTTTGTCGTGTGGTGCTTGCGCAGCGCGGCGAGGAAGCCGGAGCGCGCGTCCGGCTGCTCGATGCCGCGCGGCTCGTAGACGTGACGGGTGAAGAAGAAGCCGGTGAGCCGGAAGGCATCCTGGATCGCCGCCGGATCGGCGCGCAGGCCGGAGCCACGCAGGAAGGCCGGCAGCGCCAGCATCTTGTCGCGCCAAGGCGCGCCGGCTTCCCGCGACACCGCTCGGCCCGATTTCGGCGAGACATAGGCAAGATCCTGCCGCGTGCCGGTCGCGGCGCACTGGCTGAGATCGAGACCGAAACCCAGTTCGTCGAGGATCAGGAGCTCGAAACGGGCCACCAGTTCGCCGGCCGCATCGACGTCATCGAGATGCACGATCATCACCGACAGCGCCTCGTAGAGGCCGCCATGGGCGTCGCGCTCGGGCAACAGGCGCAGATGCGCGGCCATGGTCTGCAGGCCATACACGGCGACCGCACTCTCCATCAACCTGGCCGCATTCATCTCGATCGCTTCGGCCTGGAACGTGCCGAGGTGCTCATCAAGGCGCGCCCGCCAAAGCAGGTCGACACGGTTGCCGGGCTGGAGAACAGGCTGCTGCTTGCGCGAGCGCCCGCCACGCACGAGGCCGAGATGGCGGCCATGCGCACGCGTCATCACCTCGAGGATGGCGCTGGTTTCGCCATGCTTGCGGGTGCCGAGAATGATTCCCTCGTCGCGCCATTCCATGCCTGGAGCATTTCACCGATCGGGTGGCGAAATCAAGGTACGGGCTTGGTGCCTGGGCTGGCTCTCGCAAGGGTGCATAAAAAGCCGCCCGCAGCACAGCTGCGGGCGGGTCTGGTGGGGTCAGTCGATCCGTTAGAACGAGCGCTGGAAGCGGAGGATGCCGCCGACGCTGCTCTTCTTGTCGGCCTTGGTCCAGTTGTTGAAGTCGGCGTCGTCGAATTTTCCTGCATTGAGGTAATCGACTTCAGCCGTGATCGTGTAACCGGGCACAATCGTGTATGCGACGTTGGCAGCGACGCCGAGGTTCTTCCAGTCGTCATAGGAGATCTGGGCGTTGAACGAGGTCTTGTCGTTGAACTTGTAGGTGCCGCCACCCCAGATCGCCCAGTTTCCGCCCCACGGCTTGTATTGGGTGCGGCCCGTGCCGAAGTCGTTGATGTTGTCGTTGGTGCCGTAGCCGCCCATGACGAACAGCGTCAGTTCCTTGCCGACATTGACGTCCAAGCGAACCTTGCCGGCCACTTCCTCGTAATTGCTGTCATAGGCGACGACGCCGGTGACCGCACCCCAGTCGCCCTTGTACTTCAAGCCGCCGACGACATGCGGAACATAGCTGTCGATCGTGTTGACGCCGGTACCTTCTTCGAGCGAGACCACGGCCGAGAAGCCGCTGCCAGCGTCGAAATAGTACTGCACGACGTTGGTATCCTTGATACCGTACGGGATGATCGTGTCCTGGATGACGTTGCCGGCATAGCCGATAAACGAATCGTATGCCGTTTCATCCTTACCGACGCGCAGGCCGCCGAGCTGAATCCAGGCGAAGTTGAGGGTCGTCGCCTTGTTGCCGGCCTGCCAGCCAGTGCCGCCGGTCTCATAGTCGCCGCTGCTGTTGCCAAATTGAAAGCGAGTCTCGGTGTAGGTCTTCAACGTACCGAGCTCGGTTTCCTGGCCGGTCCAGGTCTTCAGCGCGAAGCGCATGTTCTTGTAGTAGGTGTCGTGGCTATCGCCGTCCATGTGATCGGCAACGTTGTTGACGCCATCCAGCGTGCCGCTGTCCCCGACGCCTATGTCATAGCGGAGATAGCCGCCGATGCGCAGGCAGGTCTCGGTGCCGGGGATATAGAAGTAGCCGGCGCCGTAGACGTCGCAGATCCTGACGTATTCAGCGGGTTCCGGCTCGGCGACGACGACAGCGTCGGCGGCGCGAGCGCCGGAGACCGCGATCAGTGCCGCGGCTGAGCCGAGAAGAAGGCTCTTGATGTTCATTTTCTGACCTCTCCAGTCAAAGTTAAAAATGGCTTCGGATTTTGGTTGGCGGATATATTTTCCCGCCTCACCACAACGAAAAAGGCCCGCACCGCGTCCCCTTTTCGCGGCGAACATACCCATCAATCTTCCGCCTTCAATGACAATTCCACAAACATTCGGGATTGATGACGTAGATTAAATCTGTGTTGCAGAAATAGCACTGGCGAATTCACTTCAAACCACGGCACCGCACAAGTGGAACATTGTCATATTTCCGTAATAATTCCCTGTATGTTCCAATTTTATGATGATATTCTACGAACACCAATTGTTTGAGAAACTTCGCGTAAATAAACCCACTTCCATGGTCGTTTCTACCTAGCCATTCCCCAGCCACGTGAAACCGAAGCCGATCCCCTCGAAGGAGTCTTTTCAGCGGGTCACGGGCACGCCGGGACGGACCACAGGCCATGATGGGAAGATCAATCCGACGTCGGCGGACTCGTCTGCAAGAATCCGCGCTGGCCAACTGAGAAGTCGACCCAACGGAACCTCGGCGTCCCTGGTCGATAGCCACCAGCCAACGGTTTGGGTCATTATTACCGGCGCTTGTGGTCGGCCAGCACCGCGTCGATCACGCGCCAGGATTGTTCGATCTCGGCCGAGTTGATGTCTATCTCGCCGGCGGCGGTGATCAGCGCCTTCCACAGTGCCTAGCCGCGGCCGCGCGCCCAGGTCGCGTCGTCGACGCCGAGGCCAGCGCGGAACGCCCCCCTGCTCTTTCCCTCGAACAATGTCCAGGCAATCGCCAGATCGCATGAGGGCTCGCCGACGCCGGAGGTGCCGAAGTCAATCACCGCGCTTAGCCTGCCGTGTTCAACCAGAAGATTGCCCCAGCTGACATCGCCGTGGAACCAGACGGGCGGGCCTTGCCAAGGGGCGGCAAGAGCCGTTTCCCAGACAGCGCTTGCCGCGCCGGCGTCGATACGGGTGTCGAGCGCCGTGATCGCTTGTCTCGTCTCCCCGTCATAGACGTTCAGCGGCCCGCCGCGAAAGAAATTGTGTTGGCCCGGCCCCGGTCCGCCAGCCGGGTCGATCCGCTTCAGCGCAACCAGAAAGCCGGCCAGGTCCGCCGCGAATTCCGACAGGTTGGCGATACGCTCGCGCTTTGCAGTCTCACCTTCGATCCACCTGTAGACGGACCAATGCCACGGATAGCCTTCGGCCGGGGCTCCCATCGCCAGCGGTATGGGGATGGGCAGCGGCAACAGCGGCGCCAGCCTCGGCAGCCAGCGATGTTCCTTCTCCACTTGCAGGGAATAGGCGGCGGCACTGGGCAACCGAACGGTCATCTCGTCGCCGAGACGAAAGCTTCTGTTGTCCCATCCGCCAGGTTCAATCGGCCGAACCGCAAGATCCCTCCAGCGAGGAAACTGCGCCGCGATCAACCGGCTGACCAAAGCTGCGTCGATATTCGACTTGCTATCCATCCATCCTAGTGCGGAAACTCGAGCCCCATCTCACGGTAGCGTTCGGGATCGTCGCCCCAGTTCTCGCGCACCTTGACGAACAGGAACAGATGCACCTTTTGCTCGAGGATGCCGGCGATTTCCATACGCGCCGCCTGGCCGATGGCACGGATGGTCTCGCCCTTGTGGCCGAGCACGATCTTCTTCTGGCTGTCGCGTTCGACATAGATGACCTGCTCGATGCGCACCGAGCCGTCCTTCTTCTCTTCCCATTTCTCGGTTTCGATGTGCGAGGAATAGGGCAGTTCCTGATGCAGCCTGAGATAGAGCTTCTCGCGAGTGATCTCGGCGGCGAGCTGGCGCATCGGCAGATCGGAGATCTGGTCTTCCGGATAATACCAGGGCCCCACCGGGAGCGCCTCGGCAAGGTAATCGAGGAGGTCCTTGCAGCCCGAGCCGGTCAGCGCCGAAACCATGAAGGTGCGCTTGAACGGCACTCTTTCGTTCGCTGCTGCCGCCAGCGCCAACAACGCCTCCGGCTTGACGCGGTCGACCTTGTTGAGGATCAGCGCCATCGGCTGGCGCACATCCTTCAGGCGTTCGAGAATGGCGTCGGCATCACCTCTAATGCCACGCTCGGCATCGATCAGGAGCAGCACGATATCGGCATCCTTGGCGCCGCCCCAGGCTGTCGTCACCATTGCCGTGTCGAGACGCCGCTTCGGCTTGAAGATGCCCGGCGTATCGACGAAGACGATCTGCGCGTTGTCGTGCGTGGCGATGCCTCTGACGATGGCACGCGTCGTCTGCACCTTGTGGGTGACGATTGACACCTTGGCGCCGACAAGCTGGTTGACCAGCGTCGACTTGCCGGCATTGGGCGCACCGATCAGCGCTACGAAGCCGGAATGCGTAACGGCCGCAGGCGCGGCCGGAACCGTGTCTTCCGTGGCTGTCATGCCGCGTCTCCCTGATCGATCCAGACACCTTCACGAATGAGAAGGGCGGCGGCGGCGGCCTGCTCGGCCTCGCGTTTGGAGCGGCCGCTGCCGACAGCCGGCTGAAACCCACCAACCATGACACTGACGGTGAACAGCGGATCGTGATCCGGCCCCTCGCGGCTATCGATGCGGTAGACGGGCACGGCGCTTGCCGCCTGATGCGCCCATTCCTGCAACTCGGTCTTGGCGTCGCGTCGGCCGGCACCCGACGCCTGCGAGCGCGGCTGCCAATATTTGTGGATGAAAGCGCGCGCCGCTTCCAGCCCTCCGTCGAGGTAGAGCACGGCGATCAGTGATTCCAGCGCGTCGGCGCGCAGATTGACGCGCTTGCGTCCCTTGAGCCCTTGAACGTCGGATCCGGCGCGGATCAGCTCCGGCAGACCAATATGTTCGGCGATCTCCGACAGCGCCTCGGCATTGACCAGCGCGTTGAACCGCAGCGACAATTCGCCTTCCGCCGCATCGGGAAACGCGGCCAGCAGCATATCGGCCACCACGAGGCCGAGAACCCGGTCGCCCAGGAACTCAAAGCGCTCATAGTCGGTGCCGGCATTGGCGCCGCGGGCGCTGGCATGGGTCAAGGCACGCTGCAGGCGCCGGCGGTCGGCAAAGGCATGGCCCGTGCGCTCCACCAGCGCTTCGGCGAGCGCGTCGGCGGTCAGCCGTCTTGTCGCCGCCATGACCCTAATTAACGAAGTGGAAGAGGCGCGAAGCACGCATAAGCGACGGCCACTTCCAGATTTCGAGCGGGCTCGCCTTGCCGGCGATCGAGAAGAAAACAAGGTTGGCCCGGCCAACCAGGTTTTCGGCCGGAACGTAGCCGACGGAGAATCGGCTGTCGGCGGAGTTGTCCCTGTTGTCGCCCATCATGAAATAGTGACCGGGCGGAACATCGAACTCGCGCGTGTTGTCGCCGATCGAGTTCGGCGACAGATCCAGCGTATCGTAGCTGACGCCGTTGGGCAGCGTCTCGCGATAGACGTCGATCGGATAATCCTTTTCGGTGATGTCGGGATTGTCGATCTGTCCGGTCTTCACGCGCGGCACGCCGACGCCGTTGATGAACAGCTGGCCGTCCTTCACCTGGATCTTGTCGCCAGGCAGGCCCACCACACGTTTGATATAGTCGACGGACGGGTCTGGCGGGAACTTGAACACAGCCACATCGCCGCGCTTCGGCTCGGAGCCCCAGATGCGGCCCGAGAAGATGTCCGGGCCGAAGGGCAGCGAATAACGGGAATAGCCGTAGGACCATTTGGTGACGAAGAGATAGTCGCCCTCGAGCAGCGTCGGCCGCATCGAACCCGACGGGATGGAAAAGGGTTGGAACAAGAGCGTGCGAATGACCAAGGCAAGCAAGAGCGCCTGGACGATGACGCTGACGGTTTCGCCAAGCCCGCCGGATTTCTTCTGGGGTTTTTCAGCCACGCTCATGTCGTCCTCGATTGTGCGTTGGATGGTATAGAGTCTCGGCGCGCGCTGGGCAACGTCATGCCGGTGGTCAGATGCAATCAATGTGGCGCTTGTTCGACGGGCAACGCTTCGATGATCACAAAGGCTTGAGCAAGCGGAAAATCATCCGTGATGGTGAGATGGATCATCGCCCGATGGCCCTTTGGCAGAATCGCGTTCAGCCGCGCCTCGGCGCCACCGGTCAGTGCCATGGTGGGCGCGCCGCTCGGAAGATTGACGACACCCATGTCGCGCCAGAACACGCCCTGCGCCAGGCCGGTGCCCAGTGCCTTGGCGCAGGCCTCCTTGGCTGCGAAGCGCTTGGCGTAGGAGGCCGCCCGCGCCCGACGGTTTTCGGAGCGGGCTTGCTCGACTTCGGTGTAGATTCTCTGGATAAAGCGCTGGCCATGGCGCTCCAAGGACTTTTCAATGCGTCTGATATCGATCAGATCGCTGCCGATGCCGATGATCATCGCGCGGTGGAACCGATGCTTGCGTTTGGGTGAGACGATTGCTCATGGCGGGCCGCGCGCTCTGCCAGCCGTTTGCGCCGCTGCTCGCGAAAGGCGTTCATGCCCCAGCGCGTGATGGCGTAGAACAGAACCCCAAAGGCCAGTCCAAGCGGTATCGCACCGATCAGCATCGGCTTCAGCACCGGGGCCCACAATTGCGCGAAGGAAAGGTTGTGCAGCATCTCGCCCAGATGTGCTGGCGGGCCGTGCGCCGGCAGGCGGCTGTGCAGGATCAGCTTGCCGGTCTCCCAGGAGGCGCCCCACAGCAGCGGGAACGTCAGAGGATTGCCGAAGAATACGGCGCCAAGTGCGGCCGCCACCAGATTGCCGGCTATGAGCCAGCACAGCACCGCGGCAATGGCGAAATGGAAACCCACCGGAAAGAACGAAGCAAAGACGCCAGCGGCGACGCCGGCCGCCACCGCATGCGGCGTGGCCTTCAGCCGCAGGATGCGCTTGGAGAAGTACTGCAGCGAGCGCGAAAACGACCGGCGCGGCCATAGATAGGTACGCACCCGCTCCAAGAGGCCATCAGGCTCGCGGCGTCGAAAAAGCACTCTATTCCAATTCCTGATCTACCAATACCCGCCGTCCTGCCACCCCAAGCCAGGTCACAGCAACTTATCTTGCGCTTCCGGGGCGCAGAAAGGCAACAACGACTTTGATATAGCGACAGGCTGCCTTCGGAACAACGAAACGCTGCCGCGATGGTCTGCCGCAGGGGGTAACAAGATCGCCATTGAGGCGAAACTGAGGAAAAGAAGGACGGCCGGCATGGCCACCATTCGACCAGCGCGCGACGACGAGGCGAAAGAGTTGCCCGATATCGGGCAATCCGCCGGGCTGGCGTTTCGTTCCATACCGGACCTCGCCTGGATCGCCGAAGACGGCAATATGAGCGTCGAGCGGCACCGCGCGCTGATCACGGAGGGCACATGCTGGGTCGCCACGGACAAGCGCGACCGCGCCATCGCCTTCTTGAGCGCCAGCGTTGAGGACGATGCATTGCATATCCTGGAATTCGACGTTCGTTTTGAGTGGCAAGGCTCGGGCATCGGCCGAGCCCTGCTGGAGACCGTCATCGAGGAGTCCAGGCGGCGCGGCCTTGCAACGATCACGCTGACGACATTTCGCGATGTTGCTTGGAACGTGCCGTTCTACCGAAAGTTCGGATTCCGCGTCCTGGAGGATGCGCGGATCGATGCGCGGCTCGCCGGGTGGCTGAGACAGGAAGCCGCGCACGGCATGCCGGTGAGCCGGCGCTGCGCAATGCTGCTCGATCTCGCGCGGATTTAACGGCGGCTATTCCAGATATTCACTGACCTCGATCAGATTGTCGTCGGGATCGCGGAAATAGACAGACATCATGCGGCCGCGTGCGCCGATCCGCTCTACTGGTCCAAGTTCCACCGCCACACGATCGGCTTCGAGACTGGCGAGGAGTTCGCCGAGCGGCCGATCGGTGATCAGGCAGAAATCACCGGATCCGGGCGTCGGCGACTTCGCCTTCGGCTCGAAGGTGCGGCCGACCTCGTGGACATTGATCTTTTGGTTGCCGAAAGCCAGCGCTGTCGGCAGGCCCGGCATATCGATGCGCCGAAAGCCCAGAACGCGCTGATAAAAGGCGCAGGTGGCCTCGATCGACGCCACTGTCAGCACGAAATGATCGATACTGACGATCATCCCGCCCCTCTCAGATATTGCGGCTGCCCGGCTTGATCGCCGGTATGGCGGCAAGTTCCGGCGGCAGCCGATCGGCCGGATAGGCCGGCACCTCGTACTCGGCGAGGGCGATCAGCGGCACGCCGACATCGGTCTTGCCGGCGGAGCGGTCGATGATGCAGGCCGCCGCCGTGACCTCGGCGCCAAGTTCGCGCAGGCAGTCGATGGTCTCGCGGATAGACAATCCAGTGGTGACGATGTCCTCGACAATGACGACACGCGCGCCGCGCGCGATCTCGAAGCGGCGCAGCCGGAACTCGCCCCCTTCCCGCTCGACCCAGATCGCCGGCACGCCAAGATGGCGCGAAGTCTCGTAGGCCGGGATCAGCCCGCCGATGGCCGGGCCGACGACATAGTCGATTTTGCCCGGCACGGCGGCGCGGATCTTTTCGGCCAGCGCCTTGCACAGCCGCTCGGTCTTATCGGCATGCATGAACACGCGCGCCTTCTGCAGGAACACCGGACTGCGCAGACCCGACGTCAGAATGAAATGCCCCTCCAGGACAGCACCAGCCTGGCGAAAAATATCCAGCACTTCGTCCGTATTCATCCGTCTATCCCCATGTAGATCAGTCACGTTAGCCATTGACACGCCGTGCATCGCTAACGCTCGAATTGTCCTTGAGCTGCGACAGCAGCCGGTTGAGATGCTTCAGATCCCAGACTTCGAGATCGATCAGCATTTCGGTGAAATCGGGCGCGGTGCGCACCATTGACAGCGTATGGATGTTGGCATCGTTCGAGGCAACGACCTGAGCGATGTCGGCGAGCGATCCCGGTGCATTGATGGCGGTGACGGAAACACGAGCGGGAAAGCGTTCCTTGGTGCGCTCGTCGATGTCCCAGCGCACGTCAATCCAGCGCTCGGGCTGGTCGTCGAAAGCCTGCAGCGCTGGCGACTGGATCGGATAGATGGTAATGCCGGTGCCCGGCTGCACGATGCCGACGATGCGGTCGCCAGGCACCGCTCCTTCCGGCGCGAAACGCACCGGCAGGTCACCGCGCACGCCACGGATCGGCACCGCGCCGTCGCGCGGCTGGTCCTTGTCCTTGCGCGCGGCACGGCCCGGGATCTGGAACAGCATGCCGGCGGCGTTGCGGATCTTCGACCAGCCTTCCTCGCGCTGCTTGGGCGCCGCCGGCGTGACGCGCTCGTCCTTGTAATCTGGGAAGACGGCTTTCATGACGTCGGTGGACGCCAATTCGCCGCGGCCGACGGACGCCAGCACGTCCTCGATGTCCTTGCGCGCCAGCCGGTGCAGGACGGGCTTCAGGTTTTCCTTGGTAAAATTCTTGCCGGCCCGCTCGAAAGCCCGTTCGAGAATGCGCGCGCCGAGACCCGAATACTGCTTGCGGATGGCGTTCTTGGTGGCGCGGCGAATGGCGGCGCGCGCCTTGCCAGTGACGACGACGGATTCCCACGCGGCCGGCGGCACCTGCGCCTTGGAGCGGATGATCTCCACCTCGTCGCCATTCTTCAGCTCCGTCATCAGCGGCATGATGCGGCCGTTGACCTTGGCGCCGACGCAGGTGTCGCCGACATCGGTGTGAACCGCATAGGCGAAGTCGATCGGCGTGGCACCTTTCGGCAGCGCGATCAGCATGCCCTTGGGGGTGAAGCAGAACACCTGATCCTGGAACAGTTCCAGCTTGGTGTTCTCGAGAAAATCCTCGGGATTGTCGCCCTCGGCGAGTTGTTCGATCGTGCGCCTCAGCCAGGCATAGGCATTGGTTTCCTTCGAGATCGAATGGGCCGTGCCGTTCGCCTTGCCGCCGGTATCCTTGTAGATCGAATGGGCGGCGACGCCATATTCGGCGATCTTGTTCATCTCGCGGGTGCGGATCTGAAGCTCGACGCGCTGACGCGACGGCCCGACGATGGTGGTGTGGATCGAGCGGTAATCGTTCTGCTTCGGTGTTGAGATGTAGTCCTTGAAACGGCCGGGCACCATCGACCAGGCGGTGTGGATGGCGCCAAGCGCGCGATAGCAGTCCTCGACATTGTCGACGACGACGCGAAAGCCGAAAATGTCGGACAATTGCTCGAAGGAGAGCGCCTTGGCCTCCATCTTGCGGAACACCGACCACGGCTTCTTCTGCCGGCTTTTGACGCCTGCATTGATCGCATGCTTCTCGAACAGAGCCGACAGCGCTTTCTCGATCTCGGACAGCACGCCCTTGTTGCGCTCGAAAATCTCGGCGAGCCTGGCGGTGACGGCGCGATAGGCTTCCGGATTGATGTAGCGGAAGGCGATCTCCTCCAGCTCCTCGCGCATGCCTTGCATGCCCATGCGCCCGGCCAGTGGCGCATAGATATCCATCGTCTCCTCGGCGATGCGCAGGCGCTTGGCTTCCGGCACATGGTCGAGGGTGCGCATATTGTGCAAGCGGTCGGCGAGCTTGACCAGAAGCACGCGCACGTCTTCCGAGATCGCCAGCAGAAGCTTGCGCAGGTTCTCGGCCTGCTCGGCCTTCTTGGAGACGAGGTCGAGCTTCTTCAGCTTGGTCAGACCCTCGACCAGCTTGCCCATTTCGGGCCCGAACAGTTCGTCGATCTCGGCCCTGGTCGCCGTGGTGTCCTCGATCGTGTCATGCAGCAGGGCGACGGCGATCGTCGCCTCGTCCATGTGCATTTCGGTGAGGATGGCGGCGACTTCGAGCGGATGCGAGAAATAGGGGTCGCCGGAAGCGCGCTTCTGGTGGCCATGCTTCTGCATGGCATAGACATAGGCCTTGTTGAGCAACGCCTCGTTGACGTCAGGCTTGTAGCGCTGGACGCGCTCGACAAGCTCATACTGACGCATCATGGGCGGAATCTCTCGGCGATGAAATGAATCATGCGCCGCACTGCTGCACGGCGCATGTCATAGATAGCCACGAAACTGCCGGGACGGAAGTGCCGGAAGATTGTTCCAGGCGCCTCCGCAAAGCAGTCTTAGTAGTCGTCGCTCTTTTCCGGCGGCACCAGGCCTTCGATGCCGGCCAGCAGGTCTTCCTCGGTCATGCGATCGAAGGCGATGTTGTCCTCGGCATCATCGGTATCGGCGGCCGTGACGGCGGCGCCGGTCTGATCGGCGATCGCCTCGCCATCGGCTTCGGGCTCGTCGACCTCGACATGCTTCTGCAGCGAATGGATCAGGTCTTCCTTGAGGTCGTCCGGCGACAACGTCTCATCGGCGATCTCGCGCAGTGCGATGACCGGGTTCTTGTCATTGTCGCGCGGGACGGTGATCTGCGCGCCCTGGCTGATCTGACGAGCACGGTGGCCGGCCAGAAGCACCAGTTCGAAGCGGTTGTCGACCTTGTCGATGCAGTCTTCAACGGTTACGCGGGCCATGGATTGCCCCTTTCATGCCTGGATTTAATGGAAAACAGGCGCGGTCAATAACCCGAACGCCGCGGAAATACAAGCATTATGGAATGCCGGGGCCGGAGAACGGACGATCTGTCATTGCTTTGTCGGATTTCCCCCGAAACCGGTTTCGGTCGAGCTCCGGTGCGCCCGGTACCAAGCCGGCGATCACAATTGCTTGCAGTGCGGCAACGAACCCTTGGATTGCCACAAAACTGGCGTTATTTCGAAAAGCGTAAGGTCAGCCGGTTTATTGCGAACCCTACTGATAGTCGCATTTCGTTTTGACGGCCGCTTATTTCGAAAAGGAATTTTTCCATGTTCGACCCCCGTGAAAAGATCGCCCTGTTCATCGACGGCGCCAATCTCTACGCCACGTCGCGCGCGCTCGGTTTCGACATCGATTATCGCAAGCTCCTGTCGAGCTTCCAGAAACGCGGTTACCTGCTGCGCGCCTACTATTACACCGCCCTGGTCGAGGATCAGGAATATTCCTCGATCCGGCCGCTGATCGACTGGCTCGACTATAACGGCTTCAAGGTCGTCACCAAACCGGCCAAGGAATTCACCGATTCGACCGGCCGCCGCAAGATCAAGGGCAACATGGACATCGAATTGACCGTCGATGCGCTGGAACTGGCCGATGTCGTCGACCACTATGTCATCTTCTCCGGGGACGGCGATTTCCGCACGCTGGTCGAGGCGCTGCAGCGGCGCGGGCGCAAGGTGTCGATCGTCTCGACCATGGCCTCGCAGCCGCCGATGATCTCCGACGATCTGCGTCGCCAGGCCGACCATTTCATCGACCTGATGACGTTGAAGAACGAGGTGGGCCGCGATCCCTCCGAAAGGCCGGTGCGCCGACCCGAACCGGCCGAGACGGAAGAGGACGAGTACTGAGGGCGGCTGCGTTGGCCGCACATCTGGCCGCCTCCCCGGAACCCGATCGCGATTGCCCGCTCTGTCCGCGGCTGCACGGTTTCATTGCCGAGTGGCGGCAACGCGAGCCATCGTGGTTCAACGCGCCGGTTCCGACCTTCCTGCCGCCCGAAGGCGACGATTCGGTCCGGCTGCTGATCGTCGGGCTTGCGCCCGGCCTGCGCGGAGCGAACCGCACGGGCCGGCCTTTCACGGGCGACTATGCCGGCGACCTGCTCTACGGCACGTTGATCGCGCACGGCTTGGCGCGCGGCGAGTTCAAGGCACGGCCTGACGATGGGTTGGAGCTCGTTGGAACGGCAATCACCAACGCCGTCCGCTGCGTGCCTCCCGAGAACAAGCCTGTGGGCGCCGAGATCGCCACCTGCCGGACTTTCCTTGTGCCGACGATCGCACGGTTTCCCAATTTGCGGGCCGTGCTGACACTTGGTTCGATCGCGCACCAGTCGACCGTGCGGGCACTGGGCCAGCGCGTCGCCGCCTATCCCTTCAAGCATGGCGGGCGGCAGGAGGCCGATGGCATTACGCTGTTTTCCAGCTATCACTGCTCGCGCTACAACACCAACACCGGCGTGCTGACCGAAGCGATGTTCGTCAGCGTTTTCAGGGAAATTGCGGCGTTCCTGGATTCGTAGGGTCTGGAATTGCCTTACAACGCCGGCGCGAACAACGCGGCCAGCGTCTCCTGACCGCCTTGCAGGACGTTCAGGTCGACGTCACCGACGATGCCCTCGACGCGGCCCCTGTTGTGGTACTGCCAGTAGACCCAATCGTCGCGACCCGGCTCGAGCAGCAGTGAGCGAAGCCAGAGCGGACGGGCGGCGATCTGTCCTGCATAGGCCGTTGCTGCATCGTCGGTCAGATAGATGATGGCTTTCTTGCCAAAGGCGGCTTCAACGGGACCGAGGAAGGCCTGGAGTTCGGTGTCGAGTTGTTCGGGCGAAGGACGCTGCGGGCAATTGCCGCCGAACTCGATGTCGACAACCGGCGGCAGCAAAGGCTGGTCGTGCGGCACCACGGCGATGAAATTCTTCGCCTGGTCGGCGCCCGGCCGGCAGAAGGTGAAAAAGTGATAGGCGCCGACAGCGAGCCCGGCAGCACGAGCCTCGCGCAGATTGGTAGCAAAGGCATCGTCGACATGATCGCCGCCCTCGGTCGCCTTGATGACCGCAAAGGCGATATCGGCGGCGGCAACGCGTCGCCAGTCGATCCGGCCCTGATGATGCGAAACGTCGATGCCCCTGACAGGATATTTGCCGCGATCCGGAGAAAACGCATGGAAATAGAAGAAGCCGCCAGCGACCATGAGCATTGCAAAAACCAGGCTGACCGATCCCCAGAGGATGATCCGGTTCTTCAAGACTGTCCCCTCCGGTATTCTGGCTCCTTGGCTAGAACCCTGAAAGCCAAACACTTATCCGCTTGGCTACCGCCTGATGGCTGTCACCCGCGCTCTTTCAAGAGCCTGCCCTTCTCACGCGACCAGTCGCGCTGCTTTTCCGTCTCGCGCTTGTCGTGCAGCTTCTTGCCGCGACCTACGGCGAGCAGCAGCTTGGCCCGGCCCTGGTCGTTGAAATAGATCTTCAGCGGCACCAGGGTCATGCCTTCGCGGTCGACGCTCTGCGACAGCCTGGCCATCTCGCGCTTGTTGAGCAGCAGTTTGCGGCGCCGGCGCGGCTCGTGGTTGAAGCGGTTGGCCTGCAGATATTCTGGTAGATAGGAGTTGATCAGCCAAATCTCGCCGCCCTCGACCGAGGCATAGCTGTCCTGGATGTTGGCCTGGCCCTGGCGCAGCGACTTGACCTCGGTGCCGGTCAGCACCAGGCCGGCCTCGATCGTGTCGAGCACCTCATAGGAAAACCGCGCCTTGCGGTTTTCCGCAACGGTCTTGTTGTTGGGATCGGCTTTTCTGACTTGATTCATAATGCGGAGAGGTGGCGCCTCATCCCTAATTTATCAAGCCGGCGTGCTTCATCGCCGCGTCGATCTTTTCGGCCGTCGATTGTTCGACCGTGACCAGCGGCGAGCGCAGCACGTTCTCGACCTTGCCGAGCTTTGAAAGCGCATATTTGGCGCCGGACACGCCGGGTTCGATAAAGATCGCCTTGTGCAGCGGCAGCAAGCGATCCTGCAATTCCAGCGCCTTGGCGCTGTCGCCGGACAGCGTCGCCTCCTGGAATTCGGCACAAAGCCGCGGCGCGACGTTGGCCGTCACCGAGATACAGCCGACACCGCCATGCGCGTTGAAGCCGAGCGCGGATGCATCTTCGCCGGAAAGCTGGATGAAATCCTTGCCGCAGGTCATACGCTGCTCGGAAACCCGTTCGACCTTGCCGGTCGCGTCCTTGACGCCGACGATATTCTTGAAGTCGTGCGCCAGCCGGCCCATCGTCTCCGGCATCATGTCGATGACCGAGCGCGGCGGGATGTTGTAGATGATGATCGGCAGCTTGGTTGCCCTGGCGACGGCGGCGAAGTGCTCATAGAGGCCGCGCTGCGTCGGCTTGTTGTAGTAGGGAGTGACGACAAGTGCAGCATCGGCGCCTGCCTGTTCGGCATATTGGACCAGGCCGATCGCTTCCGCGGTGTTGTTGGAGCCAGCGCCGGCGACGACCGGGGCGCGGCCCCTGGCCGCCTCGATGCAGACCTTGACCACCTGACGATGCTCGTCATGCGACAGCGTCGGCGACTCGCCGGTGGTGCCAACGGGAACAAGGCCTGTCGTGCCCTCCGCAAGTTGCCAGTCGACAAAGGCGCGAAAGGCTTTCTCGTCGAAACGCCCGCTCTTTTCGAACGGTGTCACGAGCGCGGTCAGCGAGCCTCTCAGCATGTTCGTCCAACTCCTTGGGACTTCTTGTTCACGCATATCGTTATCCCGAAACCGGTAGCCACTTCTGGGCGATATGCATGGGTGTTTTCGTCTCTGGTCTTAATGTCGCGCCTTCTAACCGAAAGCGAGGCGGCGCACCATAGTCTCGACATGGTTGCGCGGCAAGCATTGCCATGCTGCCAGCAAAGGCAATTCGAACGGCCTCGATAACCTTTTGTTAACTGGCCCTTCATGACCTAAGCTTACGGTCTGGTCCAGGTCGCGAAGCTTCCGCGCCTGCTGGTGATGTGTAAAGGCTGAACGATGCCGACTAGGCGGCCTCATCTTTTCGCGCTCCTGGGCGCGGTCGTCGCGCTGATGCCGGAGATGGCGATCGGCGGCAGCGTCGACGTGCAGTTGACATCGGCCATTCCGATACCCGGCATGCAAGGCTCGCAAGATGCGGGTCCACGCGATACGGCCCCCTCTCCCAGCATCGTGCAGTTGAAGAGCGGTCTGGACGCACTGGCGGCGGGCGACATTCCCGGTGCCCGCGCCGCACGCGATGCCCTTCCCGCCCGTTCGCTCGACCAGCACATCCTTGCCTGGGCAATCGCGCTTTATGGCGGCGACAAGGTGCCGAGCGGCGACATTGCGGCCGCAGCGAAAATGCTGCCCAACTGGCCGGGGACAACCGCGCTGCGCAAGAACAGCGAACGCGCACTCTATCGCGAGAACCCCGCCCCCGACATCGTTGTGCAAGCGTTCGACGGCAGCCAGCCGCAGACATTCGAAGGCGTGATGCTTCTTGCCCGCGCCTATGTGGCCCTGGGCAAGGCAGAGGCGGCGCGTTCGGTGCTGGTGCCGTTCTGGCGCACCGCGATCCTGGAGGCCAAGGACGAGACAGCGCTGATCAAGGAGTTCGGCGGGCTGATCCCGGCCACCGATCACCGATTCCGCATGGAGCGCATGTTCTACGCCGACCGGGTCGGCGCGGCGCAGCGCGTCGCCGGCCCGGCGCAAGCGCAGCAACTGGCCACCGCCTGGGCGGCGGCCGACAAGGGCGACAAGAACACCCCCAAGCTGCTCAAGGCGGTGCCGGCTTCACAGCGTTCGGCCGGCTATTTCTTCGCGAAAGCCGAATATCTGCGCAAGCAAGACAATATTGCCGACGCCGCCGCCATCGTGATGAAGGCGCCGACGGATCGCGAAGCGCTGGTCGACCCGGATGCCTGGTGGGTGGAGCGCCGGGTACTGTCGCGCGAGCTGGTCGACAAGGGTGACATGAAGGCTGCCTACAAGATCGTCGCCATGCATGCGGCCGAAAGCACCGCGAACGCCGCCGAAGCCGAATTCCATGCCGGCTGGTACGCTCTGCGCGGCCTGAACGATCCCAGGCTTGCGGCAACCCATTTCGCGCGCATCGCCGACCTTGCCCAGGGACCGATGACATTGTCGCGCGCCTATTACTGGCTCGGCCGCGCCGCCGAAGTTGGTGGCCCGGGTAACGCAAAGGATTATTTTGCGCGCGCGGCGGCCTACGGCACGACATTCTACGGCCAGCTCGCCGCCGAGCGCATTGGTCGCCCGGCGCTGAACATCGCCTATCCCACGCCGAGCGCCGCCGATCGCCAGAGTTTCGTCGGCCGCGAAGCCGTCGCCGCCATCAAGCGGTTGCAGGAGGCGGGCTACGACCGCTATGCCGAGACGCTCTATCGTGACCTTGCAGGACAGTTGACCAGCCCGGGCGAACTGGCGCTGCTGGCCGTGCTGGCGGAAAAGCAGGGCAACCACTTCATGTCGCTCAAGATCGGCAAGATCGCCGGCGCGCGTGGCATCGACGTCGGCGCGCTGTCGCATCCTTTGGGGGTCATCCCCGATAGCGCCGATATTTCCGGTTCGGGCAAGGCGCTGGCCTATGCCATCGCCCGCCAGGAAAGCGAATTCAACATCGCCGCCATATCGAGCGCCGGCGCGCGCGGGCTGCTGCAGCTGATGCCGGCAACCGCCAAGCAACTGGCGAAGAAGGCCGGGCTGCAATTCTCTCAGGCACGCCTGACCACCGATGCCGGCTACAATGCGACGCTGGGCTCAGCCTTCCTCGGCCAGCAGCTCGACCGCTTCAACGGCTCCTATGTGCTGACCTTCGCCGGCTACAATGCCGGCCCCAGCCGCGCTGCCCAATGGGTGGCGAAATACGGCGATCCGCGCGGCAAGGACATCGACGCTGTCGTCGACTGGATCGAACGGATTCCTTACACGGAAACAAGAAGTTACGTACAGCGCGTGATGGAGAACTACGAGGTCTACAAAATGCGCATTTCCGGCAAGTATGACATTGTGGGAGATCTTGTGAACGGGCGAAGTTGACGGCTTTCGTTTCCTTGCGAGAGGAGTTGGCCTCGCGCGGATCTACTCGCCTTGGCTGAGTGAAGGGCCTCGCCACCTTCGGCCCGCAAGAGGAGAAGTAACTGCTCCATTTGACCATCCCTTCCCTCGCCTGTAGCAGACGGACCATCCGGCGAGAGCAAGGGGCAGCATTCCAATGGCGAGCGAAGGTTTCTCCGATTTCTTCTACGCGGGACCCAATGGGCTGAAGCTCCATGCCCGGATCTATGGCGACGCAAATTCGCGACATTGGCCAGTCGTCTGTCTGCCCGGGCTCACCCGCAATGCACGCGACTTCCACGAACTCGCGCTCTATTTGGCCGGCAAAGCGGGAAGCCCACGCAAGGTCGTCGCCTTTGACTATCGCGGCCGCGGGCAGTCCGATTATGATCCCGATGTCAGCCGCTACAATGTCGGCGTCGAAGCCGGCGACATTCTTGCCGGACTGGCGGCATTGGGAATCGAGGAAGCCGCCTTCGTCGGCACCTCGCGCGGCGGCCTGATCATTCACGTCCTGGGTGCGCTGCGGCCGGCCATATTGAAAGCGATCGTGCTGAACGATATCGGACCGGTGATCGAGCCGGCCGGCCTTGCCCATATCCAGTCGTATCTCGAACGCAAACCGAAGCCGAAGACCTTCGCCGAAGCAGTGGCAGCCCAGCGCCGCGTTCACGGCCGGAATTTTTCAGCGCTCGCCGATGCGGACTGGGAGCGCATGGTGCTGGCGCTCTACCGCGAAACGGATCAGGGCCTGCTGCCGGATTTCGACCCGAAGCTGGTCGACACGGTTGCAAATCTCGACCTGACGCAGCCGCGGCCGGCGCTGTGGCCGCAATTCGACGCGCTGTCAGCCCTTCCCATGCTCGCCATACGCGGCGCCAATTCGAGTTTGCTGTCGGTGGGCACACAGCGGCAGATGCGGGAGCGCCATCCGGCAATGCAGACGATCACCGTCGAAGGCCAGGGTCACGCCCCTTTTCTCGAAACCGGAACCTTGCCGGGCGACATCGCCGCTTTCCTCGACAGAGCCGAGCGGCTGCCGACTCGCCTTTTTAAAAACCGTTGCCGGCGAGGCAAACGACAGTAGGGCGACCAAGGTAGGTTCCGAAGCCGGAATAGCATGCCTGAAATAACCCGCGGATCGGGGGGGATCCGCGGGATTGATTGTCCACAGCCTCTTCAAAGCGTGAACTTATCGGGACTTTGAGGCCTTCTTCATTGCCTTAGCCGTGGTCTTCACGGTTGCCGGCTGGTCTGCCGCACCGCGCGCGGCGGCGCGAGGGGACGGTTCGGGCGCTGCCTTCACGCTGTCGGCGCCGCCAGACCGGGGTACTTCCAGCACGGTGACGCAGCCGTCGAGGTCATTGGTGGCCAGATGCGCATAGCGCATCGTCATCGACAGGGTCTGGTGGCCGAGCCACATCTGCACGCGCCTGATGTCGATACCGCCCTGAACAAGACGCGAGGCGCAGGTATGGCGCAGAATGTGCGGCACCACCTGGTCGTCGGCGGCCAGACCGACTTCGGCCTTCGCATCGTTCCAGATGGCACGGTATTGAGCCTGGCTGAATGTAGTGAACGGGCCTTTCGGCCGACGGCCTTCGCCGGGAGGCAGCTTGATCACTTCCTTGACACGCTCGGTCATCGGAATGGTGCGGCTTCGGCCGGACTTGGTGATCCAGAAGGAGACGCGATGCTCCTGGATGTCGTTCCAGATCAGCCCGAGCGCCTCGCCAAGGCGGCAGCCAGTGTCGACCAGGAAGACGGAAAGCCGGTAGGCATCCTCGCTGCGGCTCCTGATGGCAGCAAACAGCCTGGCCTCCTCGTCCCTTTCAAGGAAACGAATCCGTCCCGACCGCTCCTTCTGGCGGCGGAACTCGGGCAGGCTGTGGATATCTCCCATCTTGTAGGCCTTGCGCAGCAGTTTGCTGAGGGCAGCCATCTTCCGATTGATGGTTGCGTTGCTGTTGCCGCGCTGGCGCAAGGTGCCGATAAGGTTGTCCAGGGTACTCTGGTCAAAGGCGCTGAAACGCTCCCCGAGCAGAATCTCGTCTATCTCGCCGATGAACGAGCTGACATTGTATTTATGTCGCCCATCATCCCACAATATATCTCGATATGCTGAAAAAAGATCTCCAACCCTATGCGATTTTACTTCTCGTATCCTATTGTAGGTGTAGTTAAACTTTGAGTTCTGAGAAGAAAACATCGAAAAATGATCGGAGGGCTCGCCCTCTTGAATCGCTTCGGTCGTCATCATTTGCCACACCCCCGAGTGGGATAGATTCAGCCCTATCCGCTTGGGAGCGTCCTTTCAAGAGATTTGAATCACGCAGTTGTGATTTCATCCGCCATCAGCGGATCCCACGAAACCATCCCACGGACTCTATTCAGCTACCGTTACCCCCTGTTCCTTCTGTTTGCCTTGATCCAGTCACGAAACAAAAACAGCCCGGGCGTTGATGCGCCCGGGCTGGATTTCACCTGTATGGAACCAGCCCTTAGAACGAGCGCTGGAAGCGGAGGATACCGCCGATGCTGCTCTTCTTGTCGGCGCCGGTCCAGTTCGAGAAGTCGGCGTCGTCGAACCTGCCTGCATTGAGGTAGTCGACTTCGGCCGTGACCGTGAAGCCCGGGACGACGTCGTAGGCGATGTTCGCCGCGATGCCCAGGTTCTTCCAATCGTCATACGACACCTGCGCGTTGAACGAGGTCTTCTCGTTGAACTTGTAGGTACCGCCGCCCCAGACAGCCCAGTTGCCGCCCCACTGCTTGTAGAAACCGCGACCATGAGCGTCGATAACATTGCCCGCGTCGTCGTTGAGGTTGTCATCAGTGCCGTAGCCGCCCATGACCCACAGCGACAGTGCGTCGTTGACGTTCACGTCCAAGCGAACCTTGCCGGCAACTTCTTCGTAGTTGCTGTCATAAGCGACGACACCGCTGATGGCGCCCCAGCCCTGCGTCCACTTCAGACCGCCGACGACATGCGGAACGTAGCTGTCGATCGTGCCGACAACGCCCGCGCCTTCTTCGAGCGAGACCACGGCCGAGAAGCCATTGCCCGCGTCGAAGTAGTACTGGACGACGTTGGTGTCGAAGTCACCATAAGGAACCAGCGTATCCTGGATGACGTTGCCGGCGTAGCCGACGAACGTATCGAAGGCCGATTCGTCCTTACCGACGCGCAGGCCACCGAGCTGGATCCAGGCGAAGTTCAGCGAGACGTCCTTGTTGTGGGCGGTGTTGGCGAACTCGATGGCGTTGTCGTTGCCGAAGTTGAAGCGGGTCTCGGTGTAGGTCTTCAAGGTGCCGAGCTCGGTTTCCTGGCCGGTCCAGGTCTTCAGCGTGAAGCGGGCATTTTTGTGCCAGGTGTCATTTACCGAGCCGTCCTGGTGGTCCGCAGTCTTCGAACCGTTGAACGTGCCGACGTCGCCGCCGCCGATGTCATAACGGATGTAGCCGCCGATGCGCAGGCAGGTCTCGGTGCCGGGGATGTAGAAGTAGCCAGCGCCGTAGACGTCGCAAATCTTGACGTATTCAGCGGGCTCCGGCTCGGCGACGACGACGGCGTCGGCGGCGCGCGCACCGGAAACTGCGATCAGGGCCGCAGCGGAGCCGAGAAGAAGGCTCTTGATGTTCATTTTCTGACCTCCAGTCAAAAGTTAAAAAACGGGTCTGGGTATTCTTTGCTGAAGGACAGCGTTCCCTGCCCCATCCCCACTACCGAAAAAGATGCGCACCGCGCCGCTCCTTCGAAATCGACATTACCCATGAGCAGACGGGGTTCAACCACGATCGTACCGGCGAAAGGGCTGTGCGGCTGCTATCCCCCAGCGTTGTTGCACAAATGACACGATTTGGCCTCACTCAGAAAGCTCTCATTAACCTTCGGCCCGCCCCAGCCCCTTGTTTACGGGCGAATCCGGCGATCGGCTGACGGAATCATGGCGAGGCCTTGAGCCGCCAGCCAGGGAATCGCCGCAGAACCGCCGCATCGCGGAAGGCCGCAGGCCGGTGCGTTCTTATTTTTCCGTATAATGGCTTCTTTTTCCGAGATATTGGCTGGGGCTTGTTGATTGTGCCGGCGCTTTTCTTTATCCAGCGGCGCAACGGAGAGGTGGCCGAGTGGTCGAAGGCGCTCCCCTGCTAAGGGAGTAGAGGTCAAAAGCTTCTCGTGGGTTCGAATCCCATCCTCTCCGCCATCCTGCTTCGCTCTTCGAGCTTCGCAGGACAAGCCCAGACCAGACCTCAGCGCGAAGCAGGATGCCCTCCGAAGCCTTGGCAAAGGAGGGCCGGTCGTGTGGTATGTATACCTGCTGGAAAGCAAGACTGCCGACGGTGAGCGTTATGTCGGCATCACGTCCGACTTGAAGCGACGGCTTGCCGAGCACAATCACGGAAAATCCAGTCACACATCCAAGTTCCTGCCATGGCAGATCGTCACCTATGTGGCGTTCTCGAATCAAGCCAAGGCGACTTCATTGAGCGTTATCTCAAATCCGGTTCCGGGCACGCCTTCGCCAGCAAACGTCTGTGGTGAATGCCCCTTCCTTGTGAAAAAACCCAGGGATTCCCGGAAAAACGCAGCAATACCAATTGTTTGCTGCAAAAACACGCACCACCAAAACGGTTGTTTCGTTCGATTCTGACTGGAGGTCAGAAAATGAACATCAAGAGCCTTCTTCTCGGCTCCGCTGCGGCCCTGATCGCAGTTTCCGGTGCGCGCGCCGCCGACGCCGTCGTCGTCGCCGAGCCGGAGCCCGCTGAATACGTCAAGATTTGCGACGTCTACGGCGCTGGCTACTTCTACATCCCCGGCACCGAGACCTGCCTGCGCGTCGGCGGCTATGTCCGTTACGACATCGGCGTGGGCGACACCGGCTCGTTCGACGGTGCGAAGGCTGCCGATCACCAGGATGGCGACGACCACAACACCTACTACAAGAACACGCGCTTCACGCTGAAGACCTGGACCGGCCAGGAAACCGAACTCGGCACGTTGAAGACCTACACCGAGACCCGCTTCAACTTCGGCGACGACAATGCCTTCGACGAGCCGATCAACGCCGCCCACAACCGGGACGTCTCGCTGAACTTCGCCTGGATCCAGCTCGGTGGTCTCCGGGTTGGTAAGGACGAATCGGCCTTCGATACGTTCGTCGGCTACGCCGGCAACGTCATCCAGGATACGCTGGTTCCTTACGGCGATTTCGACACCAACGTCGTCCAGTACTACTTCGACGCGGGCAATGGCTTCTCGGCCGTGGTCTCGCTCGAAGAAGGCACCGGTACCGACACGATCGACAGCTATGTTCCGCATGTCGTCGGCGGCGTGAAGTATACGCAGGGTTGGGGCGCCATCACCGGCGTCGTCGCTTATGACAGCAATTACGAGGAAGTCGCCGGCAAGGTTCGCTTGGACGTCAATGTCAGCGACGCACTGTCGCTGTTCATCATGGGCGGCTACGGCACCGATGACAACCTCAACGACGACGCCGGCAATTTTGTCGAAGCCCATGGTCGCGGCTTCTACAAGGCGTGGGGCGGCAACTGGGCAGTCTGGGGCGGCGGCACCTACAAGTTCAACGAGAAGACCTCGTTCAACCTTCAGGTGTCTGCTGACGACTGGAAGAACGTCGGCGTTGCGGCGAACGTTGCTTATGACGTCGTTCCCGGCTTCACCGTCACGGCCGAAGTCGACTACCTCCATGCCGGCCGGTTTGACGATGCTGGCTTCGTCAACCCATCGTTTACGCCTGCCGATAAGAAGAACAGCGTCGGCGGCATGCTCCGCTTCCAGCGCTCGTTCTAACAGCTATCGCTTCGAATATAGAAACCCGGCGGGCAACCGCCGGGTTTTTTCATTGGGAGTTTCGACTGCGCGATTCCGCAGCGGACGATGATTGCTCTGGGATGCATCAGGTGTTTGGATCAGGCGGGCGGCAACGATTGCTCATTGCGCGCAACTTGCACCCGCCTACTGACCGCGCTAGCAAGAAGCCCCTTCCCTCACGCGAGCTTTTGCCATGCGTCTGCGCCCTCCCCTTATGCCGCTCGTTGCAGCGCTTCCGTCGACCGTGCCGTTTGTCGGCCCCGAAGCGCAGGAGCGCGAGCGCGGGCGTGCATTCCGCGCCCGCATCGGCGCCAATGAGAGCAGCTTCGGACCCTCGCCGCGCGTCATCGCCCGGATGGCCGAGATCGCGCGCGACATGTGGATGTATTGCGATCCGGACAATCACGACCTGAAGGTGGCCGCGGCAGCGCATCATAATCTCAAGGTCGAGAACGTCGTGGTCGGCGAAGGCATCGATGGCCTGCTTGGTCTGGTGGCGCGCATGTATGTTGCGCCTGGCGATGCGGTGGTCACCTCGCTCGGCGCCTATCCCACCTTCAACTTCCACATTGCCGGTGTCGGCGGAAGGCTTGTCACCGTGCCCTATGCGAACGACCACGAGGATTTGGAAGGGCTGCTGGCTGCGGCCGCCAGGGAGAAAGCGCCGCTGGTCTATCTGTCCAATCCGGACAACCCCATGGGGAGCTGGTGGGAAGCGGCCGAGCTGACGCGCTTCATCGAAGCGCTGCCGGAAACCACCATGCTCGTGCTCGATGAAGCCTATGGAGAATTGGGGCCGGCCTCCGCACTGCCGCCCATCGACGTCTCGCGGCCGAACGTCATCCGCATGCGCACCTTTTCGAAAGCTTACGGGCTTGCCGGCATACGCTGCGGCTATGCGGTCGCCGAGGCCCAGGTGATCAGCGATTTCGAGAAGATCCGCAACCACTACGGCGTCAGCCGCATGGCGCAGGTGGCGGGCGTCGAGGCGCTCGCCGACCAGGATTATCTGGATTCAGTGGTGGCGCGGGTGGCGGCAGGGCGCCGGCGCATCGCGCAGATAGCCGAACAGAACGGGCTGACGCCCCTGCCGTCGGCGACCAATTTCGTCACCATCGATTGCTGCCGCGACGGCGCTTTCGCGCTGAAGATCCTGCAAGGCCTGTTGTCGCGCGACGTCTTCATCCGCAAGCCGATGGCGCCGGGGCTCGATCGTTGCATCCGCGTCAGCGTCGGACTGGACCACGAGCTTGACATTTTTGCCGAGGAACTGCCCGGCGCACTGGCCGCCGCCCGTGGAAACTAAACGAGCGTTGCCATCGCGGCGACACTTGCCGGCCGGTTAGAGATCGAGCTCCCAGTTCTGGCCGGTGAGTTCCTTGCCGAAACTGTGATGGCGCTCCTGTGAAACCAGTCTGAACCCGGCGCGCTCATAAATCGCGCGGGCGGCGACCAGAATGTCATTCGTCCACAGAACGAGCTTGATGTAGCCGCAGGCGCGCGCCTGGTTCACGCATTCCGCAACCAGGCGCTTGCCGATGCCCAACCCGCGCGCCGCAGCCTCGACATGCAGCAGCCGCAGTTTCGCGACCTCGTCGTCCTGGTGAACCAGAAACACCGCGCCAAGCGGGAGGCCGGCGCGTTCGGCGATCCAGCAGAAATCGCGCCCTGGCTTGAAATTGCGGATGAAGTCGGCTCCGATTTCGGCAACCAAGGCTTCGAACTCGATGCTCCAGCCATATTCCTCGGCATAGAGCTGGGCCTGACGCTGAACCACCCAGCCAATGTCGCCGACGCGATGCGGACGCAACGTCACGACGGGGGGCGCCGCCTGGCCTTCAGCCGCCGGATCGCCCAGCAGCTCCGCTGCCTTGCGCAAGGCGTCGCCGAGTTCGGCCAAGCGGTGGTCGGGCAGGTTCTCGATAAGCCGGGAAGTGTCGCGGTCCGCCGCGGCCTGCAGACCGGCAAGGGCGTCCCGCCCCCTTGCCGTCAGCGACAGGATACGCCTTCGCCGGTCGACCGGATCGGTCCGGGTCTCGGTCAGGCCTTCGCCGGCGAATTTTCGCAGGATCCGCGTCAGATAGGCCGCGTCGAGACGCAGTTGCCTGGCGATGTCGGAGGCGGCCGGGCCGACATCGATGTCGAATGTCTCCGAAAGGAAGCCTCGCTCGCCGGCGATTTCCGCCGCCGCCGGGCGATCCCGATGACCAAGCTCGAACAGGACGCGCGCCTCGGTGAGCGTGAACGGGCTCTGCGTCAAGGTCTCGTCGAGAAGGCCGACAGTGCGGGTGTAGAAACGGTTGAAGTGCCTGATATCGGCCACCAAAGCACTGCGTTGGTCCAGCATCTGCGTTCAGCCCTTGGGTGATGATAGCCACAGTGTTAGAAATTTAGTGGACTGAGTCAATTAAATTCGAGTTCGACTCGGGCCCCCTCCATCCTCGTTCGACCGGCCTGTTGCATTCCCCGTCGCCTGCGCCAGATTCCAGCAGACGAGCCTCGGGAGAGACGCAATGGCTGACGATCGCAAGGCAGTGCGTGTGCGGGCCCACGGCAAGGTGCAAGGCGTCGGCTACAGGATCTGGGTCCGAAGCCAGGCCGCCAGCCTTGGGCTTGCGGGCTGGGTGCGCAATGAAGCGGATGGCTCGGTGACCGCTGAGATTGCCGGCACAGGCGAAGCCGTCTCGACCATGATCGGCCGGCTTTGGAAAGGACCGCCGGGAGCGTCCGTTTCCGGGGTTGACGTCGAGGATGCGGTATCCAGCAATCCTGTTACCGGCTTCCGGATCGATGCCTGATGCGGCTTCGGCATACCTCTTGAATTAATTGAACGTTCGTTTTATTAATTCGCAACAAGGGAGGCTCTTTTGGCGCGCACGACAGGATCCGATGGCGGGAAGACCGAGGCGGCAGCCCGCGAGGCGGCGGTCAACCTGATCGCGCGGCTCGGCTATGAGGCGATGTCGATGCGCCAGCTGGCATCCGAAGTAGGCGTGCAGGCAGCCGCGCTTTACCGCTATTTCCCGACCAAGGAGGATTTGCTGTTCACGCTGATGCGCGAGCATATGGAAGAGCTGATCGCAGCCTGGAACGCCGCACGGCCCGCCGATGCCGATCCGGCAAGCCGGCTTTCGGCCTATGTCGAGAACCACATCGCCTTCCACATCGCCCGCCGCCATGCGACGCATGTTTCGAACATGGAGCTGCGCAGCCTGTCGCCCGAAAGACTGACCCAGATACTGCGGATGCGCACGGCCTATGAGAAGGAACTGCGCGCCATTCTGCGTGACGGCGCCGAGGCAGGCGTGTTCGTCGTCGAAGACACCGGCCTCACCGCCATGGCGCTGATCCAGATGATGACCGGTGTCATCGTCTGGTTCCGGCCGGGCGAGCGGCTGTCGATCGCAGAAGTCACAGCGACATATCTTTCGATGACGATGCGGCTCGTCGGCGCGAGGATCGACACGTACAGCGCCGCACGTCCGTTTGGACGCGCAAACGACGCCGTGGGATTTTAGTTTCGCGCATGATCTTTTCCGAAAATCCAAGTCGATTTTCGGGGGTCATGCGGCAGGAGGAACCGGATGTACACGAACACGCTCAGCTTCGGGCATGACGAGGATGTCGAGGCATTGCGCGAGCTGGTGCGGCGCTTCGCCCAGGACAGGATCGCGCCGATCGCGGCGGAAATCGACCGCTCGAACGAATTCCCGGCGCATCTGTGGGCGGAGCTCGGCAATCTCGGCCTCCTCGGCATCACCGCCGATCCGGAGTTCGGCGGCAGCGGCATGGGTTATCTCGCCCACGTGATCGCGGTCGAGGAGATCTCAAGGGCCTCGGCCTCGGTCGGCCTGTCCTACGGCGCCCACTCCAATCTCTGCGTCAACCAGATCAACCGCTGGGCAACGCCGGCGCAGAAGGAGAAATTCCTGCCGCCGCTTTGCTCGGGCGAGCGCGTCGGCGCGCTAGCCATGTCGGAGCCCGGCGCCGGCTCCGACGTCGTCTCGCTCAGGCTGCGCGCCGAAAAGCGCAACGACCGGTACGTGCTCAACGGCACCAAGATGTGGATCACCAACGGCCCGGACGCCGAGACGCTGGTGGTCTATGCCAAGACCGATCCGGAGCGCCATGCCCGCGGTATCACCGCCTTCATCGTCGAAAAGGCCTTTGCCGGATTTTCGGTCGCGCAAAAGCTCGACAAGCTCGGCATGCGCGGCTCCAACACCGGCGAACTGGTTTTCGATAATGTGGAGGTGCCGTTCGACAACGTGCTGCACGAGGAAGGGTGTGGCGTCGAGGTGCTGATGTCTGGTCTCGACTATGAGCGCACGGTGCTGGCCGGTGGCCCGATCGGCCTGATGGCCGCGTGTCTCGACGTCGCGGTGCCCTATGTGCATGAGCGCAAGCAGTTCGGCCAGGCGATCGGGGAATTCCAGTTGGTGCAAGGCAAGCTCGCCGACATGTACACGACGATGAACGCCGCGCGCGCCTATGTCTACGCGGTCGCCGCCGCCTGCGACCGCGGCCAGACCACCCGCAAGGACGCCGCAGGCTGCATTCTGTTTGCCGCCGAAAAAGCAACGCAGATGACGCTTGACGCACTCCAGCTTCTGGGTGGCAACGGATACATCAACGACTATCCGACCGGCCGGCTGCTACGCGACGCCAAGCTCTACGAAATCGGTGCCGGCACCAGCGAAATCCGGCGATGGCTGATCGGCCGCGAGATCATGGCGGAGGGGGTATAGCATGGCCGTCCTGCAGACCCAGATATCCTCCTCTTCCGATACCTTCCATGCCAATGCCGAACGCATGCGGGCGCTGGTCGCCGATATCGCGGAAAAGGCCGCGACCGTCGAGCGCGGTGGCTCGGAGGAGGCGCGCGAGCGGCACGCCGCGCGCGGCAAGCTATTGCCACGCGAGCGGCTGGCGCAATTGCTCGACACCGGCTCGCCCTTCCTCGAGATCGGCCAATTCGCCGCATGGTCGATGTATGGCGAGGACATTCCCTCCGCCGGCATCATCGCCGGTATCGGGCGCGTCGAAGGCACGGAAGTGATGGTCGTCGTCAATGACGCCACGGTGAAGGGCGGCACCTATTACCCGATGACGGTGAAGAAGCATCTGCGCGCGCAGGAGATCGCGCTGCAGAACAATCTGCCTTGCGTCTACCTGGTCGACAGCGGCGGCGCCAACCTGCCCAACCAGGACGAGGTGTTTCCCGACCGCGAGCATTTCGGGCGCATATTCTACAACCAGGCCAACATGTCCGCCTCAGGCATCCCGCAGATCGCCTGCGTCATGGGTTCGTGTACGGCGGGCGGCGCCTATGTGCCGGCAATGTCGGACGAGACGATCATGGTGCGCAACCAGGCGACCATCTTCCTCGGCGGTCCCCCGCTGGTGAAGGCCGCCACCGGCGAGGACGTCAGCGCCGAGGATCTCGGCGGCGCCGACGTCCATACACGGCTCTCCGGCGTCGCCGACCACTACGCGCTCGACGACGAGCATGCGCTGGCCATCTGCCGGCGCATCATCAAGAACCTCAATCGGAACAAGACCGTAAGCCTTGCCGTCCAGAAACCGATTCCGCCGCTTCATCCGGCAGATGAGATCTACGGCATCGTGCCGACGGATCTGCGCCAGCCCTATGACGTGCGCGAGGTGATCGCGCGCCTCGTCGACGGTTCGGAGTTCGATGAGTTCAAGCAGAATTACGGCACCACGCTCGTCACCGGCTTTGCCCATCTCCACGGCATGCCGGTCGGCATCATCGCCAACAATGGCGTGCTGTTTTCCGAAAGCGCGCTGAAGGGCGCGCATTTCATCGAACTGTGCTGCCAACGCAAGATTCCACTGGTGTTCCTGCAGAACATCACCGGCTTCATGGTGGGGCGCAAATATGAGGCAGGCGGCATCGCCAAGGACGGCGCCAAGCTGGTGATGGCAGTCGCCACCGCCCGCGTGCCCAAGGTCACCGTGATCATCGGCGGCTCGTTCGGCGCCGGCAACTACGGCATGTGCGGGCGCGCCTACTCGCCCCGCTTCCTGTGGATGTGGCCGAACGCCCGCATTTCGGTGATGGGCGGCGAGCAGGCGGCGACGGTGCTGGCCATGGTCAAGCGCGAGGGTATCGAGCGCAAGGGCGGCGAATGGAGCGCTGAGGAAGAAGCGAAGTTCAGGAAGCCGATCCTGATGAAATACGAGCATGAAGGCCACCCGCTCTATTCCTCCGCAAGGCTATGGGACGACGGCATCATCGATCCGGCCAAGACGCGCGAGGTGCTGGCGCTCAGCCTCTCGGCCGCGCTCAACGCGGAGATCGAGGAAACGCGCTTCGGCGTGTTCAGGATGTGAAATGGGCGAGGTGCAGGACAGGATCCGCATTAACGTCGGCGACATCACCAAGTTGGATGTCGACGCCATTGTCAACGCGGCCAATTCCTCGCTGCTCGGCGGCGGCGGGGTCGACGGCGCCATTCACCGGGCGGCGGGGCCGGAACTCCTCGCCGAATGCCGCACGCTCAACGGCTGCAAGACCGGCGATGCAAAGTTGACCAAGGGCTATCGGCTGCCGGCCCGCTACGTCATCCATACGGTCGGTCCAGTCTGGCAGGGCGGCGGCAAGGGCGAGGCGGAGTTGCTCGCCTCCTGCTATCGGCGTTCGCTCGAAATCGCCGCCGAGAAGGAATGCCGCTCGGTCGCCTTTCCGGCGATCTCGACGGGCATCTACCGCTATCCGAGGGATGAGGCGGCAGCAATTGCAGTCGGCGCCGTAAATAGCTTCTTGAGCGGAAATACGACGCCGCAGACCGTCATCTTCTGCTGCTTCGACGAACAAATGGCCGAACTATACCGTGAGGCCGTTGCTTCCTCGAGGCGAACGCAGTCTACGGAGGTTTCATGTTCACAAAGATCCTGATCGCCAACCGAGGCGAGATCGCATGCCGGGTGATCCGCACGGCGCGCAGGATGGGGGTGCGCACGGTTGCCGTCTATTCCGATGCCGATGCGAAATCCCTGCATGTCGAGATGGCCGACGAGGCGGTACATATCGGTGCCTCGCCTGTCAGCGACAGCTATCTGCGCGGCGACAAGATCGTCGCGGCCGCCTTGGCGACAGGCTCGCAAGCCGTTCATCCCGGCTATGGCTTCCTGTCGGAAAATCCTGATTTCGTCGACCAGGTGGCGGCCGCGGGGCTCACCTTCATCGGCCCGTCGGCGGCCTCTATCCGCGCCATGGGGCTGAAGGATGCCGCCAAACGGCTGATGGAAAAGGCCGGCGTGCCCGTCGTGCCGGGCTACCATGGCGAGGCACAGGAGATCGTGGTCCTGGCCTCTAAGGCACGCGAAATCGGCTACCCCGTGCTGATCAAGGCGCGGGCCGGCGGCGGTGGCAAGGGCATGCGCCGGGTCGAGCACCCCGACGAGTTTTCCGAAGCGCTGTCGAGCGCACGACGCGAGGCGAAATCCGCTTTTGGCGACGACCGTGTACTGGTGGAAAAATATATCGACAAACCGCGCCACATCGAGGTGCAGGTTTTCGGCGACAATTTCGGCAATGCCGTCCATCTGTTCGAACGCGACTGCTCGGTGCAGCGACGCCATCAGAAGGTTATCGAGGAAGCCCCCGCCCCCGGCATGACGGAGGCGTTACGCAAGGCGATGACCGAGGCGGCGGTGAAGGCCGCCAAGGCGATCAGCTACTGCGGTGCCGGGACCATCGAATTCATCGTCGATGCCTCGCAAGGCCTGACGCCTGACCGCTTCTGGTTCATGGAGATGAACACGAGGTTGCAGGTCGAGCACCCGGTCACCGAGATGGTCACCGGCACTGATCTGGTAGAATGGCAGTTGCGGGTCGCATCCGGCGAGAAGCTGCCGAAAACGCAAGGCGAGATAAAGCTAGCCGGCCACGCCTTCGAGGCGCGCCTCTATGCCGAGGATGCCGCAAGGGAGTTTCTGCCTGCGACCGGCACGCTGCATCATCTGAAATTTCCCGACATGGTTCCCCAAGGGGCCGCCATGCGTGTCGAAACCGGGGTGCGGGCCGGCGACGCCATTTCTCCCTATTATGATCCGATGATCGCCAAGCTGGTGGTGCATGGCGGGGACAGGCCGGCTGCGCTGGAGGCACTCGGCGCGGCGCTTGCGCGAACCGAAATCGCCGGTTCGATCGTCAATACCGCCTTCCTCGCCGCGCTGGTGACCGATCCGGACTTTTCGGCGGGCGACGTCGATACCGGCCTGATAGGCCGCCACCAGCAGGCGCTGACCGAGATTGCGCCGCCGAGCGGCGAAACGGTCGCGGCCGCGGCCATAGCGGCCTCCGGGGCGGGCGCGCTGCCGGCATCGGATGATCCATGGTCGTCGCTTGCCGGCTACACGCATTTCCATGGCATGGCACGACAGATCCGGCTGAAGTTTGGCGAGGACGATATTCTGGCAAGGGTTTCGGTACGACCAGACCGGCGTTCCCAGGTGACGCTCCATGCACCCTATGACAGCGCCAATTCGCATGACCTTCGCGCCGTTCCTCGCCTCGCCCGCTGGCCAGGCCACATCACGATATTCGAAGGCGCGGCCGGCTATACGTTCGCGGTGCCGGACCCGTTGGCCAGAGGCGATGATGCGGCGGCGGCGTCAGGCAGTTTGCGCGCGCCGATGCCGGGACTGGTCAAGCTTGTGCGGGCGACAAAGGGCGATACGGTGATGAAGGGGCAACCGCTGCTTATTCTCGAGGCGATGAAGATGGAGCACACCATCGCCGCGCCCCATGATGGCGTGATCGCCGAGATCGCCACCGAGGGCGCGCAGGTTACCGACGGCACTGTGCTGGTGCGGTTCGAGGATATGCAAGGCTGACAGCCTCGCTGCCGGACGCCAAGCGTCCCTGTCCTGCCGGACAGAGAGAGGCGCCGTAGAATGTCGACCGCCGTTATATGTCCATGGCAAGACACACAGGCAGAAATGAAATGGCCGGGACGAGCCCGGCCATTTCATCGATATAGGCAGCGATTACGGCTGGATCGGCGCATACTTGCCGTCGTGCCACTGGTTGATGTCGTAGCTGGCGTTCTTGAGGTCGCCCTTCTCGTCGAAGGTGACATTGCCGACAACCGTGCTGATTGGCTGCCCGTTCTTCAGCGCCTCGGCGACCTTGGCCGGATCATCGCTGCCGGCACGCTTGATGCCTTCCGCAAAGGCCTGGATCGTGGCGTAGGAGAATAGCGTGAAGCCTTCCGGCACGAAACCGCCGGCTTTGATCTTCTCGACGGCTGCCTTGGCTTCCGGCTTTGCCTGAGGATCCGACGGGAAGACGAACATGGTCCCTTCGCCGGCCGGGCCGGCAACCTGCCAGAATTCCGGCGAGGCTATCGAATCCGGCATGATCAGCTGGAACTTGATGCCCTGTTCCGCCGACTGGCGCAGGATCAGGCCAGCCTCCGGGTGGTAACCGCCGAAATAGACAACGTCGGCCTTGAGGTCCTTGAGCTTGGTGACGAGCGCCGAATAGTCCTTTTCGCCGGCATTGATGCCTTCATAGTCCACTTCCTTCAGGCCGCCGGCATTCATCGTGGCCTTGACCGCATCGGCAACGCCCTGACCGTAGGCACTCTTGTCATGCAGGATGACGACGTTCTTGCCGGCATACTTCTTCGCGATCCAGGGGCCGATGAAGGCACCCTGCGCATCGTCACGCGTATAGAGGCGCATGATCGTCGGCCAGCCGGCCTTCGCTGCGGCGTCGGTCAGCACCGGGTTCGAGGAGGCCGGGCTCATCATCAGGGCACCGGCTTCGGCATAGACGGCGGAAGCCGGAATGCTCGAACCCGAGCAAGCGTGGCCGTCGATGAACTTGACGCCATTGGCGACGATACGGTTGGCGACCGAAACCGCCTGCTTCGGGTCGCACTGGTCATCCTCGATATCGAGCTTGATCTGGCGACCGTCGACACCGCCGGCAGCATTGATCGCGTCGGCGGCAGCCTGCGCGCCCTGCTTGAACTGATCGCCAATGGTGGCGAGCTGTCCGGTCATCGGACCGACCACCGAAAAGGTGATGTCGTCGGCATAGGCGACCGGCGCGCTCATCATCAGGCCGAAAATGGCCGCGTTCAAAATACTTAATTTTTTCATTGCGGTATGACTCCTCCACTCACGCGCGGCCGCCCCGGCCACGCTTCTTCCAGAGAGGCCGGACAATTTCATCCTTCGTGTGGCCTGTCTAGGCGCATTGGCGGCGCTCGATTAGGCCTGCGGAGCATCTCTGGAGCAAAAAGGCAAAAGCCGCGCCGGCCTTGTTCCGGCCGGTCGCGGCTTTGCCTGTCGAGCTGTTTCTCAAGCGCCCCCGCACTCGAACCCAACTCGCCTTCCCTGTCTTCCTGCTGGCCCTGATCTTTCCGAAACCGGATCATGGCCGCCGCGCCGCTGGCCCTGTCGGGCGTGCCGCGTTCTTGGTTTTGTCACGTGGCCGTCTTACCGCGGCCTTGTCCTTGCCTGGCGGACCAGAAGGCCGCCCTGCCTTATCTCTAAATTCAGTGCATCGTCATCCATTCGCGGGCTTCGCGCAGCGCCTTGGCGATCTCGACCTTCGACATCGCAGCCGACAGTTCCGAACGCAATTCCGCAGCGCGGGCCGAACCCTTGATCGCGGCGATGTTGAACCATTTGTGGGCGGCGACGACATCGGTCTCGCAATCGCGGCCCGTCGCATACATCATCCCCAGTTCGAAAAGAATGTCGGCCTGGGCAGTTGCCCCCATGGCGCCGAAGCCTGCTTCAAGCATTTCAAAACGTGCCATTTTCAATCCTCTCTTCCGGCCCTGTCTGGCTCCCGAGAGCTGCCTCCGTTTGTCTGCCCGGGCTGCTCTTTCGATGCTTTCGAGAATGCCGCGCAGGCTTGAATCCGTCGTTAAATGGCGTGCTTAATTTGAGGAAAACAAAGCTAAAACAATAGGTAAACGTGGAAATTCGTTAAGGATACAAAGCCAGCGATTCAGCCGGATAGCGCCAAATTTGACGAAAATTTTCGCGAGCGGAATCAACACTCCGCTAACCACGCGAAACAAACGCCGCGCATGCATACATTCATTTCCCTGCCGATATTGCTTCCGTCGGCGCTTCTGAATTGCCAAAGCTTCCGCTGCGGCACCGCTTTTGTTTTGCAGGGAGCTGGATTAGCTTACGTTTGCGTAAGCGGCAGACCGGCGAGGCGGAGCCTCCTGCCGGGTATCCAAGGGAGGAAAGATGTTTCGAAAAGCAAGCCTGGCCCTGGCGGCCACTTTGATCCTGACCGGTGTGGCCTGGGCCGATCCGATCGAGGGAAACTGGAAGACGCAGGCCGGCGATACCGCGGCCATCGGGGGCTCGGGTTCATTTTCCATCACGCTGAAGTCCGGCAAATATGCCGGCAAGACCATCGGTTCGCTCAAGGCGTCCGGCGACAACAAATACGCCGGCAGCATAACCGACCCGGCAAACGACAAGACCTATTCCGGCAAGGCGACACTGTCGGGCACCTCGCTGAAAATGAGCGGTTGCGTGCTCGGCGGACTGATCTGCAAGAGCCAGACCTGGCACAAGCTCTGATCGACCCCATCCTTGCGACATGAAAACGGGGCCGGCAGGCCCCGTTTTCGTTTCATGATCCTGGCATGCTGTGCCGGCAGCCATGCTCCTTATGGCCAGCGCCGCCTCAAAATCCATCAACCGATTTGAACGGCAGATGAACGTCGGCATCAGAGCCGGTTCAGTCGTGCCCGGGCATTCTCCTGCGTATTGAAGGAGACACGACCAATGCTCGCCCGCCGCTTCACCATCGTCTGCCTGCTGGTGAGCCTGTTTGGAATGTTCTTCGCCATCCTCGTCGCCGAAGCGGGCCGTTCGGCCCGTTCCTGGGACGAGGCCAGTTCCAGAACCTGCCGCCTCGCCTGCCCGACCACCCTTCGCCCCTGAGACAGAAACCAAAGACCTGACCAACCACAAGACCTCGAAAGAAAAGCAAAGACCATGAACCGCATCGCCGCCAATCTCTTCAAAACCGTTCGGCTTCTGCCGCGGGCGGCGCTCATCCTGGCGTTTCTTGCCGCACCGGTCCTGGCCGTGCCGATGATGCGTACCGATGCCGGGTCCACGATCGACGCGCCAGCACTGAAGAAATCCGGCGTCGGTTTCGTGCTGCTGGTCAGCCTGCAGCGCGGATAAATTGCGCCTTCGATCGGGACACCCCTCCCAACCGCCTATCCAAATCTCTATATTGAGCCATGGAAAAGCGAATCTACCCCCAAGCCATCGAATCTGTCGTCATGCCCGAGCCTTTTGGCCGGCAAAGCTTTGACACCGCCGAAAAGGCGGTCGCGGCGCTGCAAGCCCTTTATGACCGCAACACCAAGTTCCTGCGCGACTCCTTCGCGGCGCTTGCCGCCGGCGGCGACAGCAGCAAGCGCTACCGCGCCTTCTACCCGGAGATCGGCGTCACAACGAACTCGTTCACCCAGATCGATTCACGCCAAGCCTATGGCCACATGCCGACGCCGGGGCATTTTTCCACCACCATCACCCAGCCGAGCCTGTTCGAAAGCTATCTGGTCGAGCAATTGCGTCTGATCATGCGCAACCACGGGGTCGCGGTCACGGTCTCGGAATCGACAACGCCGATCCCGCTGCATTTCGCCTTTCTCGAAGGCACCCATGTCGACGGAACCGCGGCCGAGCGTATCCAGCGGCCTATCCGAGACCTGTTCGACGTGCCAGATCTCGACGGTACAGATGACCAGATCGCCAACGGCACGTTCGAAGTGGCGTTCGGAGAACCAAGGCCGCTGGCGCCCTTCACCGCGCAGCGGATCGACTATTCGCTCCACCGCCTGTCGCACTATACCGCGACCACGCCGCAGCATTTCCAGAATTTCGTGCTGTTCACCAACTATCAGTTCTATATCGACGAGTTCGTGGCGCGCGCTCGTGACCTGATGGAGAATGGCGGCGGCGGATATGCCGAATTCATCGAACCGGGCAACGTGGTCACCAAAGCCGGGCAGAGCGCCCCGAGCGAAGGGGTGGCGCCGCAGCGCCTGCCGCAGATGCCGGCCTACCACTTGAAGAAGCCGAACCATGGCGGCATCACCATGGTCAATATCGGTGTCGGACCCTCCAACGCCAAGACGATCACCGATCATATCGCTGTGCTAAGGCCTCATGCCTGGGTGATGCTCGGCCATTGCGCGGGCCTGCGCAATACGCAGGCGCTGGGCGATTATGTGCTGGCGCATGCCTATGTGCGCGAGGATCACGTGCTGGACGACGACCTGCCGGTCTGGGTGCCGATCCCGCCGCTGGCCGAAATCCAGGTGGCATTGCAGGAAGCGGTGGCCGAAGTCACCGGCCTGTCCGGGTACGATCTCAAGCGCATCATGCGCACCGGCACTGTAGCCACCATTGACAACCGCAACTGGGAACTGCGCGACCAGCGCGGACCGGTGCAGCGGCTTTCGCAGTCGAGGGCGATCGCACTTGACATGGAATCGGCAACGATCGCGGCCAATGGCTTCCGCTTCCGCGTGCCTTACGGCACGCTCTTGTGTGTCTCCGACAAGCCGCTGCATGGCGAACTGAAGCTGCCCGGTATGGCGACCGAATTCTACAAGCGGCAGGTGGCGCAGCACCTCACCATCGGCATCAGGGCGATGGAAAAGCTTTCGGAAATGCCGATGGAGCGGCTGCATTCGCGCAAGCTCAGAAGTTTTTCGGAAACGGCCTTCCAGTAGCCGATCTGCGCGCCGCCAGAGCCATTCGCCGTCTTGCCGGCGATTCGCCATCTTGCCGGCAATTCGCTATCTTGATTGAGCCGCATTTTTGCCGATAACCGGGCGGGGACCATCGCAGGCAACTCATGCAGATCTGATCCGATGAAACGCAGTCAAGACATGGCGGCTTCACTGGTATTCATCGTGATGATGACGCTCTCGGTCGCGCTGGTGGCCGGCTTCTTAGGCGCGTTGCACCCGGCGCTCGATTCCTTTTCGCATTTCCGCATTCACCTCGCCGTGCTGATGGCGCTTTGCGCGCTGCCGCTGCTGGCGACATCGTTTCGCGTGCAAGCGGCCGCGGCCCTGGTTTTTGCCGTGGCCGCTCTTGCCACCGCTTCGACCGCCTTGCCCCGGCCGTGGCCGGTTCAGGCGGTCGCCAAACCCACCGACCAGGTAGTCTACAGCCTGCTGCAGATGAATCTGCGCTACGACAACCCGACGCCGAAAAAAGTGCTGTCACTGATCGGCCGGACCAATCCCGACGTCATCACCCTGGACGAGGTGTCGGCGATGTGGGCGACGGAGCTTGGCTACATCGCCAGCGCCTATCCATACCGGATCCTCTGTCCCTATCCCAACGGCGTATTCGGCGTCGCGCTGCTCTCGCGGCGGCCCTTTCTCGCCGGCACCGCGCCACATTGCGAGCGCCGGGGCGCAATGGCCGTTGCGACCATCGATTTCGGCGGCAGGAGCGCCGACGTCGCCGCCATCCATCTCAGCTGGCCGTGGCCGCGGGAACAGTATTGGCAGATCGGCGAACTCTCGGAGCAGCTTTCATCGCTCGGCCAAACCGCCATCATGGCCGGCGATTGCAACGCGGTGCCATGGAGCGCTGCGGTGCGGCGCGTCGCCGCTCTCGGCGGACTGACGGTCATGCCGTCGGCCGGGTCGACCTGGATTCACCGGAAGCTGCCCGACTTCCTGCGCCGCTATGCAGGCCTCCCGATCGACCAGGCGTTCAGCAAGGGCGGCGTGACCATTCTGTCGTCAACGCGACTGGAAGATACCGGCTCCGACCATCTTCCCGTATTCGTGGAGTTCTCGCTTCGCCCCGACGACAGGCTGCCCCATGACGAGCATGAGAGCGCGCTCGCGGCGAGCGACCTTGAAAACAATCCGCGCGGTTGATGCTTCGGCATTCTCAGGGTTTGGTCAACGCTTCGACAAGGTGCTCGACAGGCCCGCCGCCGCGATGCTCGCGCGCATCGAAAGCGTTCTGCCTGGCTTCGTATTCGACATAGATGGTCTTGATTCGGCGCCGCGCCTCGAGGTGCGTGCCGGTGCAGAACCAGTTGTCCGGGCGCCGCAGTCCGGCAAGCGCGGTCTCGGTGGCCCGCATCATCCGCCTCGCGATACCGCCATGCGTCTGCTCGTGCTTGCGAACGCCGACCATGAAACGGTCCCAACGCTCGCGCAGGACTGCGCTTGCCGACGAGAGCCGCGGGAAAGTGTAGGTCAGGTTGAGCGTCCCGTAGGCCTGCCGCAGATGGCAGGCTCCATCCTCCCGGACAATATCGAGATCCCAATGCACGGCGTAACCGGTTTCGGCGATGGCGCGCGTCATATAGCCGTGCTTGGGTCCCAGCCGGTCCATCGCCTCGACAAGGGCGGCTCCGGTATTTCCAGCGACATCGTAGGTGCGGATGTGAACGGTGAGCTTTGTGCCCGCCGACGCGGCTGATGCGCAAAGCAGCATGAAGACCATGGCGAGCATCGTGGGGCTGGTCAGGCGCATGTCCGCCTCCTTTGTCGGAGCCGAGCAGACCACACTCGGCGGAAGGCTTCAACGGGCTTGATCGAGGCAGGCGGTCGACGGCGACAGACAAGTCCGCCGCTGCTCGCATGTTCTTCGTGACGGCTTGGCCCGGCACGGCTCACATGTTCTGATAGACCGGGCCTTCGCCACCTTGCGGCGGCACCCAGTCGATATTCTGGTTCGGATCCTTGATGTCGCAGGTCTTGCAGTGGACGCAGTTCTGCGCGTTGATGACGAAGCGCACGTCCTTGGCCGCCGGATCGGCAGCGGCATTGCCGTCCTTGTCGACCCATTCGTAGACGCCTGCAGGGCAGTAGCGCGTCGAAGGTCCGGCAAAGACGTCATGCTCGGAACGCTTCTGCAGCTCCATGTCCGCCACCAGCAGATGCACCGGCTCGTTTTCCTCGTGGTTGGTGTTGGACAGGAACACCGAGGACAAGCGGTCGAAGGTCAGCACGCCATCGGCCTTGGGATAGTTTATTTTCTTGTGCTTCGGGGCGGGCTCTAGCGTGGCGTAGTCGGCCTTGCCATGCTTCAGCGTGCCGAAGGGCGAGAAGCCGAACAAAGTGTTCAGCCACATGTCCAGGCCGCCGATGGCGACGCCGGCGATGGTGCCGAAGCGCGACCACAGCGGCTTGACGTTGCGCACCTTCTTCAGATCCTTGCCGATGTCTGTCGCCCGCCACGCGGCTTCGTAAGCGGAGAGCTCGTCATTGGCGCGGCCGGCGGCGATTGCCTCGGCGACATGCTCGGCCGCCAGCATTCCCGACAACACGGCATTGTGCGAGCCCTTGATGCGCGGGACGTTTACGAGCCCGGCGGCGCAGCCCATCAACGCGCCACCCGGGAAGCACAGTTTCGGCACCGACTGCCAACCGCCTTCGGTAATCGCGCGCGCGCCATAGCCCAACCGCCTGGCGCCCTCGAAAGTACCGCTGATCGCCGGGTGGGTCTTGAAGCGCTGGAACTCCTCGAACGGCGACAGCCAGGGGTTCTTGTAATTGAGGTGGACGACGAAGCCCACCGCCACCTGATTGTCGTCCAGATGATAGAGGAAAGAGCCGCCGCCGGTCTTGAGATCGAGCGGCCAGCCGAAGGAGTGCTGGACGAGACCCGGCCTGTGCTTCTCCGGCTTGACCTGCCACAGTTCCTTGAGGCCGATGCCGTATTTGCCCGGCTCGCGGCCCTCGGAAAGCCTGAACCTGGCGATCAACTGCTTGGCGAGCGAGCCGCGCGCGCCCTCTCCGATCAGCACATATTTGCCCATCAGCGCCATGCCCGGCGCGAAACCCGGGCCGTGTGTGCCATCCTTTTCGACGCCCATGTCGCCGGTGACAACACCGGTGACGGCGCCTTCCTCGTTATAGAGCAGGCCGGCCGCGGCGAACCCCGGATAGATTTCCACGCCGAGCGCCTCGGCCTTGGCGGCCAGCCAGCGGCAGACATTGCCAAGCGAGACGATGTAGTTGCCGTGATTGTTCATCAGAGGCGGCATCATCATGTTGGGCAGGCGGAAAGAGCCGGCGGGGCCAAGCACCAGGAAATGGTCCGCCGTGACCGGCGTTTTGAATGGATGGTCTTGTTCGTCGCGCCAGCCCGGCAGCAACCGGTCGATGCCGATTGGATCGACGACGGCTCCTGACAAGATGTGGGCGCCAACCTCACCGCCCTTTTCCAGCACGACCACGGAAAGCTCGGGATTGACTTGCTTCAGGCGGATGGCGGCGGCGAGGCCGGCCGGGCCCGCACCGACGATCACCACGTCGAATTCCATGCTTTCGCGTTCGATATCGCTCATCAACCCCTCCGCACTGGCTTGTCGCTATTGCGCGTATCTTGCTGGCTCATGCGCTGCATAGCGCATCAAGTCGCGACAGGAAACCGGCGCGTCTGTGACAACGCGGATTTGGCCAAAAAGTCGCGCATCGTGCCGAAGGACACCCGTTTTGCGCCGGCCTGCCCGCAACGCGTACGTTTTTAATTGTTCGACGGCTTGCTTATCGGCCATACTTCGCACCATGCGCATTCCTGGGCCAGCCGGCTTCTCATCAACGCGCTTCCCATCGACGCCCGGCAGGGCCTGCCGGGCGTTCCTTTCGGCCCTCCCCCTGCTGGCGCCGGTCCATGCCTTTGCAGACGAGGTGAAGGTCTGGGCCACCGGTGCCTACTCCTTCTCCGACGAGCTTGGCGGGTTCGAAATCACCGGCGCTTCCGGCACCGGCACCAAGGACGATCCGCTCGTCATCACCGAAGAGCTGAATTCAGCGACGCCGGTGACGTTGACCATCCGTGCAACCAAGCCGATCCAGGCGTTCGGCAAGGCGGGCGAGTTCGCCAACGGCATCATGTATTTGCGCTTGGACGTGCTCAACAACAGCGGCCAGGCCTGGATCGAATTCCAGTTCGAGCTTCAGGAGGTCCTGAATCAGCCGAGCGTCTTCGGCGACGGGCTTTCGTTCGACCAGCGCAACAAGACGCCTGACAATATCTGGTCGAGCAATTTTGCCGATTTCGACCGCGATTTTGAACCGTATGACCGTCTGCTGTTCAAGAACGGCAAGGTCGACCCGCTAAAGACCGCCAGGTTCGAATTCCTGATCACCGACTATACGCCGCGCTGGACCTTTTATCTGGTGCAGGACCCGCGCATACCGACGGGTTAGGTTGCGGTGAGCGTATGACGCTGCCACAGACAGGCCGTCATTGCCCGGTTGTGCCAATGTCCCCAATCACCAACTTGCAATATGCGACCAGTCGAACGATGGTGGCGCCATGACTGCCGCTTCCCCAAACAGCCGACCTGATATCGCCGAGCTGCTCGCCTTCTATGCCAGCGCGGGCGTCGACGAGGCGTTGGAGGACGCGCCGGTGAACCGCTTCGCGGAAGCCGCGCCCAAGCCGGCGGAGCGGATGCCGGCTGCCGCGCCGAGCGATAGCAGAGCACCGGAGCGGCCCGCCCAACCGCGTCTCGATGCGAGCGCCGTGCCTAACGCTCCGCCGGCGCGCCCGCCCATTTCGGCGGTACCCGACGAGGCGCAGGCGGCGCTGGCGCGTGAATTGGCCTCGGCTGCCTCGGCGCTGGACGAGCTTCGCCAGCACATGTCGACTTTTGACGGCTGCAACCTGAAGTTCACCGCCAAGAACCTGGTCTTTGCCGACGGCAACCCGGATGCATCGGTGATGCTGGTCGGCGAGGCGCCCGGCCGTGACGAGGATATAGAAGGCCTGCCCTTCGTCGGCCGCTCCGGCCGGCTGCTCGACCGCATGTTGGCCGCGATCGGGCTAGACCGGACATCCGTCTACATCGCCAATGTCATCCCCTGGCGGCCGCCGGGAAACCGCACGCCGACGCCGCACGAAACCGAGATCTGCCGGCCGTTCATCGAAAGGCAGATCGAACTGGTCAAGCCGAAGGTGCTGGTCAATCTCGGCGGGCCCTCGGCCAAAACCCTTCTGAATACGAGCGAAGGCATCTTGCGGCTGCGCGGCAACTGGCGCGCCCACACGACAGCGTCCGGCGTCGTTATTCCGGCGATGCCGACGCTGCACCCGGCCTATCTACTGAGGACGCCGGCGCACAAGAAGCTGGCTTGGCGGGATTTTCTCGAGGTGAAGGCGAAGCTAAGAGCGCTCACCTCTCCATGACCTCGCGGGTAATTGAAATGCGCCTGCCGTCGCCCTAACCATGCCCTCATGATATCTCCTCAAACCTCCGCCGGCAGCCTCATCCGTGAATGGCGCACGCGACGCCGGATGAGCCAGCTCGACCTCGCCACGGAAGCCGATATCTCGCAGCGGCATCTGAGCTTCGTCGAGAGCGGGCGGGCCGCGCCGTCGCGCGACATGGTGCTACACCTGGCCGAGCAGCTTTCGATCCCGCTTCGCCAGCGCAACCAGCTCTTGCTGGCGGCGGGCTTTGCGCCGAGCTTCAGCGAAAGGCCGCTGACCGACATTTCGCTGGCACCGGCCATGGCGGCGGTCGAGACGGTGCTTCGAGGGCACGAGCCGTTCCCGGCGCTCGCGGTGGACCGGCACTGGAACCTCGTTTCGGCAAACACTGCCATTGGGCCGTTCCTGGCCGACGTTTCCGAGCCCTCGCTGCTCAAGCCGCCAGTCAACGTGCTGCGGCTCAGCCTGCACCCTGGAGGTGTCGCGCCGCGCATCGTCAATCTCGCGGAGTGGCGGGCGCACCTGCTGGAACGCCTGAAGCACCAGAACGACGCGTCAGGCGATCCGGTGCTGATCGAACTGGAGCGTGAGTTGCGCGGTTATCCCTCCGGCCCGAAGAGTAGGCGGCCGGCGCGGGTCGAGCCGAGCGGCATCGTGCATCCGCTGCGGCTTGCCCATGGGGATCAGGTGCTGTCGTTCATCAGCACCATCACCGTGTTCGGCACGCCGCTGGACGTGACGCTGTCGGAGCTGGCGATCGAGTCCTTCTTTCCGGCCGACGAGCAGACGCGGACGGCGCTGGTAAGATTGGCGAAAGAGCGGGCCTAACGGTGCTGATCACCCCTGCGGCGGGGCGGCCTTGCGCGTGCGGGTGCGTTCCAGGCCGAGTTGACGTTCGCGCCAGATGATGAAGATGCCGGCGGCAACGACGATCAGACCGCCGGTCAGCGTGTTCAGCGTGGCGACATCGCCGAAGACGAGATAGCCGACCAAGACGCCGAGGATCATCGAGGTGTATTCGAACGGCGCCACCACCGATGCCTCGGCATGGCGGTAAGCCGAGGTCATCAGGATCTGGCCAAGGCCGCCGCAGAAGCCGGCGGCGACAAGAAGGACCGCCTGCCCCGGCGTCAGCGCCTGCCACCCAAACGGCAGCGACAGCAGCGCCATGACGCTCGCGGTGACCGAAAACCAAAGCACGATCGTGGCGGTGCGCTCGCTTTGCACGAGATTGCGCACGAGCAGCATGGCGACGGCCGAAATCGCCGCCGCTATCAATGCGGCGATGACGCCGAGCACCTCCTGGTCGTCGAGCGCCTCGCCGGAACTCAGGAGCGTCAGCTCCGGCCAGGAGATGATCAGCACACCGACGAGGCCGACGGCGACCGCGCTCCAGCGATAGACACGAATGGCTTCGCCGAGGAAAATCGAGCTGAACACCACCACCAACAGTGGCTGGGCGTAATTCAGCGTGATTGCTTCTGGCAGCGGCAACCGCGTCAGCGCGAAGAAGCCGAGCCCCATGGCGCAGACGCCGACGACGCCGCGCGCGATGTGGTTGAACGGACGGCTCGTACTGAAAGCCGTGCCGAGATTTCCCTTGAAAGCCAGAAAGGCAATGATCGGAAAGATAGCGAAGAAGGAGCGGAAGAAGACGATCTGTCCCGCCGGCACAGTGCCCGCCGCCTTGATGCAGGTCGACATGCCGACGAAGACCGCCACCGAGACGATCTTCAGCATAATGCCGGTGAGCGTGTTGTGCCCTACGGTATTGTCACTGTTGTCGCGGCCTGCTGTCACGCTCCCGCCGCTTCCCGCGTGGTTGCCCAGGTGCGCGCCGGCGTTGCCGGTCTCTCGATATGCCTGACGTCGTAGACGGCGGCCATGACTGCCTCGCGATGCTGGAAGGAAGGTCTGAATAGACCTTGTCGCAGTTTTGTCGAGCCGCCGGTTCGTGTAAAGAGCGCGGACTTCAAAATTTTGGACGGGCAGGACAGGCCCGGAAAGACAGGAACCAAGGAATGCGCACCGACACTGGCCAGGTCTTCAAACTCGAAGACTATCGCCCCAGCGACTATCTCATTCCGGAAACGAACCTTGAATTCCGTCTTTCGCCAGGCGCGACGATCGTCACGGCAATTTTGACCGTCGAGCGCCGGGATGGCGTCGCGGCCTCTACGCCGCTTGTGCTGGATGGCGACGGGCTGACGCTCAGGCGCGTCGAGATCGACGGCAGGAAAGCCAAGCCGACGGATTTTGCCGTGACGCCCGACCGACTGACCATCCTCAGGCCCCCGGCGGCGCGTCGCTTTCGGCTGTCGATCGAGACCGAGCTGGCGCCGTCGGGCAATGAAGCGCTGATGGGCCTCTACCGCTCAAGCAACGTCTATTGCACGCAATGCGAAGCAGAGGGCTTCCGCCGCATCACCTATTTCCTCGACCGCCCCGACATCCTTTCCGTCTACACCGTGCGGATCGAAGCCCGCCGCGACGAGGCGCCGCTGCTTCTGTCCAACGGAAACCGGGTCGACAAGGGCGATCTCGGCGATGGCTGGCACTATGCCATTTGGCACGATCCCTTCCCCAAGCCATCGTATCTGTTCGCGCTGGTCGCCGGCAATCTCGGCCGGGTCGCCGACAGTTTCGTCACCATGTCCGGCCGCACGGTCGAGCTCGGCATCTATGTCGAGCCCGGCAAGGAGAAGCTCGCCGGCTACGCCATGGATGCCTTGAAGCGATCGATGCAATGGGACGAGGAGGCATTCGGCCGCGAATACGACCTCGATGTCTTCAACATCGTCGCCGTGTCCGACTTCAACATGGGCGCGATGGAGAACAAGGGCCTCAACGTCTTCAACGACAAATATGTGCTGGCCGACCGGGAGACCGCGACGGACGCCGATTTCGCCAACATCGAGGCGATCATCGCGCATGAGTATTTCCACAATTGGACAGGCAACAGAATCACTTGCCGCGACTGGTTCCAGCTTTGCCTGAAGGAAGGGCTGACCGTTTATCGCGACCACGAATTCTCCGCCGACCAACGTTCGCGTGCGGTCAAGCGCATCGCCGAGGTGCGCACGCTGCGCGCGCATCAATTCCCCGAGGACCAGGGGCCGCTGGCGCATCCGGTCAGGCCGCGCCGCTATCGCGAGATCAACAATTTCTACACGGCGACCGTCTACGAAAAAGGCTCGGAGGTGGTGCGCATGATCCGTACCATCCTCGGGCCTGATAGCTTCCGCGCCGGCATGGACCTCTATTTCGAGCGGCACGACGGCACGGCGGCGACGATCGAGGATTTCCTGGCAGTGTTCGAGGAGGTGTCCGGCCGCGACTTGTCGCAATTCGCGCTCTGGTACCATCAGGCCGGCACCCCTAACCTGGCGGTGAGCTCGACCTATAACCGGGCGGAGCGGGAATTCACTCTGGAAATCGAGCAATCGGTGCCGCCGACCCCGTCGGAAAGCCGCAAACGACTGATGCACATACCGCTCGCCTTCGGTCTGATTGGCGCCGGTGGCGAGCCGGTCGCCTATGACACGGTCGACGGCGCCAGCGTCGAGGACGGCATCATCCACATCCGCAAGCGCCGGCATGTGGTGCGCTTCTCAGGCGTCGCCGAGCGTCCGGCGGTTTCGCTGAACCGTGGCTTCTCGGCGCCGATAACGCTTGCCGTCGAGCAGAAGACCGATGACCAATTCTTCCTTGCCGGCCACGACAGCGACAGCTTCTCGCGCTGGCAGACCTTCAACACGCTGCTTACGGATGCATTGATCTTGGCCTTCCGCCAGATTCTCGACGGCGCCGAGCCTGGCTTCACCGCGCGGCTGACCGAGCTTGCCGGCAGGATCGCGAGCGACGAGACGCTGGAGCCGGCCTACCGGGCGCTGGCGCTTTCGCTTCCGGGCGAGACCGACATAGCGCGCGACATCGGCAAAAACATCGAACCCAACGCCATCTTCGCTGCGCGCGAGGCGCTGGCGCTGGCAATCGCCAGGGCTAACCGCGACGCGTTCGCCGGCCTCTACGAGCGGCTTGCCGACGCCGGCCCGTTCAGCCCGGACGCAGCTTCCGCCGGACGGCGGGCGCTGCGCAACGTCATGCTCGATTATCTCTCGCTGCTGTCAGATGGCGCCGGGCTTGCGGCGGAGCACTTCCGGTCGGCCACCAATATGACTGACCGCGCGGCGGCACTGACCGTGCTCGCGCACCGCCACCATGGTTCGCCGGAGGCAAACAAGGCACTAGCGGCTTTCGAAGCGACATATGCGTCCGACCCGCTTGTGATGGACAAATGGTTCCAGATTCAGGCCAGCGTACCCGGTCCGCAGGCGGTGGAGACGGTTCGCGCCCTGACCACGCATCCGGCCTTCTCGATGGCCAATCCGAACCGGGTGCGCTCGTTAATCGGCACATTCTCCAGTGCCAACCAGACCGGATTCCACCGCGCCGACGGCGAAGGCTACCGATTCTTCACGCAGACCGTGCTCGAGGTCGAAAAACGCAATCCGCAGGTGGCGGCAAGGTTGGCAACGGCGCTCCGGTCGTGGCGTTCGCTCGAACCTGGCCGGCAGGCCAAGGCCAGGGAAGCGCTGCTTTCGATTGCCAATGCCGAAAACCTGTCGGCGGATTTAAGCGATATCGTCGAGCGTACGCTGGCGTGAGCCAGACCCGAGCGGCCACCATGGTGGTCGGCGGCAATGCCAAGGCAACGCCACCGGCCCGTCAGGCTGTGCTTCTGCTGCTCGAACGGATTCCCGCCTCCCTACGCGGGTATCAACATGGCGATGCGATGCACGCCGACCTCGGCGCTCGTATTCGTCGCCTCGTCGGTCTTGCCCTTGGCGCAAGTGTATATGTCGCCTTCCTTGAGCTTGAACTCCTTGTCGGCCTTCTTGATCGTGAATTCGCCCGCAGTGATGGTGCATACCATGTCGTTGTCCATCACCATCGCCGGCGCATGTGTGCCGGGCTGAAACACGACATCGACGATTGAGATGCTTTTGTAGGCAGGAATGTCTGAGTTTCCCGTGCCTACCTCCACCACTCTGATGCCGGGCGCAATCTCCTTGCCCTCCTTCGGGCCGTATGTCCTCGTTTTTACCGACGCCGCCAGGGCGAACAAAGGCGTTACCGCTGCCGCTGACACGCCGAGAGCAATTGCAGTTCTGCGATTCATGCTTTCCTCCCGATGTGCAATCCCGCACGGAATATGCGTGATTTCTAATATTATTCCCTTTCCACGGTAATCGCCATCGCATGCCTCTGCTCGGTTGGCGGAAAAGCCGCTATTTTAGTCGATTTTTAATCTTTTTTCGCCGGACCACTGGACAAGGCGAATCACCTTTGATTCTTTAATGGCGATTCGGAAGTGCGGCGTTTACCGGATCATCAAGCATAGGCAAATCGGGGAGTGCCATTTATGGCGAAGGCGGACGCGTGGGGCGCGCCCGGAGGGATAGCTTTTGCGCGTCGCGAGACGCCGCGAGGCGACGGCCTTGCCGGGAATACGCGGCTCATCGCCGAACCGGCCTACAAGCGGCTTCTGGCGGCGGAGCCATTGCTGCGCCGATCGATACCGGCTCTCATCGTCATCTTCCTGATCGCGATCGCGGCGCTGCGCGTCCTGTCGCTGATGAACGAACGCGACGATATCGAGCGCAACGCCAAGGCGATCCTGATGCTGGCGTCCGGTCAACTGGCGAGTTCGCTGGCCACCACGTCCGACACCGCGCCGGGCGCCATCCAGGACCTGTTGGAAACGACCAGCCGCCAGGGCGCGATAAGCCGCGGCCACGTTCTTGTCATCACCGACAGCGCCTTCAAGATCACCGCGGTGACGCCGCGCTCGATGTCCTGGCAAGGCCGTTCGCTGGATAGCCTCGCCCAGGGCGGCCAGCCTCTGTTCATGTTCGGCGACCGCGCCGGAGTGATGGAGGTCGATGTTGGCGGGCAGGACTGGTATGCAGCGGTCAGCCTGACGAACGGTCGCAAAGGCGCGGCAGCGGCGCTGGTGCCGCAGGACGCGGTTTTCGACGCCTGGCGCAAGACAGTCTCGCTGAATGTGACGCTGTTCGTACTGACGGCCGGCGTGCTGATCATCATCCTCTATGCCTATTTCGGCCAGGCGGCGCGCGCGCAGGCGGCCGACCGCATCTATCTCGAAGCGCATCAACGCATCGACATGGCGCTGGTACGCGGCCGCTGCGGCTTGTGGGACTGGGACATGGTGCGCGGCAAGATGTATTGGTCGCGCTCGATGTACGACATGCTGGGCTACGAGCCATGCGACACGATGCTGTCCTTCGGCGAGGTCGACGAGATCATCCATCCCGATGATGGCGACTTGTTCCAGCTCGCCAACAAGATCGTCGCGCGCGAGATCGATCATATCGATCAGGTGTTCCGGATGCGGCATGCCGACGGGCAGTGGGTATGGATGCGCGCAAGGGCGCAGGTCATGGATCCGGAAGCACCCGAAATCCAGTTGATCGGCATCGCCGTCGACGTCACCGAGCAGCGTCACCTGGCGCTTCGTTCCGAGGCAGCCGATTTGCGCCTGAGGACGGCGATCGAGAACATCAACGAGTCCTTCGTGCTGTGGGATGCCGCCGAGCGGCTGATCATGTGCAATTCCAAATACCAGAAGGACAATGGCCTTTCGGACCGTGACGTGATGCCAGGCGCCGTGCGCGCCACGCTGGAAGAGCGCATGCTCGCTTTCGCTTCCGATCGGCGGCTTGCCAACAGCAATGGACCGCAGGGCGGCGCGACGTTCGAACGGCAGCTGGCCGACGGCCGCTGGTTGCAGGTCAACGAACTCAGAACCCGCGACGGCGGCATTGTCTCGGTCGGATCCGACATCACCCAGATCAAGCTGCATCAAGAAAAGCTGGTCGACAGCGAGCGCCGGCTGATGGCGACCATACACGATCTCAGCCTCGCCCGCCGGGCCGAAGAGGAGCGCGCGCGCGAACTGGTCGAGCTCAACCGCAAATACATGAAGGAAACCGAGCGCGCCGAAGCGGCGAACCGGGCCAAGTCCGAATTCCTGGCCAACATGTCGCATGAACTGCGCACGCCCTTGAACGCCATCATCGGCTTCTCCGAGCTGATGGAACAGGGGCTGTTCGGCCCGCTGGGATCGGAGCGCTACGAGGAATACGCCACCGACATCAACAGCAGTGGCAAATATCTCCTGGGCGTCATCAACGACATTCTCGACATGTCGAAAATCGAGGCCGGCCAATTCTCGCTCGACCGCGAAGAGATCGATCTCGGCCCGCTGATCAGCGAGACGGTCAGGGTCGTCTCGCTGCAGGCCGCACAGAAGGCGATCACCGTGGAGACCCGCATCGCCGACGCGCTGACGCTGTTTGCCGACCGCCGAGCGATCAAGCAGATCGTCATCAACCTTTTGTCCAACGCAGTGAAATTCACCGGCCAGGGCGGCCACATATCGGTCAGGGCCCGCAATACCTCAGGGGCGCTGGTGCTGACGATCGAGGATAATGGCTGCGGCATCCCGAAGGAGGCGCTCGGCAAGCTCGGACGGCCCTTCGAACAGGTGCAGAACCAGTTCTCCAAGAGCCATGCCGGGTCCGGCCTCGGCCTCGCCATCTCGCGCTCTCTGGCCGAACTGCAAGGCGGTGCCCTGAAAATCCGCTCAACCGAAGGTGTCGGCACGATCGTGTCGGTGCGCATTCCGGTGAAGAAGGCGACGCCCGTGGTCAAGGTCGCGGCTTAAGCAACGGGCTCCGGCGATGTCGCCGAAGCCCGTGCCGGAAGGCGTTATTGCATGCTGCCGTCGTCGCCTTCGTCATCCCACTGACGGTGTAAGCCAAAGCGGCCGCCCTTTGGCAGTTCGCCCTTCTTGATCTTTCCGTCGTTGTTCTTGTCGAGCAGGGCAAAGAGCTTCTTGTCGCGACTGGCGATGTCGTCCGTCGTCAGCGTACCGTCGCCGTTGTTGTCGTAACGCGCGATGATGCGCCTGGCCATGTGCTCGAAGCGGGCCTTTTCCAGCGCTGCGGTGAGCTGCTCCACCGTGAGCTTGCCACCATTGTCGGCGACCAGCTTCTTCAACCGCGAATCCATGACGCTTGAGAACTGGTCGAAGCTGATGGTGCCGTCATTGTCCTTCATCGCCTTGTTGAGGCGCATCATCGTGCGCTCACGCATGTTTGCGCTGTCGATGTTCTCGGCATAGGCCGCAGTGCCGACGGCTCCTGCCAACGCGATGAAGGCGAACGCGAGCTTGGTTGTCTTTCTCATGGTCTTCTCCTGTTGCATCGTCACCCCCGATGCGATCCGCACGGCCGTTGATCACGGCCGCCCGGCACGAAGCAGAAGGTTGAAATCCTTCCTGACCTTCCGCGACGTCTCCTTGAGATGTGCTTCCAGCACACCGAAATCCGGCAAGTCGGTGACCGCCAGAAGCAGATCCGAAAGCCCCGGCGGCACATCGTCCCGCTCGAACTGGCCGGTGAGGCAAAGCCTGATCATCTGGGTCAGCGCCAGATAGAGGCGGTAGGCCTCGCTAAGCTCCTCCCTGACATCGGCGGCTGCGAATTGTGGCGCAAGGCGCGACAATACCTCCGCGGTTGCCGTGACCCTGCGGCCGGACTCGACATTGCCCGTGACGACGGCCACCTGGGCGATGAATTCGAGATCGATCAGGCCGCCGGCAATGAGTTTGATGTCCCAGAGGTCGCGCGGCGGCTTTTCCTTTTCGATCATGGCGCGCATGTCGGACGCTTCCGCTTTCACCTTTGCTGCGTCGCGCAATTGCCCGAGCACCGCCGCAACGTCGGCTTCGACCTCGGCACAGAGCCTGGCATCTCCGGCAATGGCGCGCGCCCGCGACAGCGCCATGTGCTCCCAGGTCCAGGCCTCCTGGCGCTGGTATTTCTTGAAGGCGTCGACGTGGGTGGCCACTGGCCCCTTGTTGCCGGACGGCCGCAGCCGCAGGTCGAGTTCATAGAGCACGCCTTCCGCGGTCGGCGCGGAAACGGCCGAGATGAGGCGCTGCGTCATCCTGGTGTAGTAATGCGAGGGCGCCAGCGGTTTTTCACCGTCGGATTCCTCGGCGTCCGCATCGTGATCGTAGAGCAGGATGAGGTCGACATCCGACCCCGCCGTCAATTCACGGCTGCCGAGCTTGCCCATGCCGAGCAGCGAAACCACGCCACCGGCGATTGTGCCATGGCGCGCCTCGAATTCGGCCATAACAGCGCGCAACGCGGCCTCGATGGTGAGGTCGGCCAGGTCAGAAAAGGCGCGGCCTGCGCGGGCCGGATCGATCGAGCCGGCGAGCAGCCGCACGCCGATCAGGAATTTCTGCTCGGAGGCAAAGATGCGCAAACGATCGAGAACGTCCTCATAGGCGCGGTCGCCTTCGAGGAAAGCGGTAAGCCGTGCCGATAGATATCCACGATCCGGCAATTCGGTGAGAAGAGCGGGATCGAGCAGGCCATCGAACACATGTGGCCGACGCGTGATGATCGCGGCCAGTCGTGGCGCGGCGCCCATGATCGTCGCCATAAGCTTCAGCAACGCCGGATTGGACTGGAGCAGCGAGAAGAGCTGGATGCCTGCAGGCAGGCCGGCGAGGAACTCGTCGAAACGGATCAACGCCTCATCGGCCCGACGCGTCTGGCCGAAAGCCTTGAGCAGCGCCGGCGTCAGTTCCGTCAGTCGCTCGCGCGCCTCAGCCGACTGGGTGACGCGGTAGCGACCGAAATGCCAGCCACGGATCACGCGGCAGATGTCGCTCGTTCGCTGGAAGCCGAGACCGTGCAACGTCTGCAGTGTATCGGGGTCGTCGACGTCGCCGGTGAAGACCAGATTGCCGATGCCTGCCGAAAGCTCCGGTGCGGTTTCGAACAGCGCCGCGTAGTGACGTTCGACCTGCTGCAGCGAGGCTCGGAAGCCCAGGGAAAAAGCAGCCGCATCGGCAAAGCCCAGCATGCGCGCGATTCGATCGAGCCCTTCATCATCCTCCGGCAGGGTGTGCGTCTGCTCGTCGGCCACCATCTGGATGGCATGCTCGACCCTGCGCAGGAACCAATATTGCCGGGCCAGTGCGTCGCGTGCCTCGGCGGTGATCCAGCCGCGCGCGGCCAGCTCGCCGAGCATCGGCACGGTCTCGCGGCCACGCAGTTCCGGGAAGCGGCCGCCGGCGATGAGCTGCTGCGTCTGGACGAAGAACTCGATCTCGCGGATGCCGCCGCGCCCGAGCTTGACGTTGTGGCCCTTGACCGCGATTTCGCCATGCCCCTTGTGGGCGTGGATCTGGCGTTTGATCGAATGGACGTCGGCGATCGCGGCATAGTCCATGTATTTGCGCCAGATGTAGGGTTGGAGCTCCTTGAGGAAAGCGGTGCCGGCGTCCAGATCGCCGGCCACAGGACGCGCCTTGATCATGGCAGCGCGCTCCCAGTTCTGGCCGCGCGCCTCGTAGTAGCGCAGCGCCGCCTCTACCGGGATCGCCAGCGGGGTCGAACCGGGATCGGGACGCAGCCTGAGGTCGGTGCGGAAGACATAGCCATGTTCGGTGCGGTCCTGCAGGATGCGCACCAGACGGCGCGTCAGCCGCGAAAACAGCTCCGTCGCATCGAGCGGATCGACGACGGCCGACGCTTCCGGGTCGAAGAAGACCACGAGGTCGATATCGGAGGAAAAATTGAGCTCATGCGCGCCAAGCTTGCCCATGCCGAGCAGGATCCAGCCCGACCGGTTCGAGGGATTGGCGGGATCCGGCAACTTCAGCTTGCCCTGGCCATGCGCGTCGCGCAGCAGAAAATCGACGGCGGCGCGCGTGCACGCATCGGCAAGGTCGCTCAACCGCCGCACCGTAAGCGAGGTCTCGGCCTCGGCGGCCAGATCGGCCAGCGCGATCAGGAAATGCGCATCGGCCTTCCATTGCCGCAGTTCCATCATCAATCTGGATTCGGAGATCGTCTCGGAGAACGATGCCCGGTCGATCGCCACGATGATCGCCTTCAGCCGGGCCTCGACCGGCTGGTCGAAAAGCCCATCCAATATCTGCGGCCGGCGACGCGCCATGTCACGCAGGAACGGCGACAGGTCGAAGACAGCGGCCAGGAAGTCCTGCGCCTCACCCGTTCCAGCCAGGAATTTCGCCAGCCGTGTCAATCCTTCTTCGCGTGCCAAGGTGGCGATCTCGGCCAGCTCCTGCCGGGCCCGGCTGTCGTCCAGAGGAGCAAGCCTTGCCGCGGGCTTCAACAGCCAGTCCTTCGCCGTCCGCTTTGCAGCCGCCGTCATCAATGATCCTCCCGCGCGGGAAAACTCATGACCACGGATAATCCGGGATTACCAGGCAACAGATCAAGCCGGCCATAGTGGAATGTCATGACCGCCTTTGCGAGGCTGAGGCCAAGCCCGGAACCTGGCTGGGAACGGCTCTTCTCGAGCCGCACGAACCGTTCGGTCGCCCGGGCGCGATCGGCATCGTCCGGAATGCCCTGGCCGTTGTCGGCGACGACAAGCCTGATTTCGCCATGCGTGCGTTCGAGCGTCACGCGGACAGTCGGCTTGGAGGTGGAATCGGTCGAGTACTTGATCGCATTGTCGACGATGTTGGACAGCGCCTGGCCGATCAGCTCGCGGTTGCCGTCGACAAGGAATGCGCCATCGACCGCGGCTTCGAGCGAAACGCCAGCCTCTTCCGCCACCGGCTCGTAGAGTTCGACCACATCGCGCACGGCTGCGGCCAGATCGACGCGACTGGTGCTTTCGGAGGAATAACCCGCCTCCAGCCGGGAGATCATCAGGATGGCGTTGAAGGTCTTAATGAGCTGGTCGGACTCGGCGATGGTGCCTTCCAGCGCCTGGCGGTAGTCCGACGTCTTGTGCTTACCCGAAAGCGTCGCCTCGGCGCGGTTGCGCAGCCGGGTCAGCGGCGTCTTCAGATCATGCGCGATGTTGTCGGAAACCTGCTTCAGCCCCTCGTTGAGCATGGCGATCCTAGCCAGCATGGCATTGAGGTTCTCGGAAAGCCGGTCGAATTCGTCACCGGCGCCGGTCACCGGCAGCCGGCCCGAAAGATCGCCGCCCATGATGCGGCGGCTGGCTTCCGAAACGCCATCGATGCGCTTCAGCGCGGCGCGGCCGACGAAAAACCAGATCAACAGCCCGCCCAGCCCCATCATGCCGAGCGCCAGCATCAGGGAGCGGCGGATGACGGCGCGGAACCGCTCAGGTTCGCCCAGATCGCGGCCGACCAGCATGATCATCTGGTTCGGCAGGCGCAGCACCAGGGCGATCGCATTGTGGCCCTTCTCGCCTTCGGATCGGACCGCCGTATCGCCGGCCTGCGGCGTGGCCTGATCGGAAGGTGTGCTGCGCTGCCGGTCGAGTTCGCCTTCGCCGAAACGACGGTAGGAGAACGGCTCGGTCGTCCAGCCTTCGGTTTCGATGACCCCCGGCTCCAGGCTCTGGACATTGCCGGTCAGGATCTGGCCGTTGGCGTCGGCGATCAAATAGAGATTGGCGCCGGGCTGGCGCGAGCGCTGCTCCACCACGCGCACCAGGACCGGCAGGCCGCCGCGCTGGTAGGCGCGGGCAAGGCCGAGCACCTCGTCGTTGATGGTCTCCTGCGTCTGCGCGGTCAGCATGCGCGCCGAAAGCGAGGTCATGTAGAGGACAAGCAGTACGGCGCAGAGCGCGAAGAGCAAGAGATAGAGCGCCGAAAGCCGCGCAGCCGTCGTCTTCATGATGGCAGGCACGGAAAGGGCCATGCCGCCGCCTAACCGGCCCTAAGCATGTAACCGGCGCCGCGAATCGTATGCAGGATGGGCTTGTCGAAGCCTTTTTCGATCTTGCCGCGCAGTCGCGAGACATGGACGTCGATGACGTTGGTCTGCGGATCGAAATGATAATCCCAGACATTTTCGAGCAGCATGGTGCGCGTCACCACCTGACCGGCATGGCGCATCAGATATTCAAGCAGGCGGAACTCGCGTGGCTGCAGCGTGATCTCGCGTCCGGCGCGCCTGACCGAATGCGAAAGCCGGTCAAGTTCGAGATCGCCGACGCGGTAGACGGTTTCGGCTTCCTTGGCGCTGGCCCGGCGGTTCAGCACCTCGACGCGGGCGAGCAGCTCGGAAAAGGCATAGGGCTTGGTCAGATAATCGTCGCCGCCGGCGCGTAGGCCGGTGACCCGATCGTCGACCTCGCCCAGCGCCGACAGGATCAGCACCGGCGTGGCGTTCCCCCTGGAGCGCAGGCCGGCGATGACCGAAAGGCCGTCCCGGCGCGGCATCATCCGGTCGATGACCATCACGTCGTAGTCGCCGGCATCGGCGAGCGCGAAGCCGGTCTCGCCGTCACCCGCGACATGCGCGGTGTGCCCGGCCTCGGTAAAGGCTTTCTGCAGATAATCCGCAGCCTCGCGATCGTCTTCTATGACGAGAATCTTCATAGGACCGTTATACGCGATTTCGCTGGAAGATTGAGTAGCCGGCATCTGCATTTTAGCCTTCGCCAAAGCGCATCGCGATCAAGATGATCCAGGCCGCGCGCGATAAAGTCTTGGTTCTCTGGTGTTACTGGCCCAGACATGCTGCCGGCATGCCGTTGCCACCAAAGCGCTCCGCTTGTTCACTCAGCCTGAGCGCATGGTCCGCGGGCGGAGTGCGGCAGCGGGCGATGGGAAGCCCGCTGCCGCCGGAGGGGAGCACGATGACTGACTAACGTGCTCGGCTCCATACTTCCCGTGCGGCGGCTCGGGGGTGTTTGAAACCACCGCACTGGAAAAGTCGTTGTCAGCCCTTGGCGACGGGCAGCGCCACGAAGCGGTTGTTGTCGTCGCGGGTAATCTGCATCAGGACGGCCTTGCGCCCGGATTTCACCGCTTCGTCCATGGCCTTGGTGACGTCGTCGGTGCCGTTGACTTCCATCGAATTGACCGCGGTGATGATGTCGCCCGGCTGGATGCCACGGTCGGCGGCATCGCTGTCAGGATCGACATCGGTCACCACCAAACCCTTGCCGTTCTCGGATTTGGTGACGGTCAGACCGAGATCGGCGAGCGTATCGGCCTTGGCCGGAGCCGCAGGCTTATCGTCGGCCGAGGCCTGCTTGTCGCTTGAAGGCAGCTTGCCGAGCTCGACCTTGACGCTCTGGCTCTTGCCGTCGCGCCAGACCGTGACGTCAACCGACTTGCCCGGCGAATAGGCGCCAATCAGGCGGGCGAGTTCCTTCGGCGAAGCAACATCCTTGCCGTCGACCTGGGTGATCACGTCACCGGCGGTGATGCCGCTCTTCTTGCCGGGGCCGTCGTCCTGAGCGCTGGATACCAATGCGCCGTTGTTGGACTTCAGGCCGAGCGATTCGGCGATGTCTGATGTGACCGGCTGGATCTCGACGCCGAGCCAGCCGCGCTGCACGGCACCGCTCTTCATCAGATCCTCGACGACCTGCTTGGCGGTCGAGGCAGGAATGTCGAAGGCGATGCCGACGCTGCCGCCGGAAGGCGAGAAGATAGCGGTGTTGATGCCGACCACCTGACCGCTGAGGTTGAAGGTCGGGCCGCCAGAATTGCCGCGGTTGACCGAGGCGTCGATCTGGATGAAATCATCATAGGGACCGGCGCCGATGTCACGGCCCCGCGCCGAGACAATGCCGGCGGTGACGGTGCCGCCGAGACCGAAGGGGTTGCCGACGGCCACGACCCAATCGCCGACCCGAACCTTGGAGTCGTCGGCGAAGTCGACATAGGTAAATTTGCCGCCACCCTCGACCTTGAGCACCGCGAGGTCGGTGCGCGGGTCGGTACCGACCAGCTTGGCGTCGAGTTCCTTGCCGTCATTGGTCACCACGGTGAAGGCGGTGCCCTCTTCGACGACATGGTTGTTGGTGACGAGATAGCCATCCTCGGAGATGAAGAAGCCCGACCCTTGAGCCACCGGGCGCGGCTCGCCATTACCGCGGTCACGATGCCCGAACCGGCGGTGGCCATCGTCGTTCTGGCCGCCCTGATCGCCAAAGCCGCGGAATTCCTTGAAAAAGCGGCGCAGCTGCGGATTGTTGGGCAAATTGTCGAAACCGTCCTGGTCGTCGGAGCCGTCATCGGCGGTGGGCTGGACCTTGGCCTTGACCTTGACGCTGACAACGGCGGGCGAAACGCGCTCGACGACATCGGCGAAGCTGGGGACCTGCGGCGCCTCGACGCGCACGGCATCGGCCAGAACGGGGCTGGTTCCGCTGGTCAACGCGCCAACGCCGATCGCGCCGGCAACGGCGACGGAAGCGACGGCAGCCAGGAGACGCTTGCGGGTGCGGGAATATGAATTGGGGGCAATATTCATGGGGTCTCGTATCCTCTTTTCGAAGGGACGCGCCTTGTCGGCATCCTGAGGAAGAGAATTAGAGCGGCGTACATTACGACGCCATTTCCGACGCATGAAACTTTGGTAATGTTGGCGAACGATCGCCGCCTGCCCTCAATCGCGGCGCAGGATCGCCTCCAGTGCCGCCCGCTCGTCGGCGGAGAGGGATTTTGTCGCCAGTGTCCGGCGCGATCTCGCGCTGATCACGACGAACAGGCCACCGGCCAAAAGCAGGATCACCGGCGTGCCCCAAAGCAGAGCGTTGCGCAGGTCGAAGCGCGGCTTCAGCAGCACGAACTCGCCGTAGCGCGAAACCACATAGTCCATCACCTGCTTGTCGGTATCGCCAGCGACCAGGCGCTGGCGCACCAGAACGCGCAGGTCACGGGCAAGGTCGGCATCGGATTCGTCGATCGACTGGTTCTGGCAGACCATGCAGCGCAGCCCTTCCGACAGCGCTCGCGCCCTCGCTTCCAGCGTCGGATCGGCAAGCATCTCGTCGGGCTTCACCGCCAGCGCCGTGCCGGCAAAGGACAGCGCCAGCACCATCACGAGCGACGCGATGGACAACTTCGCCTTCATGGCAGGCCCGCGGGGCTCATGGCGCCGGCCTGCTTGCGGCGGCGCGAGGGTGCGCCGACGCGCAGGCGCCTGTCCATCAGCGACATGGCCGCACCAACCATCATGACCAGGCCGCCGCCCCAGATCAGCGTCACCAGCGGTTTCCACCACAGGCGCACCACGACCGATCCGTCATTGCCCTCGTCGCCGAGCGAAATGTAAAGCTGCGAAAGGCCCATCGTCCTGATGCCTGATTCCGTCGTCGTCGTCTGGCGTACCGGATAGAAGCGCTTGGCCGAGCTGATTTCGCCAACCGGACTGCCGCCGACGCCGATCAGTTGGAAGCGACCGCGATCCTCGCTGTAATTCGGTCCCTGCGCCGGATGGAGCCCGACGAAACGCAGAGTGTGGCCGGACAATTCGACGGTTTGCCCGGCATGCATCGACAGTATCTTCTCGGTGCCGAAGCAAAGCGTGCCGACGATGCCAAGCGTGGTCAGGCCAAGACCGAGGTGGGCAAGCGCTGTGCCGAAGACCGAGCGCGGCAGGCCGAGCAGGCGCCTGACCATGACCCTCGCAGCCACATTGCCGAACCCCGCCTTGACGGCGAGGTCGGTGAGAGCGCCGAGGATCAGCCAGACGGCAAGACCCACGCCAAGGGCTGCGAATACCGAAGCGCCGTTGATGAACAGGGCGGTGACCAGCGTTGTCAGAAGCGCCGCCGCGAAAGCTGCCATCAGGCGCTGCGCGACGGCGAAGACGTCGCCGCGCTTCCAGGCCAGCAGCGGCCCGAACGGAACCATGGCCAGCAACGGCACCATGAGCGGTCCGAAGGTGAGGTCGAAGAACGGCGCGCCGACCGAAATCTTGTCGGCCAAAAGGGCCTCGACGGCCAACGGATAGAGCGTACCGACGAGTACGGTGGCGGTGGCCGTGGTCAGGAACAAATTGTTCAGCACCAGCGCGCCTTCGCGCGAAACCGGATGAAAGAGGCCGCCGGCCGTCAGCCTCGAGGCCCGCAGTGCAAACAGCGTCAATGATCCACCGATGAACAGCGTCAGTATGCACAGGATGAAGATGCCGCGCGTCGGATCGGTGGCGAAGGCATGCACCGAGGTCAGGACGCCCGAACGCACCAGGAAGGTGCCGAGCAACGACAGTGAAAAGGTCAGGATGGCGAGCAGCAGCGTCCAGATCTTCAGCGCCGAACGCTTTTCCATGACGATGGCCGAATGGAGCAGCGCGGTGCCCGCGAGCCAGGGCATGAAGGAGGCGTTCTCGACCGGATCCCAGAACCAGAAGCCGCCCCAGCCGAGCTCGTAATAAGCCCAGTACGAGCCCATGGCGATGCCGCCGGTCAGGAACATCCAGGCGACCAGGGTCCACGGCCGCACCCATCGCGCCCAGGACGCATCGATGCGTCCGTCGATGAGCGCGGCTACCGAGAAGGAGAAACAGATCGAGAAGCCGACATAGCCGAGATAGAGCAGTGGCGGGTGCACTGCGAGGCCGAGATCCTGCAGGATGGGATTGAGATCGCGCCCTTCGATGGGCGCCGGTGAAAGCCTGGCGAAGGGATTGGATGTTGCCAGTATAAACAGGAAGAATGTCGCGCCGATCGCACCCTGCACGGCAAGCACGTTGGCGCGTAGCGTCGCCGGCAGGTTGGAGCCGAAGGCGGCGACCAGCGCACCGAAGAAGGTCAGGATCAACACCCAGAGCAGCATCGAGCCTTCGTGATTGCCCCAGGTTCCAGTGATCTTATAGATCATCGGCTGCAGCGAATGGGAATTTTCCCAGACGCTGGCGACCGAGAAATCGGAGCTCGCATAGGCGCTGACCAGTGCGGCGAAGGACAGCGCCGTCAGGGCAAAGCCGGTGATCGCGACGGGAGCGCCGACCGCCATCAGGCGCTGATTGTTGGTGCGGGCGCCAAACAGCGGCACCACCGTCTGCACCAGCGCCAGCGCGAAGGCCAGGACCAGCGCGAAATGTCCGGTCTCAACCATGATCGCCAACCCGGCTATATCGAGCCTGCCTATTCACTCTTGCTCTCCTGCCAAACGCCCTTGGCCTTCAGCCCATCGGCCACTTCCTTGGGCATGTAGCGCTCGTCGTGCTTGGCCAGAACGCTGTCGGCCACAAAGACGCCATCCGGGCCGAACGTGCCCTCGGTGATGACCCCCTGCTCCTCGCGAAATAGGTCAGGCAGGATGCCTGTATAGGTGACCTTGACCGATTTATGGGTGTCGGTCACCGAGAACGCCACTGTCGCCCCCTGCCCGCGCTGGATCGTGCCTTTTTCCACCAGGCCGCCCAGCCTGATGCGCTGGCCCGGCTGCACCGTCGCCGTGGCCAGATCGGCGGGCATGTAGAAATAGGACGCCTTCTGGCCGAGCGCATAGAATGTCAGGCCGGTGGCGGCGCCGAGGAAGGCCAGGCCGCCCGCGATCACCGACAATCGTTTCTGTTTGCGTGTCATTGTCCGGTCCAGCCCTATTGCGTCGCCGTCAGGCCGAGCGAAGCGGCAAAAGCGGTGAATTTCCTGGCTTCGTCACTGTCGGCTCCAAAGACGGCAATAGCTCGGCTCAGCGCCTCGCGCGCCTGGTCGGCCTTGCCCAGCACGATGTAGGAACGAACGAGCCGCATCCATCCTTCCGGGTCGCGCGGATTCTGCCGCAGCTTCTCGTCGAGCCCGGCGACCATGGTGTTGATCATGGCTTCCCTGTCCTGCGGCGACATCGATGAAGCGGCATCGATATCGCCCGCGGTCGGTCCGTTTGCCGGCTCGCTCGAAGCGATGCCTGCATTGCCGGCGCCGGAACTATCGGACTTGGCCAGCGCCTGCTCGATCGCGCCGCGCCATGGCGAATCCTTCGGCAGCGTGCCCAGCATCGCCTGCCAGGCCGCGGCCGCCTCCTTGCTGCGGCCCTCCTGCGCCAAGGCCATAGCCAGGTAGAAGCCGGCCTTGGCATTGGCCGGGTCAAGTTTCAGGGCCGCCTCGAAGGCCTCCTGGGCATCCGCCGAAACGATGCCGCCGGCCGCGCTGGCGATCGCCTCGCCGAGACCGGCCCGGCGAACAGCGCTGTCGCCGTCGAGGCGAATGGCGTTGCGATAGGCGGCGACCGCGTCGGAAAAGCGCTGCATGCGCAGATAGACCGGCGCCAGCACGTCCCATCCTCTGCCGTCGGACGGATTGGCGGCAAGATGGGCTTCGGCGCGAGCCACAAGTTCGTCGACCGAGCTGTCGGCCGGATTCTTGGCCAGCCGCTCGCTGAGCGGCTGCGAGGGCAGATCGGGCGAGCCTATGTTGATGTAGAGGCCCCAACTGACCAGCGGCACCGCCAGCACGGCCGCGGTGGCGACAAGCCGCGTCGCGACGGATGTACGTCCGACGGATGCGCTGCCGGTCTGGTCCGCATTGTCGAGACGAAGGATGCGCCGGGCGATCTCGGCGCGCGCCTCATCGGCTTCGGCAGGCTTGATCAGGCCACGGGCGGCGTCGCGGTCGAGTTCGGACAGTTGGTCGCGATAAACTTCCAGATCGTGCTCGCCGCTCGAAGACGCGCTTCTGGCGCCACCGGCCAGCGGCAGCAGCACCGCCAGGCTGGCGCCCAGCGTTAGGATTGCGGCTATGACCCAGAACAGCATGGTTCTTCCAATAACGGCAGAGCCTTGCCCTGCCAACACAAGCATACTGCGACGCTTTGACGGCGGGCGCGCCGCATATCCTTCATCGACATCAACCGGCCGGGTCCGAAATGGACCGGCTAGCCTGTCAGGTGAGCGGCGTCCAACTGCCATCGGCGTTGCGGCAAGCCGTTCCACGCGCCGTGACGCCTGCCCCGCCGGTAAAGACGGTCTGCGTGTACTGGCGGCAGTCCTGTGAGCCGACGCGGTAGGGCTGAGCCGGAACCACTTCGCCATAACGGGACGCCTGGGTGCCCTTCCACGTCACCTTCTGGCCGCTCGTGGTGTATTCGAGCGCCTTGTATTCAGCCTCGAGCGCGCTGCGCTTTTCGGCGTCGCTAAGCCCGCTGCCGATCGACCCGCCAATGAGGCCGCCGCCCATCGCAGAGATAATCGTCGTGGCGACTTTGCCGCCGCCGGATGGCGTCGAGGCCGGCGTCGCAGCGATGGTGGGAGCCTTGCCGCCCAAGGTGGTGCAGCCAGAAACGGCCATCAATGCGGAAACAAGCGCGACGCGAATCTTCATGCCAACAACCGGTTTTCTTGAGCTGGAGCCTGTCATGGATGAGCCGGGGGCCGCGTCATCGGAGAAGTCGGCGAGCCTATAATGTTGATATTTGTCGGAAATTTGGCCGTTGGGCCCGCTACGGAGCCAATCGGTGCCCCGCCATAACATGCCCAGCCCGTCAATGTCGATCGGCCGGGGAAAGGCATCACTGAAGGCTCCGCAATCGCACTACCGCCTTCAATCCGCCCATGCCGGACCGTTCGAGCAGCAGTATGCCTCCATACTCGTTGACGAGGTCGGCGACAATGGCCAAGCCGAGACCCGTGCCCGGCTTGGTCTCGTCCAGGCGTCGTCCGCGTTTCAACGCTTCGCGCGCTTTTTCCTCGGGTATGCCCGGTCCGTCGTCTTCGATGGCGATCTCGAACATGTTGTCGTCCTTGTCACCCACGGGAACGACGGAAATCGAAACCGCGCTCTTCGCCCATTTCATCGCGTTTTCGAGCAGATTGCCGAGCAACTCCTCGAGGTCCTCGCGCTCGCCGGCAAAGACGATCTCGATCGGCGGCAGCGACAACGACAGGTTGGTCTGCGGATTGAGCTTCTGCAAGACCCTGACCATGCGCTGCACCAACGGCGCTATCGGCGTGCGATAGACGACGCTGTCGCGCTGCGCCGCGACGCGGGCGCGCTGGAGATAGTGATCGACCTGCTTCTGCATGGAAGCGGCCTGTTCGGCGATCAGTTGCCCCTTGGCGCCACCAAGCGCCCGCCCCTCGTTGAGCAGCACCGCCAGCGGTGTCTTCAGGGAATGGGCGAGATTGCCGACCTGAGTCCGCGAGCGCTCGACGATACGCCGGTTGTTCTCGATCAAGGCATTGGTTTCGTTGGCAAGCGGTTCAATCTCGGCTGGAAACTGGCCGTCAAGTCTTTGCGCGGTGCCTTCGCGCACCATGGCGAGCGCGTTCCTGACCCTTCGCAGCGGTTGCAGGCCGAGCAGGATGGCGATGGCGTTGATGGCGATCATGCCGACGCCGAACAGGGAAAGGTAGGTCAGGAGGCGGCGCTGGAAGGTGGCGATCTCCTGTTCCAGTTCGGTCTTGTTGCCCATGACGCGAAAGCGGGCGGCGCGGTTCTTGGCATCGAGAACGAATTCGCTCTCGAACACGACCAACTCCTCGCCATCGATGCCTTGCGCCGCGTAGCTGCGCTGGAAATTGGCGTTGAAGGGAACGTCCGCCACATCGGGCGACGGGATCGTCTTGGTCATCGACGATGAGTGGAGATTGCCGTGCACCCCTTCCGAGGCGGGTTCGACGGACCAGTACCAGCCCGAATTCGGTTCCGAGAAGCGGAGGTCGCCGAGATCCGGAGCGCCGGTGAGCGCGCCGGTGTCGGAAATGCCGATGGAGCCGATCAGGTTGAACAGATGCGCAGAAAGCAGGCTGTCGAAACCGCGCTCGCTGGCCTGGCGGTAGAGCGTGGTAATGAGGGTGAAAATGACGATGAGGGTCAGGATCGCCCAGACCGTGGAAAAGGCGATGACGCGGAACGTCAGCGAGCGCGGCCACAAGCGCAGCGAGAGCCGCTTGCTCACGGTTGGGTTGGTAGGGAGCGGTTCCGCCTTACGCCTCCGGCTCACGCATGCGATAACCCATGCCGCGCACGGTTTCGATCATGTCGATGCCCATTTTCTTGCGGAGCCGTCCGACAAACACCTCGATCGTGTTGGAATCGCGGTCGAAATCCTGGTCGTAGAGATGCTCTACCAGTTCGGTCCGCGAGACGACCTCGCCCATGTGATGCATCAGGTAGGCAAGCAGGCGGAACTCATGCGATGTCAGCTTCAACGGCACGCCGGCGACATCGGCCTTCGAGGCCTTGGTGTCGAGGCGTAGCGGCCCGCAGGTCAGTTCGGATGAGGCGTGGCCGGCGGCGCGGCGGATCAGCGCCCTGACCCGCGCCAGGACCTCCTCGATGTGGAACGGCTTGGTGACATAGTCGTCCGCGCCGGCGTCGATGCCGGAGACCTTGTCGCTCCAGCGGTCGCGGGCGGTCAGGATCAGCACCCGCATCTTGCGGCCGCCGCGCCGCCAGCGCTCGACCACGCTGATGCCGTCCATTTGCGGCAGGCCGATGTCGAGCACGACCGCGTCGTAGGGCTCGGTGTCACCGAGAAAATGGCCCTCCTCGCCGTCATATGCCCGGTCGACGACATAGCCGGCGTCGACCAGCGCATCCGATATCTGCCGGTTGAGATCCTTGTCATCCTCGACGACCAGTACGCGCATGCGAAGACCACTGCCTGTTGACCGATTGCTTCAGCTATAGGCCGATTCCGCCGGCCTGGGAAACGACGGGGGGTCAGTTCTGCGGGACGACGATCTCGGAGCGGCGCGGACGCTGCCCGTTCTTGCCCGGAACGAGCACGACGATGACGCAGACCGGCTGCCCGCCTCGCGTCGACTGCGAGGCCTTGGCAAGCGTCCCGCCATTCTGCTCGGCCACCTGCTGGCCGATCGCGTAGCAGTCGGCCGCCGCCACGACAATCGATTCATCCTGCGCGGCTGCCGGCGCAACGCTTGCCGGCACCGCAAGCAGCCCCGCGCAGAGCGCCAGGGTCGCGGTTCGGAAATGGGAGCGAAGCGTTCTCATGGCCAGCGTTGTAACGCATCGGCGCTGAACGTGAAATGAACGGTGATCGCCGCTGAAACCATGCTCGCCACCCCTGCAATGCGAGACAAACAAATTGAGATTTCACCGCCCAACCCGATGAAACCCATGAAGTTCCAGTCTAGACTCCGTTTCGTTCATATTGAAAGCGCGCGTCAGGCGTTTTCCTGGGTCAGCGCCCGAAAACGCAGCAGGCCGTGATGGACAAGCAGTTCCTCGTCATACCGCGCCTCGCTGAATTCGAGCGACAGGCGTGTCTGGCCGCGAGCGCCGACCTCCAGCACCGCGTCGGCAAGGCGCGCCTCGATGGCATCCATGATGGCCCGCGTTTCGGCTTCGCCATGGGCCTTCGACCAGACATGCAGCGTAATAAGTTGATCGTCGCGGTTCTCGGCCCCGGTGTCCCAGTCAAAGGCGCAGGTCTGGCCGCATGTCACATAGGGAAAGGCGACGTTGTCGGTTGGTTGTTCGCGCAGTCCGGCGCCGCCCAGCAGAGCCGACAGGGACGGATCGCTTTTTAGCCTCAGAAACAGTGCCTGTTGCAAATCGCCGGGCGCCGTCATCGTTTCTCCCTCACCCGGTGCGCTATCGACCCTGCTCGCCAGAAGCTCTTCCGCACTCCAGACGCTTTGCCATATATAGCCATTTACCGAACGAACACGATTGCCGATTCGTTGTCACGATGATGAATGTCGATGATCTCGAAAATACGACTTCCCGACAATCTCGTCAGCGACGATGAATAGCGGGTACCCTTTGCGAACCGCAAGCATCAGCAACGCCCGGCAGCGCCGCATTTCCTAATTTCAGGAGCTGATCATGCTCGATCCAGAAAAGGCCAGGGCCGCGTCGCGCCTCCTGGTAGGCCATTGGGACAAGGGCACCCGCCTCGACGCCATACCCGAGGAATTGCGGCCGAAGACGCGGGCCGAAGGCTACGCCATCCAGTCGCACGTCATGGATCGCTCAGTGGCTCCGCTCTTCGGCTGGAAGATCGCGGCAACCAGCCTGGCCGGCCAGCGGCATATCAACGTCGACGGCCCGATGGCCGGGCGCCTCCTCGCCGAGAAGGCGGTCGAGGTCGGTGGCTCCGTTTCCCTGGCGACAAGCAAGATGCGTGTCGCCGAGATCGAATTCGCCTTCCGGTTCGGCCGTCAGTTGCCGCCTCGCCCGGCGCCTTATGAAATCGGTGATGTAGTGGACGCCGTGGCGAGTTTGCATCCGGCGATCGAAATACCGGACTCCCGCTATGACGATTTCTGCGCTGTCGGCGCGCCGCAGCTCATCGCCGACAATGCTTGTGCCAATCTGTTCGTCATCGGCGAGGCGGCGGAAGACGATTGGCGTGACGTAGATTTCGCGAAGCACCCGGTGGCCGCTTCTGTCTCTGGAAAGTCGCAGCATATCGGATCAGGAGCAGCCGTGTTGGGCGATCCGCGTGTTGCGCTGACCTGGATCGTCAACGAACTGTCGGGGCTGGGCATAACGCTCCAGCCGGGGCAAGTGGTGATAACCGGCACCTGCGTGGCGCCGATAAATGTCGAGGCCGGCGACGAAGTCATCGGCGATTTGGGCAGGTTCGGCCGGGTCTCGGTGCGCTTCTGCTAGGAGTTTTACCCCTGTGACAATCCCCTGAGGCAGACAGGCCCCGGTCATTGTCCTCCACGCAGCCGCACCACAACGCTGCGCACTGCAAGCACCAGCACGGTGATGACGATCAGGATCACTGAAAGTGCCGCGATCGCCGGGTCGATATTGTCGCGCAGACCCATCCACATCAACCTGGGCAGCGTGATGGCGTTGACCGAGGTGATGAACAGCGTGACGCCGATTTCCTCCCAGGAGAGCACGAAGGACAGCAGTGCCGCGGTGACGATGCCGAATTTGATGTTGGGCATGATGATGCGCGTGGCGCGCTCCCAGACGCTGGCGCCAAGGCCACGCGCTGCGAGGTCGATACGGCGGTCAAGCTGGCTGAGGGAGACCAGGATCAGCACCGTGGCGAAGGGCACCGTCATCACCGAATGCGCCATGGCCACACCCAGCCAGGTGTCGTAGCCGAAAAAGGAACTGACGCCGGAGATCGAGGTGAGCAGGAAATAGAGCGTCACCGCCGAGACCACCGGCGGCACCACCATCGGCAACAGCACGAAGCCGACCAGAGCCGCGGTGAAGCGCGGCTGGAACATCCACACGCCAAGGCTGAAGCACAGTGCCAGCACCGTCGAGATGACACTGCTGACGATGCCGATCCTGATCGAGAGCAGGATGGACTGGAGCCAGCGCGGATCCTCGACCAGCGAGCGGTAGTGGCGCAGCGACAACTCGCCCGTCGGCATCGCCAGCATGCGGCTGGGCGTCAGCGAGACCGGGATCACGGCCAGCAGCGGCAGGAGCAGGAACAGCGCCACCAGGACGGCGAGGGCCAGCGAGACGGGACCGGGGCGATAGGTCGGCATAGGCTACACCAATTGCTTCGGTCTGACGTAGCGGAAGAGCAGCGCCATCAGGATGCCGACGAACAACACCAGCACCACGCTGATGGCAGCACCCAGCCCCCAGTCCGGGCTCTGGAAGATGCGGAGATAGATCAGTTCGGCGATCATGACGCTGCGGCCACCGCCAAGGATCGCCGGCGTGACGAAGAAGCCGAGCGAGAAGACGAAGACGATCAGCGCGGAGCCGATGATGCCGGAGCGCGTCATCGGCACGAACACCGTCCAGAAGGTGCGCATGCGGCTGGAACCCAGCCCGCGCGCGGCGAGCAGCACACGCTCGTCGAGGCTGCGCATGGAAGACGCCAGCGGAAAGACGGCGAAAGGAATGAGGAAGTGCGTCATGCCGACGATGACGCCGAATTCGTTGCGCACCAGCGTCAGCGGTTCGCCAATGAAGCCGATCGACTGCAGCCAGGTGTTGATCAGGCCGCGGTTGGAGAGAAGCGCCACCCAGCCGAAGGCGCGCGTCAGCACCGATATCCAGAACGGCACCAGGATGCAGAATTCGGCCAGCACCCGCTGCGCCGGGCTGCCGCGCACCCAGACCACGGTGATGGCGTAGGCAGCGGCAACCGATACAACGGTGACGATCGCCGCGATGCGCAGCGTGCGGACGAACACCGACTGTACCAGCGGGTCGGTTATCAGCGCGCCGTACTGGCCAAGCCCCGGCGTCGGCAGCGTGAAGCTCCACTTCACCACGCCGAGGAACGGCCAGGCATAGGCGAGGCCAAGGAACAGGAGCAGCGGCGCCATCAGCAGCGCCGCGCCCATCCTATCCGAGAGAACGCCTCTCATGTCAGCCCAGCGCCGGTCAGGCGGAGATGATCTTGGTATATTCGTCCAGCGCCGCCCCGTAATTCTTGGCGTACCAGTCCATGTCGAGCGGGATCTGCTTCTTCATGTTCTCGGGATCGACCGGGTTGATGCGCTTCTTGTCGGCGGGAACCAGAGCGTCGGCAGCCGGGTTGGCCGGGCCCTGACCGAGCTTGTCGAACATGACAAGCTGCTTTGCAGGGTCCTGCGCGCTGGCGATGAACTTCATCGCCGCGTCCTTGCCGCCGGGGTTGTTCTTCAACACGGCCAGTGCGCCGGGCGAAATCAGGCCCTGGTCCCAGATGAACTTGATCTGACCGCCCGAATCCTGCTCGATCAGCGAGGCTCGCGTCGACCAGACGATCGCCATCGAGGCTTCGCCGTTGAGCAACACGCTCTGGCTTTCCGCGCCGCCGCCCCAATAGGCGACGACGTTCTCCTTGAACGCGGCGATCTTGTCATGCGCGCGCTTGAGGTCGAGCGGATAGAGCGACGCCGGCGCGATGCCGTCGGCGAGAAGAGCCGCCTCCCAACTCGACACGCCCCATTTGTAGAGGGAGCGCTTGCCGGGGAATTTCTTCACGTCGAAGAAATCGGCCATGCCGGTCGGGGCATTGCTGCCGTATTTCTGCGAATCGTAGGCGATCACATAGGAGAAGAAATAGGTCGAGGCGGCGTAATCCCAGCCGAAACCCGGCCGCATCTTCTTCTTGTCGACTATTGTGTAGTCGATCGGCTCGAGCATGCCTTGCGCGCCAAGCGTGATGGCCGAGAACGGGTCGACGTCGACAAGATCCCAGGTCGGCGCACCGCTTTTAAATTGTGCCGCGATGGCCCCTTCGGTCGGGCCGGAGCCATCCATCTTGACGGTGATGCCGGTGTCCTTGGTGAAAGCCTGGCCATAGGCGGCGTCGTAAGCCGTGATGGCGTCGCCGCCCCAGTTGACCAGCACCAGTTCCTTCGCGGCGGCGAAGGACTTGGTCGAGCGCAGCAGCAGCGGCGTGCCGGCAAGCACGAGGCCTGCAAGTTGCGTGAATTGCCGGCGCGAGATCTCACCGCGCCTTGTCCTTTCGGAGAGCGTTTCGATGGCCTGTTTTTTGGTATCGTTCATGTTAGTTCCCCTTTGTTTTCGTTGATCGAATCCGGAATCCGGTGCGGCGAATTCAGGCCGCGCCGGTGCTCATTGCCCTCCGTCCGGAAGGAGGAAACCCTTTTCCGCCGGCCAGGTCAGCCAGACGGAATTGCCTTTGCTGAGTGCCGCGGCCGCGACCTCGTTCGGCACAGAGACGGTCACCTTCGCACCTTGGCGTGTCGTAAGGTCGAGTTTGGTCGCCGCGCCCAGATAGGTCGATCCGATCGCGGTGGCAGCTATGCCGTTCTCGCCTGCCGCCGCCTCGCGCGCTATCGACATATGTTCTGGCCGGATCGCCAGGATGGCATTGCCATCCACTGCTTCGGCGTTGCCGCGCAGCTTGATTGCCCGGTCTTCGCAGAGCGCGGTCGCGCCATGGTCGGCGACGCGCACGCCCTTCAGCGGCAGCATATTGATCTCGCCCAGGAACTCGGCGACGAAGCGGTTGGCGGGCCGGTCATAGACCTCGTCAGGCGCTCCGACCTGCAACAATTTGCCATGGTTGAAGATGGCGACACGCGAGGACAGCGCCAGCGCCTCGCTCTGGTCGTGGGTGACGAAGACGAAGGTGGTGCCGGTCTCCTGGTGCAGACGTTTCATCTCGGCCTGCATCTGGCCGCGCAGGCTCTTGTCCAGCGCCGAGAACGGCTCGTCGAGCAAAAGCACGCCCGGCTCGAACACCAGCGCGCGGGCCAGCGCCACGCGTTGTTGCTGGCCGCCGGAAAGCTGCGCCGGCAGCTTCTTCTCGTGGCCGAGCAGACCGACGCGCTCTATCATCTCGCCGACGCTACGCTTGATCTCGGCGGCAGATTTCTTGCGAACCTTGAGGGGAAAGGCGATGTTTTGCTCGACGCTCATATGCGGGAAGAGCGCATAGCCCTGGAACACCATGCCGGCGGCGCGCTGCTCGGCCGGCCGGTCGGTAATATCGACGCCGTCGCTGAACAGGCGGCCCTCGCTGGGCTGCAGGAAGCCGGCCAGGATCATTAGGAAGGTGGTCTTGCCGGAGCCGGAGGGGCCGAGCAGCGTCAAAAACTCGCCGCGGCCGATATTGAGCGTCAGATTGTCCAGCGCACGGAACGAGCCGAAGCTCTTGCCGATCCCGTTCGCCTTGATCTCTGCGGCCCGGCCGGGTTGCTGCATCCTGCCTCTTCCTTGGTGGCTGGGGAAATCGTAGGCAGCGCGAAGGCTCACCGCAACCGAATAGTTTTCGCCTGATCGGCAAATTTGATTCATCTATGGCGAATGCCGGCGACGCTGGAGCCGCGAAAATTCACCTCTCCTGGGGGAGATCAGTTGATCTCAATATGTCCGCAACCTGTTCTCCGATAGCTTCGACCTCAACCATCCCCCAAACGCCTCCAGCACAGGGTGACCCGCCTTGGCGTGCTCGGAAACCAGGAAATAGGAACGCGGCGACGGGATCGAGGTCTCGAACGGCTTGACCAGCCGGCCCTCACTCAGCGCCCGGCGGCTGGTCAGCTCGTCCCCCATGGCGATGCCCTGGCCGGCAATCGCCGCCGAGAAAACGAGGTTCATGTCGGAAAAGAAGATGCCGCCCTCGGTGTCGGGGTTCTCGACCTTGGCCAGCGCCAGCCAGCGCGCCCAGTCCTCCGTATCGCCAAGATGCAGCAGGTTGGCGCGCAGGACGTCGGCCGGCTTGGAAAAGCCGCCCACTTTGTTGAGTAGCGTCGGGCTGCAGAGCGGCGTGAACGAGATATCGCACAGCAGTTCCACCACGCGGTTCGGCCAGTTGCCGACGCCAAAGGCAATGAAGGCGTCGGCGTCCGGATTGCTGACGTCGTCGAGCCGCCGGGGCGTCAGTATGCTCAGCGCCACATCAGGATACATCTGCCGGAACTCGCCGATATGGGTGCACAAGAACAGCGAGGCGAAGCCTGGTGTGCATGAGACTGCGAAGGAGCCGCCGACCCCGGTGCCGGCGTTTTGCGCCACCGCGTCGCCGAGCACGGTCAGCGCCTTGCGCACGTCCGCGGCATAGCGTTGGCCGCGCGGTGTCAGCGCCACGCCCTTGCCGATGCGCTCCAGCAGATCGAAGCCGAGGTCGCGTTCGAGCAAGCGCAATTGATGGCTGACCGCACTGCGGGTGAGGTGCAATTCGTCGGCGGCGCGCCAGACGCTGCCATGACGGGCGAAACTGTCGAGGGCGCGGAGCGCCTGCGTCGATGGAATTCTCAAGAGGTGAACCGAATTTGCACGAACCGGGAAAACATATCACTTTTTGGGAAGCCGCTTCACTGCTTTCTTTGGCGCATGGAAAAACCGGTGACGACATCGGCGCAAGAAACCGCTCTTGCCTGCCTCGACGGCATCCAGCCGCTGCTGTCGGCCTGGACGCGCACCATCTTCGACTTCGGCGAAACCGCCTGGCGCGAGTACCAATCAGCAGATTGGTATGTCGATCGGCTGAAGCGCGAGGGGTTTGCGGTCGAGGAAGGCTCCGCGGGCATGCCGACGGCCTTCTGCGCCCACTGGACCAATGGGGACGGTCCGACCATCGGCATGTATGCCGAATATGACGCCGTGCCCGGCAACTGCCAGGACGCTGCCACGGTGAAGCGGCCCCGCCCAGGGCTCGGCTCCGAAGCCGGCGGCCATACCGATCCGCACTCGGGGCTGGGCATGGCCAGCCTGGGCGGTCTGCTCGCCACAAAGGCCGCCATGCAGCGCCACGGCATTGCAGGCACGCTGCGCTTCACCGGCGAGCCGGCGGAGAAGGTGCGCGGCTCGAAACCGATCCATGCAGCCAAAGGCTATTATGACGGCCTTGCCGGCATGATCTCCTTCCATCCCTTCTACATGCTGCCGCTCTGCAACACTGCGCGCTGGGACACCCATTGCGGCGCTGCCTACGCGATGATCTATCGCTTCATCTGCGATGAGCCCGAGAATTGGGCACGCGCCGCCGGCGACGGCGCCCCGATCCCGCAGGCACATTCGGCGGTTCGCGCGCCCGGCGCCAACGACGCGCTGATGACGATGTACATAGCCTCCAAGGCGCTGCGCGATTCCATGCTGCCGCACCAGGGCGGCTGGTCGATCAGCGAGGCGATCCTGACGGCGGGCCAGGCCACCGCCGACAATCTGCCGGCAGGCCTTGCCGAGATCCAGTACATGATCCGTGTTCCGACCATCGCCATGGCCGAGCAGGTCACCGCCGTGCTCGACCGAAACGCCTCGGCCGCCGTCGCGATCAGCGGCTGCCGCTACGAACGGCACTGGGTTTCGAAGTCGCGGCCGGGGCTGGCCAATCATGCCATGGCCGGGATCGCCTATGAGGCGTTGGCGAGCGTCGGCCCGCCCCGCTGGGACGAGGCGGCGAAGAAGATCGCCCGCGAGATCCAGGTCAATGCCGGTGGGGTGGCGAGCGAAAACCCCTTCATCGACGAGCTGGAGCGGCTGATTGCACCACAGGAGGCTGAGGCGATCCTGCGTCGCGACCTGCCGCCGTCGCAGGTGAACTCGACCTCGGACGACTACACCGATATGAGCTGGCACACGCCGACGGCGCGTTTCTATGTCGCCCGCCCTGCCCTGCGTTCGGCAAACGGTCATGTTTTTCCAGCTTGGGCGATGAACGCGCTGGGCGGCATCCCGGCCACTATCGACCCGATGGTCATCTGCGCGGCGAAGACCGTCGCGCTATCCGCCCTTCGCCTGCTGGAAGACAAGGCCGCGTGCGACATGGCGATGGACGAGTTCGTTACCCGAACCGGCGGCGGCATTGGGGGTTCGACCTGGATCGCCCCGCTCTGCGACTACGATCCGCCTATCGACTTCCGCTGGCCGGAATATGTCACCACGCCGCGCGGCCGCGACTGGTGGATACCAAGCAAGCAATGACCGCAAACGCCCATACGAGGAGAACCGCATGACCGTTCATGACCGCATCATCGCCGAGCCGTTTTCGCTGCAGCGCCGCAACCCAGCCGGCGGCACCAAGCCGCTGACATCATGGGGTTTCGCCAACGAGACCGACGTCTTGACCGACGTGCTGCTCGGCTCGCCCAATTTCCTGCGCCATCTCTCGACCAGCTCCCTGTCGCGCAAGCACCTGCGCGAGGCGCCCTGCAACATCCAGATCGCGCAGGCACAACACAAGGATCTGGTCGCGGCCTACGAGCATTTCGGCGTCAACATCCACTGGCACGAGCCGACGCCGGAGCTGCCGATGCAGGTCTACTCCCGCGATTCGAGCGTGATGACGCCGTACGGCGCCATCATCACCGCCATGGCCAATTGGTGGCGGCGCGGCGAGAATTACGCCGCCATCCGCACCTATGAAAAACTCGGCATCCCGATCTATGACATGGTCACCGCGGGCACCTTCGAGGGCGGCGATTTCAACGTCATCGAGGACGGCGTGGTGCTGATCGGCTGCGGCGGGGCCCGCACGCAGGAAGAAGGCGCCCGCCAGGTACAGGCGTGGTTCGAGAAGGAGGGCTGGGAAACACGTATCGCCTTCATCGACGAGTACTATGTCCATATCGACCTGATGGTGGTGCCGATCGCCGAAAAACTCACCGCCGTCTGCCTCGCCTGCACCGAGCCGGGGATCGTCGACTGGCTGAGGGGCAAAGGGCACGAGATCATCGACGTGCCGTTCCAGGACACGATGGCGCTCGGTTGCAACTTCATGTCGCTGGGCAAGGACAGGGTGATCGCGCCGACATCCAGCCAGTCGCTGATCGGTCAACTCAAGGCGCGCGGCTTCGAAGTGGCGGCCGTCGACATGAGCGAGATCTCCAAGACCGGCGGCGGCATCCACTGCATGGCGCAGGCGCTGAAGCGCGAGGCGGCCTGAGCCCGGAACGGCAACCCCCATCTTCGCCGGCCTGATCAGCGTCAGGCGGGTGAATGGCGGTTTGTAACCGCCCCCATCAACAAACCCCGCAGGTGTGTCCTCGCCACCCTTGTGGGCGTCCGCAAATGGATGAATAGTCAGGGCGGCGTCGCCCTGAAACTGCCCGCTTGGTTTTCAGGCCGTGCCATAGCCGTCCGGGTTTTTGAATGGTCAGTCCTGAACCACGCAAGAGAAGAGGTGCGATCGCCGCTCGGCTGCTGGCGCTCGACGCATGGATCGATTCCTCTCTCTACGAGATCGGGTTCAAGGCGCGCCAGTTCTGGGAGGGCGCGACGATTTTCTCGCGGCGCTTTCGCGTCAACGGCTGGCGCCGTGGCATCGTCGAGCTGTTGAGCGAAGGTTTCACGCTTGGCGCCGGCGGCATCGTCGTCATGCTGGCGCTGGCTATTCCCGCCTTCCAGGACACGGCCGGCGACTGGCGCGCCCAGGGCGACTTCGCCGTTACCTTCCTCGACCGTTATGGCAACGAGATCGGCCAACGCGGCATCATCCAGCGCGATTCCGTGCCGGTCGACGAAATGCCCGATCATGTCATCAAGGCGGTGCTTGCCACCGAGGACCGGCGTTTCTTCGACCATTACGGCATCGACGTTCTTGGCCTGTCGCGCGCAATCTTCGAAAATGTGCGGGCAAACTCCGTCGTCCAGGGCGGCTCCAGCATCACGCAGCAGCTCGCCAAGAACCTGTTCCTGACCAATGAGCGCACCTTCGAGCGCAAGATCAAGGAAGCCTTCCTGTCGCTGTGGCTCGAAGCCAATCTGTCGAAGAAGGAAATCTTGCAGCTCTATCTCGACCGCGCCTATATGGGCGGCGGCACATTCGGCATCGAGGCGGCGGCGGACTTCTATTTCGGCAAGAGCGTCAAGGACCTCAATCTCGCCGAGGCGGCGATGCTTGCAGGCCTGTTCAAGGCGCCGACCAAATACGCGCCGCACATCAACCTGCCGGCGGCGCGCGCGCGCGCCAATGTGGTGCTGTCCAATCTCGTCGATTCCGGCTTCATGACCGAGGGCCAGGTGCTGCAGGCAAGACTGCATCCGGCCGATGTCGTCGACCGCGGCGAACAGAAGAGCCCCGATTATTTCCTCGACTGGGCCTTCGACGAGGTGAAGAAGATCGCCAAGCCCGGGCAGCACTCGCTGGTGGCGCACACCACCTTCGACGCCAACATCCAGAAGGCTGCGGAAGAGTCGGTGGAGTTCCACCTGCGCCAGTTCGGCAAGGAGTACAACGTCACCGAAGGGGCCGTGGTGGTCATCGAGACCAACGGTGCGGTGCGCGCGATCGTCGGCGGCCGCGACTATGGCGCCAGCCAGTTCAACCGCGCCACCAAGGCGCTGCGCCAGACCGGCTCCTCCTTTAAGCCCTACGTCTATGCAACGGCGATGGAGCACGGCTTTACGCCGAATTCGATCGTATCAGGCGGGCCGATCAGCTGGGGCAGCTGGTCGCCGCACAATTACGGTGGCGAGTCGGCGGGCAAGGTCCCGCTGATCGTGGCCATGGCCAAGTCGATCAACACGGTGCCCGTGCGGCTTGCCAAGGACTATCTCGGCATCGGGCCGATCAAGGCGATGGCGGAATCATTCGGCGTGGAATCGCCGCTCGAAGCGCACAAGACCATGGTGCTCGGCACCTCGGGCATGACCGTGATGGACCAGGCGACGGGCTACAGCGTGTTCGCGCAGAACGGCTTCGTCGGCTCCAGGCATGGCATCACGCAGCTCGTCACCCGCACCGGCGAGGTGGTCTACGATTTCGCCAAGGATGCGCCGCCGCCGCATCGCGTGCTGTCCGAGCAGGCGCTGAAATCGATGAACACCATGCTTGTCGCGGTACCGGCGATGGGTACCGCCAGGCGCGCGCAGATCCCCAACATCGTCGTCGCCGGCAAGACCGGCACGACGCAATCCTACCGCGATGCCTGGTTCGTCGGCTTCACCGGCAACTACACGGCGGCCGTCTGGCTGGGCAACGACGATTTCACGCCGACCAAGAACATGACAGGCGGCTCGCTGCCGGCGATGGTGTGGCAGCGGCTCATGGTCTATGCGCATCAGAACATCGACCTCAAGCCTATCCCCGGCATCGACAAGCCCTTCGTCGACGAGGAGATCGCGGCCAAGGCCGCGGAAGCGCAGAAGAAGAGCGAGGAACAGGCAGCGGCCGATGCCGCCGCCGAACGGCCGCCGGTGCTGTCCAGCCGGACGACACAGACGCTCAGGGACATGAGCCACCTGTTCGAAACGGCGCGCAGGCTCGGTGCATCGGCTCCGCCCGAAACGCTGTCGGCGCTGTGATCGCGGCGCCTCTTCCCTTCTGCCTTCGGGAAGATGGAAAAGCCACACCTTGCGAATCCGCGTCCTGCGGCTTGCCACACGACCCCGCGCCGCGATATCCCCGAGCGGCAATTCTTCATGCGCCCGGCCTTTCATGCTCAAGAACGCCTTCCTGACGCTGCTTTCGCTTGCCATAGCCATCGGCGGCGGCGGCGCCAGCGTCTGGTATGCGCTGAAAATGCAGGACGGCGTCGGGGCGATCAGGATCGGCCAGTGGACCGCCTTTCCCGATATCGGCACACCCGCAGCCGACCCCTATTCCAAGGCCCGCGTGGCGCGCGAGGGCGTGCTCGCGCTCGGCCGCGCCGAAGGGCTGTCCTTTGTCGCCGAGGACGACGCAGCTGGCGGAGAACTCAGGCGCGAATGTACCTACACGATCGAAGGCGGATTTCCGACCGCCCGATTCTGGACCCTCTATGCCGCCGACCAATCGCTCAGCGTGGTCGAGACCGGCAAATCGCGGGTTGCCGCGCTTCAATCCTATGGCGTGCTGCGCCAATCCGACAATTCGGTGCTCATTTCCGTCGGCCATCACCCGATGCCCGGCAATTGGCTGCTGACCGACGGTTCCGGCAGGATGTATTTCGTTTTGACATTCTACGACACGCCGATCGCCAGCAGCACCGGCCTGTCGGATGTGTCGCTGCCCAAGATCACCAAGGTCAGCTGCGATGCGTAGTGTCTATGCCGCGACGCGCAGACTTCTACATGCCGTCCTGCTCGGCCTCGTCGGCGCCGGCATCGTGCATATCGTCGTGCTGCTTCTGGTGCCTGAATTCTCGGAACGCGATGCCTGGTCACGGCTGTCGATGGCGTCGGATCTCTACCGGATGACCCGGCTCGATGCCGAGGCGGGCGGCGCGCCGGTGGTGAAATCGGTCGACCCGCTGTTTTATGCGACGGCTTGCCGGTTCGACCTCGATGAGGGAATGGTGAGGATCAGGGCGCCGGGCAATGTGCCCTTCTGGTCGGTGTCTGTCTATGACCGCAACGGCCACAACATCTATTCATTCAACGACCACACGGCGACCGGGGGCAAGCTGGATGCCGTGGTGCTGACGCCGGCGCAGATGATCGACATGCGCAGGGACCTTCCCGAGGAGCTTCAGGGAGCGATCTTCGTCGAAGCGCCGATCGACGAGGGCATATTCGTCATCCGCAGCTTCGTGCCGGACGACAGCTGGAAGTCGATCGTGTCGCGCTTTCTGGAGCAGAGTTCGTGCGAGCTGCAGGACTTTTAGACCGCGGCCCGGACAATCCGCATCAGAACAATCAAGGGCGGTGCCGCAGGGATGATTCCCGCCTCGGCCTCAAGAACGTTCAGTGGTGCGGCACTGGCGTGCGTGGCGTTCCCGGCTTGTCAGGGCCGGCAGGCCGCGCTTCCCCCGCGGTGGACCGCTCATAGCGGATACCGGGAAAGATGATCACCGCCGCCGGTATTTCGGTGGTTTGCTTTGCTCGATTGGTTGGTGCCGTTCTCGGCACGAAAGACAGTACCATGCCCATGGTTCGCGTATTCCTCTCGGTTGCCCCGGAGCACAACGCAACGCCTCCAAATATCATTAAGGCCGGCAGAGGGTTAACGGAGCGCTAACGGATCCCAGCTAAATTGATCTTTGTTCTTGGCAATCGCGAAACCGACATGGTTCCGGTCGAGCATGGTCAGGCGTGTATAGAGTATCGGGCGTATCCCTCGTGTCATCTTCGGACTTCAGGCAAATCGCGGTAGGGACGGAATCGGGAAAGGCCGAAAGGCTGTTCCGCGCAGCGGTGTCTGCGTTCTGCTCGCTTACGCGGCCGTCCCGCCGGGAGATCGGCCAGCTCGAAGATCTGACGCTGCCGCTGTTCGACAACGTGTCCGTCGAATCGCGCCGCTACGTGGCGGCGGCCCTCTCTGAATGCGAATATGCTCCGGCCGGGCTGGTGCGGCGCCTGTGCGAGGAGCCGGTAGACATCGCCGCCCCCTTGCTCATCCGCTCGCGCGCAGTCAGTGACATCGACCTCATTGCGCTGATCGGCCGGCACGGGCTGCCGCATGCGCGCGCGATCGCGCGCCGCAAGAACCTTAATCCGACCATCGCCGATCTGATCAGGGCGCTGGAAAGGCCGACGCTGGTGCGGGTACGCGATCCGGAAGCGGAAGCCTCCCCGGCACAAACCGCTCCCTTGAAGGCGCCGGCCGCCGACAGCGCGACAAGGCAGCAGACGCCGGGCGTTGGTGCCGAAAATGCGCGGCACAGGCTGCGCTCCATGATGCGGGCCGGCGAGGAGGCGCAGGCGGCCCGGGTCGATCCGTTCACCGGGACCGACACCTATGCCAAATTGCGGGAGACGGCGCTGACCGGAAATGCCGCCTTCTTCCAGACCGCGCTCGCCGATGCGCTCTATATCGATTTCTCAACGGCCAGGTCGCTGACGGCGAACCAGAATTACATGCCGCTGCTGGCGGCGCTGCGCTCGCTCGACCTCAGCGAGGACCGGGCATTCCTGATCACTGTTGCCGTCTACCCCCGAGAATTTCCGCATCCGCAGGCGATCCGCACCTTCCTCGACCGCTACCGGCTCCTGCACCGCGACGTGGCGCTGGACAAGGTGCGGGGATGGAAGGCCGAGACCCTGTCCGAGGTGGTTCGCGACGCCGCACCCAGCGCCAGCCGCGAGGCGTCGAACAGTGACGATGCAGCGACCTTCCCTGGCCTCAGGACATCTTCACGGAAATAAGCTCCTCGACAGGAACAGCGCCGGCCTCGATCTCAACCACCCAGATGTCGGGATCGAATTTCTTCTCGCGTTCCAGCCTGGCGTCCAGCACCGAAGCATCGGCGGCGGTGGCGAGAAGGCTGAAGAAACGGTCGTCGGGCTTGGCCGAATCATAGCTCGTCTGTGGCGCCGGTCCATAGAGAGCGATTTCACCAAGCCGGCTCCGCGTCAGGACAAACACGGCGCCGGCTTCGATCGCGCCGCGCTTGACCACGGCGGCAAATCCACCCGCGCCGAAAACCCGACGCAACAGGGCCGATATCCACAGATCCGTGGTCACGCGCATGAGAAAAGTCCGGACATCATGCGGGCTATCTATCGGTATTTACACCGCTGGGCGAGCCGTTATGTGCGCCGTCAGTTGGTCAGGCCGATCTCGCGCATTTTGACATAGACCAGTTCGTCGGGCTCGCCGGTCTGCGGCAGGCCGAACAGCGACTGGAATTCCTTGATGGCCGCCTTGGTACGGGCGCCGACGACGCCGTCGAGCTGCATGTCGTCATTGCCGAAGGCCTTGAGCCCGGCCTGTATCTTGACAATGCGAGGATCCGGCGCTTGGGAAGCCGTATCGGTCTGCAGCGACACTGGAACCGCCTGCGACACTTCGGGACGCGGTTGCGGTTTCGGCACAGCGGCGGTTTTCGGGGTCGCGCCCAGCTGATCGAGCAGCAGCGCGTCGATCTCGCCGGACGTGTTGAGCCCAACCTTCTGCTGATAGGCCTGGATCGCCTTGCGCGTGTTGGGTCCGGAAATGCCGTCGACCGTGCCGGCGTAGAAATCGAGATCCTTCAATATGCCCTGCACCTGCTCCACCACCGGATCGCCCTTGACCGGCGCCGGCGCGGTACCTGGCCGCACGATGTTGAAGGTGGTCTCCGGCTCATCAGCGGCCGCGTGCGGAACGCCCTGCATGCTGCGGGTCGCGAAGAAGGCGCCGGCATGCGGAAAAGGCTGGTACCACAGCGCATTCGCCGAAACGTAGAACAGCGTCACCAGGAATGCCGTCGACCCTCCCGCCAGGACGGGATTGCGCGAAATCATGCCGCCGATGGCGACGGCTCCGTCCTGGAAGGCGTTGCTGCGGCGCTTGGCCGCCTTAGGCTGTTTTGCGGAGCGCGCCATTTCCGTCCCCTTTCGCCCTGGCCAGCGGCATCGTCAGCACCCCGGCCTTGTCCGCCGGCCGCCCTTTCGGCCCGTTCACCGGCAGGCTGATGGTGACCGTGGTGCCCTCGCCCGGCATGCTTTCGATCGACATGGTGCCTTCGTGCAGCGCCACCAGTCCCTTGACCAGCGACAGGCCAAGGCCGGTCCCCTCGAAACGACGGGTATAGTCGTTCTGGATCTGCATGAACGGCTTGCCGAGATTGGCGAAATCTTCCTCGGCGATACCGATGCCGGTGTCCCGCACCCAGAAATGCAGGCGCGAACCGATCCGCTTGGCACCGACGACGACATCGCCGCCATCGGGCGTGAACTTGATCGCATTCGAGACGAGATTGATGAGGATCTGCTGCACGGCGCGCCGGTCGGCGTTGATTTCGCCGGCGTCCGGCGCGATCTGCGCCTTGAGATCGATGTTCTTGGCCTGCGCCTGGAGCCGCATCATCTGCTGACACATGTCGACGGCTTCCATGAAGCGGAATGGCTCCGGTTCGGTCGCATAGACGCCCGATTCGATCCGCGACACGTCGAGAATGGAGGTTACGACGGCAAGCAGATGCTGGCCGGAATCGCGCACCAGACCGACATATTCCTTCTGCCGTGGATCCTTGAAGGCGCCGAACATCTCGTGCAGCAGCATGTCGGAGAATCCGATGATGGCATTGAGCGGCGTGCGCAGTTCGTGGCTCACCACCGCCAGGAAGCGCCCTTTCGCCACTTCGGCGGCGGCGGCCGCGTCATTGGCGGCGCCGAGGTCTTCGCGCAACCGGGCGACCTCGTCGTTCTCGCGCAGCACAAGCGTGAAAACGTCGCCCTGCTCCTGAGCGCGCATCAGTTCGAGCGAAAACGGCCGATAGTTGTCTGCCGGGCCATTGCCATTCTGTCCATTGCCGTCCTGCGGCAGCCTGACGCGCAACTCCAGCCTCCGCGACAGCGCCCCGTCTCGCATGTCGGCCAAGGCACTGAGATAGGAGACGCGATCCGAGAGATGCACGCGATCGAAAAGCCCGGTTCCGCAAAGCAGTTGCGGGGGCAGTTTCAACAGCGTACGCGCCTTTGCCGAGGCATCGATAACCTCGCCATGGCGGGCGACGCGCAGGACCACCGCGTCGATCATGTCTTCCAGACGATCGCCGGTGTCCCCTACGTCGGCCGCAGCCGCCGTGTTGCGAACCGCCGATATACGCGGCACCAGCGTCAGCGCCCAGGCCAATGGCAGCAGCCAGTGCCACGCGGCGATCGGCACCGCGGCGTGCGGGAGGACGGTTGCCGTCACAGGCTGCAACAGAATGGCGACGACGGCGCAGACGGCTCCCCACAGCGCCGCGCGGCGCGAGGCGCCGATCCACCAGGCTTCGAACGGCAGCGCCACGAAAAGCATCGCGACCGGAGAGCTCAGCCCGCCGGCAGCGGCAACAAGACCGGCGAGCGCAAGTCCCGCGATCGCCAGCGCGGCCCGGCCGGCCAGATCCATCCTGCCGGTCGCGGCCACCAGCAAGGCGATGAACCAGCAAAGACCAAAGGCCGCGAAGATGGCGGCCACGGTGACGGCTGCGCCCATGCCTGACGTGACGAGCGTGACGGCGGCACCGGCGGCAAAGAACGGAGCGGCCAGCATGGCGCCGATAAAGCGACGCTGACGCTCGCGGTCGTCCAGCCCAAGAATGGAGGGATGGACCATACGTTCACAACCGGCGGCCATTGCCCCAGGCAATTCAACGTATCTGGCCTTGATCGGCATCAACTCAACGCACCCGCACTCGTCGTGAACAGCTCTGCTTTTGCAGATCGTTTTGATTGACTCTGAAACTCGCACCCAGCCTTTAAAGAATGGATAAGGCAGGGCCGACCCAAGGCCCGGCCCACGGCGAATATCGGGATGGGAGCGCCCGAAAAGGCGGGCAAATGCCACCATAGTAAACGGAGGGTTATCCGCAGGGGCCGCCCGAACCCTGGCCAGCCGCAGCGCACCGACCGCCTGATTCTGTGGAAAACGCAATAGAAACAAAGGAATATATGGCTGATGGATGATAAGAAAAATGGTTCCAATCTGAGACAAATCGACAGCAAAACGCTTCGTTTCGAATTTGCCTCAAATTTGAAGAAAATTCTCGGCCAACCCGCAAGCCGTCCTTTGCGCCTGTGTGCCAATATCCCGCCCACAAAAGAGGTCATGCTCATGGATGCATGATCCGGTCACGACAAGAGGCGAGCATGTTCTTCCTGATGAGAATGGCTTTCTGGTTTTCGCTGGTGCTGCTGGCACTGCCGCTGGGCGTCGGTTCCGAGCCGGGTCAAGAAAGCGTAGGCCCGATCCAGGCTTTGTTCGCGGCCCGCGACGCGGTCGGCGACATCGCCGGCATTTGCGAACGCAAGCCCGATGTCTGTGAGACCGGCAAGTCGGCAATGCACACCATCACCGCAAGGGCCAAGGAGACCGCCAAGATCGCGGCCGCCATGCTGGACGACAAGTCCGCCGGCCCCGACACCTCCACAATGACCGGCAGCGTTCCCGAAGAAGTCGTCTTGCCCGAGACGGTCAACCTGCCGGTAAAGAATTAGGCCGTTTCGACGGCGCACCGCGGGCAGTCTGCCCTCTCGACGCCCGCGGTATCCTTGTTTTTCCGTGACGCGGCGACGGTGGATGACTATATCCCAGTCATGACGACCACGATCCAGACGATCCGCGACGACTTCTCGTTCCTCGACGAATGGGAGGACCGCTATCGCTATGTCATCGAACTCGGCGAGGCGCTGCCGCCATTCCCCGACGAGGAACGCACCGCCGCCAACAAGGTGCCAGGCTGCGTCAGCCAGGTCTGGCTTACCACCGACCGGGGGCCGGGGGGCGATCCGGTCATCACCTTCAGGGGCGATTCGGACGCCCATATCGTGCGCGGGCTGGTGGCGATAATGTTGGCGCTGTTCTCCGGCAAGACCGCCAGCGAAATCCAGAAGACCGATGCGGAAGCGACGCTGAAGGCGCTCGGCCTGGACGAGCACCTGTCGCCGCAGCGCGCCAACGGCCTTCGCTCGATGGTCAAGCGCATCAGGCGCGATGCAGAGGCCGCACTCGAGCAGACGGCCTGATATCGCCTCCGCGACCAGCCGATCGCACTGGTACCAGCGCTGTCCTTGGCCCACCGGCAAAGTAAAACGGCGCCCGAAGGCGCCGATATCGATCCGGTTGAACTGTCCGTCCGGCTCTATCTATCGTTTGAGCCGCATTCTGCGATGCCAAGTGCACTCACCTGGCAGCAAATGCTTAGCGGGCCTTGCGCTTGCGGCCGAGGCCCATCTTCTTGGCGAGCTGGGAGCGGGCGGCCGCGTAGTTCGGGGCAACCATCGGGTAGCTCGGGTCGAGGTTCCACTTTTCGCGATACTGATCCGGCGTCAGATCATAATGAGTCATCAGGTGACGCTTGAGCGACTTGAACTTTTTGCCGTCTTCAAGGCAAACGATGTAGTCGTCATGAACCGAGCGCTTCGGGTTCACTGCCGGCTTCTGCTTGTCGGCGGGCGGCTGTTCGGCGGTTCCGCCCACACGCCCGAGAGCAGCATGGACATCGGAGATGAGGTTCGGCAGTTCGCCGACCGGCACGGGATTGTTGCTGACATAGGCGGCCACCACGTCGGCGGTCAGCTCGATCAGCGCGTCGCTGTTTCTGGAAGGTGTTTCGACAATATCCATGGTCTTCAGGCCCCAACGAGAGTTAGTTTAGTGCGCCCTTTTTTACAGGCAAGGCATTGCACGAATTTTGTGCAGACAGAGCTTCTGCGATTCGTGTCGCGGGGGCATCAATGAACCTACCTAGCAAGTAAGTCAATTCGATCCTTGCACTATATTGAACGATGTTGATCAAATATTTTCGGATCAGCTTCAATCTTTCGTGCACGATGTAATTTTTCGATATTTCGCAGGCGAAACCAGCGACCGGTGACGCAGCGTTAGCTAACCGTTACATTCGCGCTAACTCACAAAGCATCTCCGAGTGCTTTGCTTTGCTTGGAGATCGCGCCGGCAATCTTGGTTGCTCACCCCCTTTCGCAAAACCAGAGGTTGCCCCACCTCGGCCATTGCCGGCCCTCACGCGTCGTGCAGCCGACCAGCTCGGATCACTCAATACGGGGCGATGTATTTGCCATAGGCCCACCCGGTGACGAAACCGCCGTTCTTGGCCGGATCATGCCAGACTTCGCACCAGCGATAGCGAACCGCCAGCTGCTGCTTCCATGCCGGCTGATTGGCGATATCGAGCAGGTTCGTCCCGCCGGTGCATCGCTCGGTCATCTGCAAAACGGTGCCGTTCGGATATGCGGCCTGTTTCTGGGACGTGCCCGAGGGATATTTGCGCACGTCGAGCGTGTCGCCGAACGGCACGTTGGCCACTTGCCAAGCGGCGAATACGGTCGCATGAGATTGGCCGGCGATGGCCATAGTTGCGGAAACGACGGCGAGAGCCGCGACGGTGCGAGCATAGATATTCATCATTTCTCCTCCCGGCCCGCTTTCTGGAGCCCGGCGCAGCAATAAGACCCGGCTCTTGAACCCGCGCTGATCGGCGTGTTCATTGGCCATTCAGGACATTTCCAAAGCGAGACGCAATGACCAAAACTTCTGCATTCCCGGATGTCACCCCGCCAACGCCCGAGAAGCGGCCGGTTTTCGACACGCATCACGGTATCACGCGAACGGACGACTATTCCTGGCTGCGGGCCGACAATTGGCAGGAGATGTTCAGGGACCCCGCATTGCTCGATGCGGGCATCCGCGCCCATCTCGAAGCCGAGAACGCCTACCAGTCGAAACTGATGGCCGACACGGCCGATTTGCGGAAGCGGCTGTTCAAGGAGATGAAGGGTCGCATCAAGGAAGACGATTCTTCCGTGCCGATGAAGGACGGACCCTATGCGTATGGCTCCTCCTTCAAACTCGGCGGCGAGCAGCCGCGCTATTTCCGCATGCCGCGGGACGGCGGCGCGCAGCATATCCTGCTCGACGGCGATGCCGAGGCCGAAGGCAAGGCCTATTTCCGGCTTGGCGGCGTCGATCATTCGGCCGACCATGGCAAGCTTTTATGGGCGTTCGACGACAAGGGCTCCGAATTCTATACGCTTCGGGTGCGCGACCTCTCCGACGGCAAGGAACTCGCGGACACGGTTCCAGACACCGGCGGTTCGGGGGTGTGGAACGCCGCCAATGACGGGTTTTTCTACACCCGGCTCGACCCCAACCACCGTCCCTCCAAGGTGCTGTTCCATGCGCTTGGGCAGGATCCGGCAAGCGACCGGCTGATCTATGAGGAAAATGATCCCGGCTTCTTCATGAATGTCGGCGGCACGCGCTCCAATGAATGGATCATGGTTGCCATCAACGACCACGAGACATCGGAATACCGGCTGCTGAGCGCGGGCGAGCCGTTTAGCGAGCCGAAGCTGGTGGCGGCGCGCGAGACCGGTCTTCAATACGAGATGGAGGAAGGCGGCGACATTTTCTTCATCCTGACCAACGCCGATGGGGCCAAGGACTTCAAGATCATGACGGCGCCGGCGAGCGATCCGATCCGCGCCAACTGGCAGGAACTGGTTCCGCACGAGGCCGGCCGGCTGATCCTGTCGGTGATCGGCTTCAAGAACCATATGGTCAGGCTGGAGCGCAAGGAGGGCCTGCCGCGCATCGTCGTGCGCGACCGTGCAACCGGCGAGGAACACCTGATCTCCTTCGACGAGGAGGCGTTTTCGCTCGGCCTGTCGGGATCCCTGGAATACGACACCGAGATCATGCGCTTCACCTATTCATCGATGACGACGCCGGCGCAGGTCTTCGACTACAACATGCGCACCCGCGAGCGCGTGTTGCTCAAGACCCAGGAGGTGCCGTCCGGCCACGACCCGGGGCGCTATGTCACGCGTCGGCTGATGGCGCCCGCGGCTGATGGCGAATTGGTGCCGGTCTCGCTCTTGTACCGCCGCGATACCCCGCTGGACGGCTCCGCGCCTTGCCTGCTTTACGGCTACGGTTCCTATGGCATCACGGTGCCGGCGGCCTTCAACACCAACTGGTTCTCGCTGGTCGACCGCGGCTTTGTCTTTGCAATCGCCCACGTCCGCGGCGGCAAGGACAAGGGCTATGGCTGGTACGATGACGGCAAGCGGGCGCACAAGATGAACACTTTCACCGATTTCATCGCCTGTGCACGCCATCTGGTCGCCGAACGCTACACTGTGCATGACCGCATCGTCGCGCAAGGTGGATCCGCCGGCGGCATGCTGATGGGCGCGGTCGCCAACATGGCGCCGGACTGTTTCGGCGGCATCGTTGCCGAGGTGCCTTTCGTCGACGTGCTCACCACCATGCTCGACGCCAGCCTGCCGCTGACCCCGCCGGAGTGGCCTGAATGGGGCAATCCGATCGCGTCGGCGGACGATTACCGGACGATCGCCGCCTACTCGCCCTATGACAATGTCGCCGCGCTCGGCTATCCACCGATCCTGGCGCTAGCCGGTCTCACTGACCCGCGCGTCACCTATTGGGAACCGGCCAAATGGGTGGCGCGGCTGCGCGAGCGCAAGACGGGCGACAATCCGGTCCTGTTCAAGATCAACATGGAATCGGGCCATGCCGGCGCGTCCGGCCGGTTTTCCCGGCTGGAGGAGATCGCCTACACATATTCATTCGCCTTGAGAGTGACAGGCAAGGCAACAGGGCCGCAGGGCTGAAGCGGTCATTGCCCTTCGGCCCCTGGCGTGACTTGATCGGCGACGAACGCCGAGGAGGATGCGAGCAATGATCGACCTGGCCACATTGACCACCTATGTCGCCGTGGTGCTCGGTTTTGTGTTTATTCCCGGCCCCGCCACGCTGCTGACGGTCGCGCGGGCAACGAGTTCGGGAACCAAAGCCGGCATCGCAACCGGCGCAGGGATCGCGGCCGGCGACGTGTTTCACACCTTCACGGCCATGGTCGGCATCTCGGCGATCGTCGCCGCATCGGCGGTGTTGTTCAGCGCCGTGAAGTATCTCGGTGCGGCATATCTCGTTTATCTCGGCATTCGCGCGATCATGGAAAAGACGCCGGCCGATCTCGCCGCCGGCAGGTTCCCAATCTCAGCGGGCAAGGCGTTTCGGCAAGCCATACTGACTGAGATGCTCAACCCCAAGACGGCGCTTTTCTTCCTCGCGTTCCTGCCACAGTTCGTCCGGCCCGAAAACGGATCGGTCATGCTCCAGCTGGCGGTATTGGGGATCATCTTTGTTCTGCTGGGCCTCTTCAGCACAGTGGTTTTCGCGGTGAGCGCAGGCGGGCTTGGCACTTTCCTGCGTCGAAATCCCACGGTGTTAAAATGGCAGGGCAAGATTGTCGGCGGCATCTATTGCGGCCTGGCGTGCGGCTGGCGCTTCAGCAGCGCTGACGCGAAACGGTGACCGGCGCGGCCTTCTCGGCGAGCCGGGCAATCATTGGTTTTTGAATTCCGTGTTGCTGGTTTTCGCTCGCAATTGCGATGCCCGCGCGCTACCCAAGGCGCGTTTTGTCCCGGGCCATGACAGCCCACAATCGCACAAGGGCCTGCCATGCTGCTCGTCGACGTCTATCTCGACAAATCCCCCATCCAGGGCATTGGTGTCTTTGCCAAGAATCCCATTTCCCGCGGCACGATGATCTGGAAGCTGGATCCGAGATTCGACCGGCTCATCGAGGTCGAGACCTATGAGAGCCAGACAGGACCGGTGAAGAGCTATCTCGATCGCTATGCCTATCCGGACAGGCGAGATCCGAACTACATCGTCTTCGAGGCCGACGATGCACGCTACATGAACCACGCCGACGAGCCGAATTGCGACGTATCCTCGCCGGAGGAAAGCTTTGCGTTGCGCGACATCGCGGCCGGCGAGGAACTGACCTGCAACTACAATCATTTCTTCGCGGCGGGCTTCGACTTCCTGGGCGATCGCCACCCGTAGTCAGCTCGCCGGTTTTTTGCGCGCCGGATAGCCGTTCGGATGCGGCGGAACCGCCTTGAGATAGGCCGCGATCGCCGCGCGGTCCTCGGGCGCCAGTTCGGCCATGTTCCTCTGCACGTCGACCATGGCCCCGCCAACGGAATCGAAATCGGGCGTGAAGCCGGTTTCGAGATAGTTGGCGATATCGGCCTGCGACCAGTCGCCGATGCCGCCCTCCCCGGAGGTGATATTGGGGACGATGCCAATGCCTTCGGCGGCTGTGGCTCCAGCCAGCCACTCGCTCTTCTTTGGCCCCCCCGCAAGGTCACGCGGTGTGTGACATTCGCCGCAATGACCCGGTCCCTCGACCAGGTAGCGACCGGCAATCACAGGACCAGGCGCGCCTTCGGGCAGGGACACAACAGGCTGCTCGCTGAGATAGAGCCGTTTCCACAAGCCGATGCCGCGACGGATGTTGAACGGGAAACTCAATGAATTGGCCGGCGCTCGGCCGGCAACCGCCGGCAGCGTCTTCAGGAAGGCATAGAGATCGGCAATGTCGGCGGGCTTCATGCGCGCGTAGGAGGTATAGGGAAATGCCGGATAGAAATGCTCGCCCGACGGCGAGACACCCTTCAGCATGGCATTGGCGAGATCCTCGGCCGACCACGCGCCGATGCCGTCCTTCGGGTCTTGCGAAATGTTGGGCGGCACAAACGTGCCAAACGGGGTCTTGAGTTCAAGGCCGCCGACAAGTTCGAGCCGCTCATCGCCTTTCGAACCGGGTTTTGCATGGCAGGAGGTGCAGCCGCCGGCATCAAAAATGCGCTTGCCTCTGGCCGCGTCACCAGGCGCGAGCTTGGCCATAGTTTCCGCGTCGAGCTTCACCGGCGCCGAAAGCGTCCACGCGGCAACCGCGCCGACGCCGCCGAGCACTAGTGCGGCGCAGACAAACTTCCTCAGCCATGCCATGGCCGGCGATCAGCCTTTCTTGACCCTGTAGCCCTTGTGGCAGGTGCCGCAGTCGGAGCCGATGACGCCGATTTGCGTCTTCAGGGACTCCACGTCGGCTGGGGCCGCGGCGACCGCGGCCTTGACGTCGGCAAGATACTTGTCTTCTGTCGCCTTGAAACCGGCCATGTCTTGCCAGATCTTCGGCGCCGCCGTGGTGTCGCCCGTGTCGCTGCCCGCCGGGAACAGGACGTCGGCGTCGAATTTTTCCGCGTTCGCCTGGAGCGCCTGCAGCGCAGTCAGTACGGCGGCGGCATCAAAGGGCTCCTCACCCTTGACCACTTTCGACAGGCCGCCGACGATCTTCCCGCGTTCCTTCATCAGGGCCTGGCGGTCGAGGATCGGGTCGGCAAAGGCCGCCGAACCGGCGAACGCGAGCATAGAGATGGCGACGACAAGCTTTCTCATTCAATTGGCTCCATGATGAAGGCATTTCGGGACAGGACGTTAACGGACGTGGCGGGAGGAATATTCCCTTCCCCCAACGATTTTGCCAGACCTTTACTGCTGTGGGATCTCGGCACACAAAAAGAAAAGCCCCGGGGGTGCCGGGGCTTTCTGAATCTCGATCAGGCTTTCGCTTTTTCGTAGAGTTCGAGAACATGATCCCAGTTGATCAGGCTGTCGACGAAGGCCTCGAGATATTTCGGCCGGGCGTTGCGATAGTCGATGTAATAGGAGTGCTCCCAGACATCGACGCCGAGGATCGGCGCCGCGCCATGGACGAGGGGATTCTCGCCGTTCGGCGTCTTCGAGATCGCCAGCTTGCCATCCTTGACCGAAACCCAGGCCCAGCCGGAACCGAACTGGGTCGTGCCGGCGGCGATGAAGTCGGCCTTGAATTTGTCGTAGCCGCCCAGATCGCTGTCGAAAGCCGTCTGCAACGCGCCCGGCAGCTTGTTGCCGCCGCCGCCCTTTTTCATCCACTTCCAGAAATGGATGTGATTGTAGTGCTGGGCGGCATTGTTGAAGAGGCCGGCATTCTTGCCGAACGACTGCTTGACCACCTCTTCTACCGACAGATCGCCAAGGCCGGCTTCGGCGGCAAGCTTGTTGCCGTTGTCGACATAGGCCTTGTGGTGCTTGTCGTGGTGATATTCCAGCGTCTCTTTCGACATGTAGGGCTGCAAGGCCTCATAGTCGTAAGGCAGAGCGGGCAATTCAAAAGCCATGGAAGGTACTCCCTCAAGGAAAATCCGGTGTCGATACCGGACTAAGATAGGTCTGGATTGGGTTCGGACAACTCCGAAAAGTGAAGCGCCGGGTGCTCTTTCTAAGCGGGTTCCGGAGAACTGTCACACAGTTTCCGGAAACCGGGCGCATTGCGACGAAAAGTCTGGACGGATCAGCCCGCCGACGTCGAATGCGCCCAATCCCAATAGAGCTCCCGCGCCTTCTTGGCCACCGGCCCGGGCTGCAGGCTGCGGTCCTCGATGCGCGTGATCGGAATGACCTTGGAATGGTTGCCGGTCGAAAAAATCTCATCCGCCTCGAGGAATTCACGCACCGACAGCGCCTTTTCGGTGGTCTTGAACCCGTACTCGCCAAGCAACGTCATCGTGCGCGAGCGGGTGATGCCGGACAGGAAGGTGCCGTTCGGCGCCGGCGTCAGGACGTGGCCGTCCTTGACCAGGAAGATGTTCGAGGTTCCGGTCTCGGCGACGTTGCCCAGCATGTCGAGCACCAGGGCGTTGTCGAAGCCGCGCATCTTGGCTTCGAGGATGGCACGGCCATTGTTGGGATAGAGGCAGCCGGCCTTGGCGTTGGTCGGCATGGTTTCGATAGTCGGGCGCCGGAACGGCGAAACCGTCACGGAAAAGCCGGTCGGCGAGATCATCGGCGATTCGTAGAGGCACAGGCAGAAACGGGTCGAGGCGGGATCGGCCGGCACGCCCATATAGCCGCCGTGCTCGGCCCAATACATCGGCCTGATATAGACAGCCGTCTTGCCATCGAATTTCTTCAATCCGTCCCAGGTCAGCCCGACGATCTTCTCGGCCGTCATCGAAGGCTTGAGACCGAGCGCGATCGCCGAGGCATTCACGCGCGCGGCATGAAGGTCAAGATCGGGAGCGACGCCCTCGAACCAGCGGGCGCCGTCGAACACGCTGGTGCCGAGCCACATTGCGTGGCTGCGCGGGCCCAAAACGGCGACATTGCCCTCGTACCAGTCGCCGTCGACGAAAGTCCATGTCGCGGAAAGTGCGGCAGCCGCCAGTGTCATTGCTTTGTCCCGTTCCGATCAATCTCGTGTTGCAGCATTGGATGACGCTTTGGCCGGCGTCGTCAACCAGCATCGGGGAGTTTTGTTGAGGCCACGGACGGCGCGCTGCAATCAAGACTTGCACCTTGCCCCGCCTCGCCTCAAAACTGTTGCCATGCAATACGCCGCTTATGTTTTCGACGCCTACGGCACACTGTTCGATGTTCATGCCGCCGTGCGCCGCCACGCCGACGCCATCGGACCGGACGGCCAGTTGCTGTCCGAGATCTGGCGCGCCAAGCAACTCGAATATTCCTGGGTGCGTACGTTGATGGGCGCCTATGCCGATTTTTGGCAACTCACCGAGCAGGCACTTGATTTCGCGTTGCACAAGGTGCCCTCTGCCGATCCCGGCCTCAAGGCGGCATTGCTGGATGCCTATTGGCGGCTGGACTGCTATGCGGAAGTGCCCGCTGTGCTGAAGGCGCTGAAGGCGTCCGGCGCCAAGCTGGCAATCCTGTCCAACGGTTCACCGGAAATGCTGGAGGCAGCCGTTAAATCCGCGGCGCTCGATCAGGTGCTGGACGATATCTATTCCGTCGATGCGGTACGGCGCTTCAAGACCGATCCGTCGGTCTACGACATGGTCACGACAGGCTGGCGCCTCTATCCGGGTGCGGTCTCCTTCCAGTCGTCCAACCGCTGGGACATTGCCGGCGCGACCAAGTTCGGCTTCCGCACCGTGTGGATCAACCGCTCCAACCAGCCGGAGGAGTATCGGGATTTTCCACCGGCCCTGATCCTGCCGTCGCTCGATGCCCTTGTCACAGGTGGCTAACGCATGCGGCCCAAAAGTAATCCTGGTTTTCGCTCCTGTGACCGTAGCGCCACAGTGGCGACGCGGTCACAGCTTCGCCTTTGTTTGTCCACCTTGAGGCCAGATTCGGAACCGCCTATCGCGCCCAAGTGTTGATCAGGCACCCTCGCAACGGTCGGCATATTCATGCTTTGTTGCGATTTCAGACTTAAAGAAGGCAACCATGTTCCCAGCCGAAATCGAATCCTATCGCCTGAGCCGTCGCGGCTTTCTCAATGCCGCAGCCCTGGGCGCCGCCTCGATCGCGGTTTCCGCATGCGCCACCACCGGGTCCGGGCCAGTCGAGCCACCGCCACCGGCCTATGTCGAGCCACCGCTCGCCGACTACGTGACGATGTACGCCGCCGTCAGCGATGGCGGTTTCGAAGTGCCGGCCATTCCCGTCGACAGGATCGATCCGCAATTCCTGCGCCAGATCGTGCCCGACCCGACCGGCCAGAAGCCGGGAACCATCGTCGTCGATACGACCGGCCACTTCCTCTATCTGGTTCGTCCGGGCGGCCAGGCGATCCGCTACGGCGTCGGCCTCGGCCGCGCCGGCTTCGAATGGTCGGGCGATGCCGTCGTCCAGTGGAAACAGAAGTGGCCGAAATGGACGCCGCCGGACGAGATGATCGCCCGGCAGCCGGAACTGAGGCAATACAGCGCTGACAATGGCGGTATGCCGGGCGGGCTGAAAAACCCGCTCGGTGCACGTGCGCTCTATCTCTTCCAGGGCAACGTCGACACGCTCTACCGGCTGCACGGCTCGCCGGAATGGCGTTCGATCGGCAAGTCGGTGTCGTCGGGCTGCGTGCGCCTGATGAACCAGGACATTATAGACCTATATGATCGCGTGCCTTCGAAGACCCCGGTCATCGTGACCAGCGACGCCAGCCAGCCCATGGTGGCGACCGCGAATCACAAAGCCATCCCGATCGATGCCGGCGTGCCGGACGGATCGGTGCTGCTTGGCCCGGTGAAAGCGGTGACCGACGCGATTTTCTGATGGGAGCGAGGGTGAATGCGGCGACTCGCCGCCTTCACCTCCACATCAGCCTATCCCTGCATGGCCGTTGCGCGATCGCGCTTCCCTATCTGCCCCTCGACAGACTCCCGAGTATCCCGCGCACGATGGCGCGGCCGACCGACGAGCCGACAGAGCGCACCACCGACTTGATCGCGGCTTCCGCCACCGTCTGGCGGTTGGACGGGCGCGGTTGAGGCGGGCGTCTGCCGCCGGGTTGCGGCGGCGGAGCATCATTGCCGAAGCCCGGAATGGTCCAGCGTGAACGGCCGGCGTCGGCCTGCTGTGCCTCGGCATCCGCCGCGTCCTTGGCCTTTTTCTGCAGCATCTCGAAAGCCGATTCGCGATCGACACCCTCATCGTACTGACCGATCACCGGGCTTTCCTGGATCAGCTTCCGCCGCTCGGCTGGGGTTATGGGCCCAAGTCGTGACGATGGCGGACGGATCAGCGTGCGCTGGACCATGGACGGGATGCCCTTGGCTTCCAGCACTGAAACCAGCGCTTCGCCGGTGCCCAGTTGCGTGATCACGGTCGCGCAATCGAAATCCGGATTTGGCCGGAACGTCTCGGCCGCGGTCCTTACCGCCTGCTGCTCGCGCGGCGTGTAGGCGCGCAACGCATGCTGGACCCGGTTGCCGAGCTGGGCCAGAACCTTCTCAGGAATATCCAGAGGGTTCTGCGTGACGAAATAGACGCCGACGCCCTTCGAGCGAATCAGACGCACCACCTGCTCGACGCGGTCGATCAGCACCTTCGGCGCGTCGTCGAAAAGCAGATGTGCCTCGTCGAAGAAGAAGACCAGCTTCGGCTTGTCGGGATCGCCCACTTCGGGCAGCTCCTCGAACAGTTCCGACATCAGCCAAAGTAGGAACGTCGCGTAGAGTCGCGGATTCATCATCAGCTTGTCGGCGGCCAGCACGCTGATGGCGCCGCGGCCGTCGCGGGTGGTGCGCATGATGTCGGCGATGCGCAATGCCGGCTCGCCGAAGAAATTCGCCGCCCCCTGCTGTTCCAGCACCAGCAGCGTGCGCTGGATGGCGCCGACCGAGGGTTTCGTCACATTGCCGTAGCGGGCGCTGATCTCTTCGGCGCGCCCGGCGATATTGGCGAGCAGCGCCTGCAGGTCCTTGAGGTCGAGCAGCAGCAGCCCTTCCTCATCGGCGATGCGGAAGGCGATGTTCATGATGCCTTCCTGGGCTTCGGACAGATTCATCAACCGCGACAAGAGCAGCGGGCCCATCTCGGAGATGGTGGCGCGGATGGGGTGGCCCTGTTCGCCGAACAGATCCCAGAAGATGACGGGGAATTCCTGGAAGTCATAGGGGTCGAGCTTGACCTGCTCGGCGCGCTTGACCAGGAAATCTTGCGCCGTGCCGATCATGGCTATACCGGAGAGATCGCCCTTGATGTCGGCGCAGAACACCGGCACGCCGGCATTGGAGAATCCCTCGGCCAATATTTGCAAGGTGACCGTCTTGCCGGTGCCGGTGGCACCGGTCACCAGGCCGTGACGGTTGCCATAGTGCAAAAGCAGGTTTTCGGGACGCTGATAGCTGTCGTCGGGCTTGCGGCTGGCGCCGATGAAAATGGTGTCGTCAGCCATATGTCCGGTCTCCGCAACTGCTGTGTATAAAACCAGCCCTTCGCCCGAAGGTATAGTGGGGGCCTTGCACAGCGACAATGGCGATCGGCGAAAATGGCCTTTTTTGGAGCTTGCGGATTGTGCCCATGTTTGGCAATCGTTCATGCTTCGTGCTCGAAGGCTGGTGTACGCTCGAGGGATCGAATTCGAGTCTTGGAAGCGCATTGCATTGCGGTATCGCACCGGGACCCGTAGACTGAAGTGCTCCAGGCTGATGCGGCCGCATAGTGACGAGGACAGTGGATGAGCGCCGGAGCCTTGACCAGGGATAACGAAGTTCCGAATGCCGACCGGCAGCGATGGCTGGCCCTGGCTGAAAAGGCGCTCGCCGGCGCATCTTTCGAGGAAAAACTGGTCTCGCACACCGATGACGGCATCCGCGTGGAACCGCTTTATGAGCGCGCGGCGGCGGCCGAGCCGATCGTGCGCGCCAACCCCGGATCGCCGTGGATCGTCAGCCAGCGCATCGACGATCCCGACATTGGTCGCGCCAAAGCCCAGGCGCTGGAGGACGTCGCGCAGGGCGCGACGGGATTGTCGCTCGTCTTCGAAGGTGCCCCGAACGCCTTCGGCTACGGCCTGCCGAGAACGGCGCAGGCGCTGGAGACGGTTCTGGACGGCATCCCGTTAAACCGCGTCCAGATCCGGATCGACGCCCACCCATGGAGCCGCCCCATGGCCGACTGGCTGGTGGCGTTCCTTGGCAAGCGCCGCTCCGATCCGGCAAAGCTCAACCTCTCCTTCGGCATCGATCCGGCGGCGATCCTGGCCGGAACCGGCCGGTTGCGCATGTCGATCGAGGCGCTGCAGGAATCCATGCCGCAATCGCTGGCACATTTCTTTTCAATGGGCGTGCCCGGCGTGCTGCTCGAGGCGGATGGGCGGGTGTTCCACAATGCCGGCGCCACGGAGGCGCAGGAGCTTGGCATCATGCTCGCTTCGGCCGTCTCCTATCTCAGGATGTTCGAGAAAGCGCGGCAACCGCTCGTCTACGCAGCGCCCCATATCGGGTTTGCGCTGAGCGCCGACCAGGATCAGTTCCTGTCGATGGCCAAGGTCAGGGCCTTGCGCAGGCTGTGGGCTCGCGTCCAAGAAGCCTGCTCGATCCCGACTTCGACGGCCAATATTCACGCCGAGACGTCGTTTCGGATGATGACGGCATTGGACCTGGAGACCAACATCCTGCGCACGACGATCGCCTGCTTCGCCGCGGCGGCGGGCGGAGCCGATTCGATCGCTATCCTGCCGCACACCGTCGCGCATGGCCTGCCGGCGCCTTTCGCACGCCGCGTGGCCCGTAACGCGCAGTTGATCATGGCCAATGAAAGCCACATCGATCAGGTCGCCGATCCCGCCTGCGGCTCCGGTGGCGTCGAAGCGCTCACCGCTGGCCTCTGCGAAGCGGCCTGGTCCGAGTTGCAGGCGATCGAGGCCGAGGGCGGCGTGCTGTCCAGCCTTCAGGACGGACGCATACAGGAACGTGTTCGCACCGCCGCCGCCCAGCGTGCTGCCGCCTTCCGATCCCGCGAGCGCGCCATCGTCGGCGCCACGCTCTATCCGCAGAAAACCGAGCGCGCGGTCGAGACGCTGGCCGCGGAGCGGCGATCTGCCTTCACGGAAGGCATCGTCATGTGCGAGCCGCTGTTTCCGGTCCGCATCGATCAAGCGATCGGAGCCGCTTCTTGATTCCGGATTTCAGCCAGGTCGGCTGGGCGCCGCCTCGGCGGGCGCCGGTCGAGATCAAGGGCCAGCGGATGACGCCGGAAGGCCTTGCCGTCAAACATCTGTACAATCAGGGCGATCTCAAGGGGCTGCCGCATCTCGACACCTATCCGGGCATGCCGCCCTTCGTGCGCGGACCCTATCCGACCATGTATGTCCAGCAGCCGTGGACGATCCGGCAATATGCCGGTTTCTCGACGGCGGAAGAGTCAAACGCCTTCTACAGGCGCAATCTTGCCGCCGGCCAGAAAGGTCTGTCGGTCGCCTTCGATCTCGCCACGCACCGCGGCTATGACAGCGATCATCCGCGGGTGGCCGGCGATGTCGGAATGGCGGGCGTGGCCATCGATTCCATCCTCGACATGCGCCAGCTCTTCGACGGCATTCCGCTCGGCGAGATGACGGTGTCGATGACCATGAACGGCGCGGTGCTGCCGATCATGGCGCTCTACATCGTGGCGGCCGAGGAACAAGGGGTTGCGCAGAAGGATCTCGCAGGGACCATTCAGAACGACATTCTGAAGGAGTTCATGGTCCGCAACACCTATATCTATCCGCCGAAGCCCTCGATGCGGATCGTGTCGGACATCTTCTCCTACACATCCAGGCACATGCCGAAATTCAACTCGATCTCGATCTCCGGCTACCATATGCAGGAGGCCGGCGCGACGGCGGACCTGGAGCTCGCCTATACGATTGCCGACGGAATCGAATATGCCCGCGCCGGCGTCGCGGCCGGGCTCGACATCGACCGCTTCGCCCCGCGCCTGTCCTTCTTCTGGGCTGTTGGCATGAACTTCTTCATGGAAGTCGCCAAGCTCAGGGCGGCGCGGCTGCTGTGGTCAAGCCTGATGATGAAGAATTTTTCGCCGAAGGACGAGCGTTCGCTGTCCTTGCGCACCCACTGCCAGACTTCTGGCTGGTCGCTGACGGCGCAGGATCCCTACAACAACATCATCCGCACGATGATCGAGGCGATGGCCGCCACACAGGGCCATACACAATCGCTGCACACCAATTCCTTCGACGAGGCCATGGCGCTGCCGACGGATCATTCGGCCCGTATCGCCCGCAACACGCAGCTGATCCTGCAAAAGGAATCCGGCACCACGCGCATCATCGATCCGTGGGGCGGTTCGGCTTATCTCGAGAGGCTGACGCATGATCTGGCAGCGCGTGCGCTTGCCCATATCGAGGAGGTCGAGGCGCTCGGCGGCATGGCCGCGGCCACCGAGAAGGGCATTCCCAAGCTGCGCATCGAAGAGGCGGCCGCCCGCACCCAGGCGCGCATCGATTCAGGCGAGCAGGTGCTGGTCGGCGTCAACGCGCACCGGCCCGGTGCGGATATCGAAGTCGACGTCTTGAAGATCGACAATGCCGAGGTAAGAGCCCGGCAGCTATCGAAGCTGCAGCGGCTGAAGGGCACGCGCGACGTCGCGGTGCTCGAGAATGCGCTCGCAGCGCTCTCCCGCGCGGCCGAGAGCGGCGAGAACCTGCTCGAATTCGCCATCCACGCCGCGCGCGCCAATGCGACGGTCGGGGAGATTTCGCTGGCGCTGGAAAAGGTCTTTGGCCGCCACGTCGCGTCGGTGCAGACGATTTCCGGCGTCTACCGCCAGGCGCTCGGCGACAATCCGGCCGTCGACCGGCTGCAGGAGAAGATCGGCGCGTTCGAAAAGAAGACCGGCGGCAAGCCGCGCATCCTGGTCGCCAAAATGGGACAGGACGGACATGACCGCGGCCAGAAGGTGATCGCCACAGCCTTTGCCGACCTCGGCTTCGACGTCACCGTCGGCGCCATGTTCCAGACGCCGGAGGAGATCGCGAAGCTCGCCCACGAGCAGGATGTGCACATTGTCGGCGCGTCGTCGCTGGCGGCGGGACATCTGACGCTGATCCCGGAACTCAGGGATGCGCTGAAGAGGCTCGGCCACAGCGACATGCTGATCGTTGCCGGCGGCGTGATCCCTCCGCAGGACTATGATGCCGTGCTGCAAGCGGGTGCGGCGGAAATCTTCCCGCCCGGTACCGTGATCCCGCAAGCAGCGGAGCGGCTGATCGACCGGCTGCTGGCGTCCTGAGTTATCGGCAACGAGTGTGTCCGGGCCTTCCTCCCATTCGTAAGTTATAATATCTGTTGCAACGGTGCGGCGGTCGAGTTATAATTGACGTTGCAACAGGAGCAATCCAGCATGAACACCACCATTCGCAAGATCGGCAATTCCGAAGGTGTGATCCTGCCCAAGGAGCTACTCGACCGCCTGAATCTCAAAGCCGGTGATCAGCTTCAGGTTCTCGAAACAGACAAGGACATCGTCCTCAAACCGGTCGACGATAGTTTCGAGCGGCAGATGGAAGCTGCTCGCAAGGTCATGGACAAGTACAAGGTCGCGCTTCAGAAGCTCGCCGAATGAACTGGGAGTTCCTGTCGCGCCGCGCGGTGGAGGCGATGCATGCCGAACAATTGCGCCGGCATGGCGGCGCACAAGGTTTGCGGGATGAAAATGCACTTGAATCGGCACTGGCCCGGGCCGAGAACAAGGCTAATTACGGCACTCCGTCGATTGCAGATCTTGCAGCAGCCTATGTCTTCGGCATTGCCAGAAATCATGCCTTTGTCGACGGCAACAAACGCACGGCTATTGTCGCCGCCGGCGCCTTCCTGATCGTCAACGGTCAGGTCCTGACGGCGGACAACGGCACGCTTTATGAATTCGTGATGGCTATCGCCGCCGGCGAGATCGATGAAGCGGGTGCAGTCGCGTTCTTTCGCGACCACATCGTGAAGACCGAGGACTGATGTTGGGGTTCAGCCGCCCGCGCTCAGCTTGACGATTTCCCATTCCTTGCCATTGACGGTGGCGACATCGCCGACCTTCTTGCCAAACAAAGCAATCGCCATTGGCGATACATGGGAAATGCTGCCTTTCGATGGATCAGCCTCGTCCTCGCCGACGATCTTCCAGTGCACCTTCTTGCCGTCGTCGGCTTCGAGCGTGGCGCCCATGCCGAAGCGGATGACGTCGCTCCCGGGCTCGGGCACCGAAAGCTCGGCACTTTCGCGCCGCGCGGTCCAATAGCGCAGGTCGCGAGATACCAGTGCGATGCGCTCGCGGTCTCCCCGCCGCTCGGCTTTGGCCAATATGTCGCGCAGATCGGCCAGATTCTCGTCGATCATTGCCAGGCCACGCTCCGTCACCAGGTTGCGGTGTTGACTGATCGGCCGTTCGCCGACGCCTGCGATGGCGTTTTCGCTGTCTTCCTCGCGGGTAAAGGCTCTGCTCATTCCTTGAACTTATGCCCGCCCTCACGACTTCACAAGTCATTGCCCTCGCCGGGGACGCAGGTGCCTGACTGGCACGAATCCTGCCACTAGATGGGCAAAAGCCAGGACCTGTGCCGATGTTGAACAGACGCAAGCTGCTTGTCCGGACAGCCGGTTTTGCCGTGTTCGGGCTTTCGCTGGGCAAGGCAGCCGCCGCGAGCTTGCCCGGCGTCGAGAAAGCCTCGATGCGCGGATCGATCAACGCCACCGAGCTTGGCGTGCAACCCGGCACCTTTGACGATCAGAGCAAGGCTTTCGCCAAGCTGCTGCGCGAGGCCAGCGATCGCGACATGCCGGTTTTCCTGCAGCCCGGCACCTATGTCGTGTCCAACCTGACGCTGCCCGGCCGGGTGCGCCTTACCGGCGTGCCTGGCGCAACGCGCATCGTCTATGGTGGCGACGGCCACCTGTTCATGGCCGAACAAGCCGATCACATCGAGCTCAGCGGCCTGGTCCTCGACGGCTCAAACCGCTCGATGGGCGACTACGCGCAAGGACTGCTCGATCTGCGCCGCGTGGCGCATCTCATCGTCGATAATTGCCAGATAACCGGCAGCGGCAAGAACGGGCTGGCGCTCGAGCACGCGGCGGGCCGGGTCGAGCGCACGGAAATATCCGGAGCGGCGGACGCCGGCATCTATTCGGTCGAGGCCGCAGGGCTGGCGATCACAGGCAACACCGTCTCCGACTGCGCCAATGGCGGCATCCTCGTGCACCGCTGGCAAGCGGCGGAGGACGGCACCATCGTCACCGGCAACCGGGTCGAACGCATCGCGGCGCGCGGCGGCGGCACTGGCCAGAACGGCAATGGCATCAATGCCTTCCGCGCCGCCAACGTGATCGTCTCCGGCAATATTGTTTCGGACTGCGCATTCTCCGCCATCCGCGCCAACAGCGCCAGCAATCTGCAAGTATCGGGCAACACTTGCATGCGTTCCGGCGAAACGGCGGTCTATTCCGAATTCTCGTTCGAGGGCGCCGTTATCAGCAACAACATCGTCGATGGTGCCGCCAACGGCATCTCGATCGTCAATTTCAACGAAGGCGGACGCATGGGTGTTTGCTCGGGCAACATCGTGCGCAACCTGTCGACATCAGGCCCCTACCCCGCCGACCCGCCGGGATTCGGCGTCGGCATCGGCGTCGAGGCCGACACCACCGTGTCCAACAACGTCATCGAGAATGCGCCGCTCTACGGCATGTCGATCGGCTGGGGACCGTATCTGCGCAACGTCGTGGCCACCGGCAACATCATCCGCAAAGCGGGCACCGGCATCGTCGTCAGCGTGGTCGACGGTGCCGGAACCGCCATCATCTCCGACAATGTCATCGACGGCGCACGCAATGGCGCCATTGTCGGGCAGCGCTGGGCCGACCCGGCCACGGGCGATCTCGCCGCGTCAGCCGACACCGGCTTTCCGCATCTGACCGTCGAGCGCAATCATGTCAGTTGAGAGCGTCCGGCTCAGGCCAGTGCCGCCGTCGGCCTGAGCGCACCGACCTTGGCGCCTATCCGGCTTTCGATGGGTGCATTCGCCATTTCGAGCAGCTTCGCCGCCAAAACCTCGTCCGCGCGCAGCAGTCGGGCGATGATTGCGGCCACCATGGATTCGGCGGCCCGGCCGGCACCATCATCGCATTTGAGTGCGATGCCGAGGCCAAGCTCGGGAAGCGCCGCGCAATGGACCCCTTCGGCGCCGCCCTTCGCAAATATTCGGCCAGGCGCCGCCTGCATCAGCGCGAGATCGGCGCGGCCTGTGCCGGCGACGAAGAACGGCTCGGCCATGCAAGCCGACAACAATCGCTTTGCCGCCCTGGCGCGCTCGGGCGCGAAGCCCCTGCCGGTCACCATGCGGGCAAAGCCAAGCGCAAAACTCCTGAGCGGCACCGCGTAGGTCGGGATCGAACAGCCGTCGGTCGCGCGCTCGTCGGCGCCGTGGCGAGCTCCCGTCACCGCCTGCATGGCATCGCGCACCATCTCCTGCAAGGCGTGATCCGCCCTGACATAGCCGTGAGGCTCGATGCCTGAATGGACGCAGGTGCAAAGAAAGCCGGAATGCTTGCCGGAGCAATTGTTGTGCAGGGCGTTCGGGGAACCGCCGGCGCGGGCGAGTGCGATCGTCGCGTCATGGCTCGACGGCCAATGCGCGCCGCATTCAAGCGCCGACCCGTCCAGCCCGGCCCTCGCGAGCATCGACCGCGCCAGTTCGACGTGGGCCGGTTCGCCCGAATGAGAGGCGCAGGCCAGCGCCAGTTCGCGGTTACCGAAGCCGTAGGCATCGGCAGCACCGCTTTCGACCAGCGGCAGCGCCTGGATCGCCTTGACCGCGGAGCGCGGAAACACCGGCCTCGATGTGTCGCCGATCTCGAGAACCGGCTTGCCATCGGCGTCGAAAACCGCGACCGCGCCTCGGTGCGCGCTCTCGACGATGGCGCCACGCAGAACTTCGATCAGAACCGGATTTGTCATGTTGCCCCCGCGGATGCGGGTCGCTTTTACCGAATCCGATCGAGAATGGAAACGTAGTTGGCGACCGCCGCGCCGCCCATGTTGAAGATGCCGCCAAGCTTGGCGTTGGGCACCTGGATGCCGCCGGCCTCACCGACGAGCTGCATGGCGCTCAGCACATGCATCGACACGCCGGTGGCGCCGATCGGATGACCCTTCGCCTTCAGGCCGCCGGACGGGTTGACCGGCAGCCGCCCGTCCTTTGCGGTCGTGCCGTCCAGCGCCAGCCTCGCGCCCTCCCCAGGCTTCGCCAGGCCCATGGCTTCATATTCGATCAATTCGGCGATGGTGAAGCAGTCATGCGTCTCGACGAAGGAGAGATCATCAAGCGTCACGCCGGCATTCCTGAGCGCCCGGCTCCAGGCCTGCTCGCAGCCTTCGAAGGTCAGGATGTCGCGCTTCGACATCGGCAGGAAATCCTGCACGTGCTCATTGGCGCGGAAGGTGACGGCGCGGCGCATCTTCAGTGCCGTCGCTGTGTCGGTGAGGACGATAGCAGCGGCACCGTCGGAGACAAGCGAGCAGTCGGTGCGCTTCAGTGGGCCAGCGACGAAGGGGTTCTTCTCGCTCTCCTGGCGGCAGAATTCGTAGCCGAAATCCTTGCGCATCTGCGCATAGGGATTGTCGACGCCGTTCTTGTGATTCTTGGAGGCGATCATGGCAAGCGCATCCGACTGGTCGCCGTAGCGCTGGAAATAGGCTTGTGCGATCTTGCCGAAGACGCCGGCAAAGCCGGCCGGTGTGTCGCCATCCTCGGGCAAATAGGAGGCTTTCAGCAGGTTCCTGCCGATCTCGGGGCCGGGCGTCGTCGTCATCTGCTCGGCGCCGACCACCAGCACGATGCGGGCGGCATTGGCATCTATGGCGCGGACGCCTTGCCGGACAGCGGCCGAACCGGTGGCGCAGGCGTTCTCGACGCGCGTCGCCGGCTTGAAGCGCAGCCGGTCGTCGGCCTGGAGGACAAGGCTGGCGGTGAAATCCTGTGCGGAAAAGCCGGCGTTGAAATGTCCGAGCACAATCTCGTCGACGTCGTCCGGGCCAATGCCGGCATGGTCGAGCGCCTCGGTTGCCACTTTGACGATCAGGCTCTCCAATGTTTCGCCTTCAAGCTTGCCGAAGCGCGAATGCGCCCAGCCAACGATGCATGCGGTCATGGCAACCTCCATTTGCCGCGGATCCTAACACGTCATATCGCGGCCTGAGCACTCAATATTGTTCAATAATGAACCGTTTTCCAGTCCGCGGGATGAGCCAGAGCCGACAATCGGTTGTTGTTTGGGCTGAATTTTTGTTGATTGACCCGTCAATAAAAAATAATCTTCACCGAAACAATGGGAACAGCATGCCGAAAGTCGGAATGGAGCCACTGCGCCGCAAAGCGCTCATCGACGCGACGATCTCGGCGATCGGCGAGCGCGGCTCGCTTGACGTGACGATGTCGGAGATCGCCGGGCGCGCCGGCGTGTCGTCGGCGCTGGCCCATCACTATTTCGGCGTCAAGGATGAGCTGCTGTTCGCGACGATGCGGCATATCCTGGCCGAACTGACCACGGACATGCGGCGCGCGCTTCAATCCACCGGTTCCCCACGCGAACGCGTCTCGGCGGTCGTGGCCGTCAACTTCTCCGAGATCCAGTTCCGTGCCGAAACGATCGCCGCCTGGCTCGCCTTCTATGTCGAGGCGCAGAAATCGGCTGCGCTGCGCCGGCTGCTCAGAATTTATGCGCGGCGGCTGCATTCGAACCTGATGAGCGGGCTGGCCGGCATCCTGTCCCGAGCCGAGGCCGACCGCGTCGCCGAAGCGACGGCGGCGATGATCGACGGGCTCTATATCAGGCGCGCGCTCAAGGACGGCGTGCCCGATGCCGCGACCGCGATCGCATTGGTCGAGGACTATCTCGAAACGAAACTCAGCGGACGGCAGACGCAGTGACACGCAAGCACCCTAACTTCCTGATCGTCATGGTCGATCAGCTCAACGGAACTTTCTTTCCGGACGGGCCGGCTGACTTCCTGCACGCGCCGCATCTGAAGGCGTTGGCCGCCCGCTCGGCGCGCTTCCGCAACAATTACACCGGCTCGCCGCTCTGTGCGCCGGGCCGTGCCTCGTTCATGAGCGGCCAGTTGCCGTCGCGCACCGGAGTCTATGACAACGCCGCCGAGTTCGCCTCGTCGATCCCGACCTTCGCTCATCATCTGCGCGCCGCCGGCTACCATACTTGCCTGTCGGGCAAGATGCACTTCGTCGGGCCGGACCAGTTGCACGGCTTCGAGGAACGGCTGACCACGGACATCTACCCCGCCGATTTCGGTTGGACGCCGGATTATCGTAAGCCCGGCGAGCGCATCGACTGGTGGTATCACAATCTGGGTTCGGTGACCGGGGCCGGTATCGCCGAAACCACCAACCAGATGGAATATGACGACGAGGTCGTGTTCCTCGCCACGCAGAAGCTCTACCAGCTTTCGCGGGAGCAGGATGATGAGGAGCGCCGGCCCTGGTGCCTGGCCGTTTCGCTGTCACATCCGCACGACCCCTATGTCGCGCGCAAGCAGTACTGGGATCTCTACGAAAATTGCCAGGCGCTCGACCCGGAAACCAATTTCATTGCGTATGACGAACAGGATACGCATTCGCAGCGGCTGTATGTCGCCAGCGATTATCCGTCGTTCCAGATCACCCCTGAGCAGGTGCGCCGTTCGCGGCGTGGCTATTTCGCCAATATTTCCTATGTCGACGACAAGCTCGGCGAGCTCCTGGACGTCCTCAAGCGAACGCGCATGCTTGACGACACCACCATCCTGTTCTGCTCCGACCATGGCGACATGCTCGGCGAGCGCGGCCTATGGTTCAAGATGAGCTTCTTCGAGGGCTCGGCGCGGGTGCCGCTGATGATTGCCGGCAGGGGCGTTGCGGCCGGGCTGATCGAAGCGCCGGTTTCCAATCTCGACGTGACGCCGACGCTTTGCGACCTCGCCGGCATCGACATCGATGCCGTCGCGCCATGGACCGATGGCCAATCGCTGCTGCCTCTGATCGACGGTGAGCGGCGCAGCGCGCCTGTGCTGATGGAATATGCGGCTGAGGGTTCATACGCGCCTCTGGTGGCTATCCGCGAGGGCCGATACAAGTTCGTCCATTGCGAGCTCGATGCGCCGCAACTGTTCGATCTCCAATCCGATCCGCTGGAGCGGGAAAACCTCGCGGCAGATCCGGCCAACGAACCGCTGGTCGCGGCGTTCATGGACAAGGTGCGGGCGCGCTGGAACATGGCCGCCTTCGACGCTGCGGTGCGCGAAAGCCAGGCGCGCCGCTGGGTCGTCTATCGGGCGCTGCGCAACGGCGCCTACTACCCTTGGGATTTCCAGCCGCTGCAGAAAGCGTCCGAGCGCTACATGCGCAACCACATGAACCTCGACAATCTCGAAGAGAGCAAGCGGTATCCGCGAGGCGAATGATGACTACGCTTGTCCCCTCACTCGACCACCTGAAGCAAGCCTATGCGGTCACCGCCAAGGCGACGCAGATCACGCCGCTGCTGGAATCGGCGGCGCTCGCCAGGGAAACCGGCGCCGCTCGCGTCTTCGTCAAGGCGGAATCGCTGCAATGGGCGGGATCGTTCAAGGTTCGGGGCGCCTATTGGCGGCTGAAGCGGCTGTCGCCCGACGAAGCCAAGAAGGGCGTCGTCGCTTATTCTTCCGGCAATTTTGCGCAAGGACTGGCGGCTGCGGGCCAGGCGCTCGGCATCCCCGTTACCATCGTCATGCCGATCGACGCGCCGGCCGCCAAGCGCGACGCCACAGCAGGCTACGGCGCGCGCGTGGTGCTTACCGATCACGGCGAGCGCGCGCGTGAGGAAGTCGCCGCCGCCAAGGCGCGCGAGATCGCCGAGACCGAAGGGCTGACATTGCTGCATCCCTTCGACGATCCGGAAATCGTCGCCGGCCAGGCAGGTGCCGGGCTGGAGGCGCTGGAGCAGCTTTCTGCCAAGGGCGCGAAGGCGGACGTGCTGTTCTGCTCGGTCGGCGGCGGCGGCCTGATCGGCGGCGTTTCGCTCGCTTTCCACTACCTGTCGCCGGCCACAGAAATCATCGGCGTCGAGCCCGAAGGTTTCAACGGCATGGGCGCCTCGCTGGCGCATGGCAGCATCGAGACCATGCCGCTCGCCCCGAATTCGATCTGTGACGGGCTGATGTCGCGGCGGCCCGGCGACGCGCCGTTCGCGGCGGTCAGAACCGCCGGCGTTCGCGGCATCACTGTCGACGACGCCTTGGTGCGGCGGGCAATGAAAATCGCCTTCGAGCGGATGAAGCTGGTGCTTGAGCCGTCCGGAGCTGCCTCGCTGGCGGCACTGCTCGGCGGCAAGGTGGACGTGGCCGGCAAGACCGTCCTTGTGGTGGCTACCGGCGGCAATGTCTCGCTCGCCGATTTCATCACGCATATGAACGATGGGCGCATATGAACAATGCTTGAAGCGGATTTCGTCATCATCGGCTCCGGCTCCGCCGGCTCGGCCATGGCCTATCGCCTGTCGGAGGATGGCAAGCACTCGGTCATCGTTATCGAATTCGGCGGCTCCGATATCGGGCCGCTGATCCAGATGCCATCGGCGCTGTCGATCCCGCTCAATATGAGCCTCTACGACTGGGGTTTTGCCAGCGAGCCCGAGCCGCATCTCGGCGGCCGCGTGCTGGCGACGCCGCGCGGCAAGGTGATCGGAGGCTCGTCCTCGATCAACGGCATGGTCTATGTGCGCGGCCACGCCCGCGACTTCGACCACTGGGCCGAACAGGGAGCCGCCGGCTGGGGTTTCGCCGACGTGCTTCCCTATTTCAAGCGCATGGAAGATGCGGAGGGCGGCGAGGACGGCTGGCGGGGCCGTGGTGGGCCGCTGCACGTGCGGCGCGGCACGCGGAAAAATCCGCTCTATGGCGCCTTCGTCGAAGCGGGCCGCCAGGCCGGCTTCGAACTGACCGACGACTATAACGGCTCCAGGCAAGAGGGGTTCGGCCCGATGGAGCAGACCATTTTCGGCGGCCGCCGCTGGTCGGCGGCATCAGCCTATCTGAGGCCGGCGCTCAGGCGCAAAAACGTAAGCCTGGTCAAGGGCTTTGCGCGACGGGTGATCATCGAGAATCAACGCGCCATCGGGGTCGAAATCGAAGCTCGCAAACAGATTCAAGTCGTTAAGGCGCGACGTGAGGTGATCGTCGCGGCATCGTCGATCAACTCGCCGAAAATCCTGATGCTGTCGGGCATCGGGCCTGCGGAACATCTCAGGGAAAACGGCATCGCGGTGGTGGCCGATAGACCCGGCGTCGGCCGCAACCTGCAGGACCATCTGGAACTTTATATCCAGCAGCAATCGACAAAGCCGATCACGCTGAATTCGGTGCTCAACCCGTTTTCCAAGGCGATGATCGGGGCGCAGTGGCTGTTCTTCAAGACCGGCCTTGGCGCCACCAATCATTTCGAGGCGGCGGCCTTCGTGCGCTCGCGCGCCGGGGTCGACTATCCTGATATCCAGTACCACTTCATCCCGGCGGCGGTGCGCTATGACGGCAAGGCGGCGGCGAAGTCGCATGGTTTTCAGGCGCATGTCGGGCCAATGCGCTCGAAGTCGCGCGGCTCGGTGACGCTGCGCTCGCCGGATCCGAATTCGAAACCGGTGATCCACTTCAACTACATGTCGCATCCCGACGACTGGAGCGAGTTCCGCCACTGCATCAGGCTGACGCGCGAGATTTTCGGCCAGAAGGCCTTCGACGGCTTCCGCGGCCAGGAAATTTCGCCCGGCAGCCACGTGCAATCGGACGACGACCTCGACATCTTCATCAGGGATCACGCCGAAAGCGCCTATCATCCCTGCGGCACCTGCCGGATGGGCCGCGCCGACGAGGTCACGAGCGTCGTCGATCCGGAATGCCGCGTGATCGGCGTCGAGGGCCTGCGGGTAGCCGATTCCTCTATCTTCCCGCGCGTCACCAACGGCAACCTCAACGCGCCGTCGATCATGACTGGCGAGAAGGCTTCCGACCACATTCTCGGCCGCACGCCGCTGGCGCCTTCCAACCAGGAACCATGGATCAATCCCCGCTGGCAGGCGTCCGACAGATAGAGCATGATCGTGCAACCGCACGATCGGCATGCCGCTAAGACGATTTGGAGAAGCCCATGCGCGCCCAGCCAACGGCATCGCACTATGTCAACGGACGCTACATAGACGACGAGCAAGGCGCGCCACTGCCGGTCATCTATCCGGCAACCGGCGAGACCATCGCCCTGCTGCGCTCGGCGACGCCGAACGTGCTGGAACTCGCCATCGAGGCTGCGCGTGCCGCGCAACCGGCTTGGGCGCGGCTGAAGCCGGTGGAGCGCGGCCGCATCCTGCGCCGCGCCGCCGACATCTTGCGCGCCCGCAACGCCGATCTTGCCCGCCTCGAGACGCTCGACACCGGTAAGGCGATTCAGGAAACGCTGGTGGCGGATGCGCCATCGGCCGCGGATTGCCTGGAATATTTCGGCGGCGCGGTTGCAGCTTACAATGGCGAGGCTGTCGATTTGGGCGGGGCCTTCGCCTACACGCGGCGCGAGGCGCTCGGCGTTTGCGTCGGCATAGGCGCCTGGAACTATCCAATCCAGATCGCCGGCTGGAAATCCGCGCCCGCGCTCGCCATGGGCAACGCCATGGTGTTCAAACCATCGGAAAACACGCCATTGTCGGCATTGGCCCTGGCCGAGATCTACAGCGAGGCAGGCCTGCCCGACGGGCTGTTCAACGTCGTGCAAGGCTATGGCGATGTCGGCGCCAGCCTAGTCAGCCACGATGTCGTGGCCAAGGTGTCGGTGACCGGCTCGGTGCCGACCGGCCGCAAGGTGCTGTCGCTCGCCGGCTCGAAGATGAAGCACGCGACGATGGAACTCGGCGGCAAGTCGCCGCTGATCGTCTTCGACGACGCCGATCTCGAGAATGCCGTCGGCGGCGCCATGCTCGGCAATTTCTATTCGACGGGGCAGATCTGCTCCAACGGCACGCGCGTCTTCGTCCAGAAGGGCATCCATGACCGCTTCGTCGACCGGCTCGTCGAGCGAACCAAGAAGATCCGCATCGGCGACCCACTCGATGCCGAAACCCAGATGGGCCCGCTGGTCAGCAAGGCACAGCAGGAGAAGGTCGTCTCCTACATCGCGGCGGGCAAGCAAGAAGGCGCCACGCTCGCCTGCGGCGGCAACGTGCCTTCGCTGCAAGGTTTTGAAGGCGGCTTCTTCGTCGAGCCGACGGTGTTCACCGGGGTGAGCGACAGCATGCGCATCGCGCGCGAAGAAATCTTTGGGCCTGTCATGAGCGTGCTGAAATTCGACGGCGAGGACGAGGTGGTCGAGCGCGCCAACGACACTGAGTTCGGTCTCGCGGCCGGCGTGTTCACGCGCGACCTGTCGCGCGCCCACCGCGTCATCGCCGAGCTGCGGGCCGGCACGTGCTGGATCAACACCTACAACCTGACCCCGGTCGAAATCCCCTTCGGCGGTGTCAAGCAATCCGGCATTGGGCGAGAAAATTCACTGGCCGCGCTGGCGCTCTATTCGCAGATGAAGGCGGTTTATGTCGAGACCGGGGATGTGGTCAGCCCTTATTGAGCAAAATGTCGTCGGGACAGCGCCTCTTTCTCAGCCGCCCTTCTCGGCAGTCCCATCCAGATACTGCGTGAGCGCGCACACGAGATGATAAAAAATGCTGGCCGGCACATCTGATGCCCGCGAGCGGCCGCGCTCGTCGACGCGGTCGATCCACAGACCCAGCGGCGCCGGGTCGATGTGCCAGCGGAACAGCCGGCCTACGCGTTCCTCGATCTCCGGCTTGAGATCGGGTCCGCCAGAACCGTCCAACGCAATCGCCGCCTTGACCGCTTCGGCCTGTGGCCAACTACGCGAGACCAGGTCCAGCGGCAGACCCTGCCGGGAGACGGCGCCATACGCAAGGCCTGTGGCGCGGTTGAGGCCATTGGCGATGGCCGAGGCATAGAGTTTCCTGGCGAAGCCACTCAGTTCGGCCTGGCCGCTAAGAGCGGCGAAATCGACAAGCAGCGCGGCCCATTCGAAATGATGGCCGGGCTCGGTCCAGGTACCCTTCTCGCCCGCCACGGGCCTCCAGCCGGCGTCGAAATATTCACCCAGCGTCCAGCTTTCGGGATCGAAGAAGTGGTTGCGGAACAGGTCGATGATGCGTGCCGCGCGGCGCAGATAAGCGCGCTCGCCTGTCGCCTCGTGCCAGGCGAGGAAGGCTTCCAAAAAATGCATGTGCGGATTGGAGCGCCGCTCGCCCTGCCCGTCCGAGGTTTCGAGAAAGCCGGTCATGCGGCTATCCTCGAGATGGGCATCGAGGAAGGCGAAGGTCTCTTCGCCGAGCCGCAGCGCATCCGGATGGCCCGACATGTGGGCATGCGCCAGCGCCAGAAGCACGCAGGAATGATCGTAGGCGTCCTCGACCGGGTCGGCGACCGAACCGTCGATGTCGAGGGTACGCACCCAGCCGCCCCTTGCCGTTCGGCCGCTTCCGGCCATGAAGTCGATGCCGTGGGCGATGAGCCGGTCGGCCGGGCCGTCCCAGCCGCGTTGCTTGGCGACCGCAAAGGCGTAGACCTGGCGGGCCTGCGTGCGCATGCGCTTGGGCTTCATCAGCGGCGTGGCGTCGAAGCCAAGAGCCTCGTGGAATCCGCCATAGCGTTCGTCGACGCCTGATGTCGACCACAGCGGAAGCGTCTCCTGAAACAGCCAGTGATGGACGCGGCGACGCCAAGCGCCGCTTTCGATGACCCGGTCGTGGGCAGGCGTGAAGCGGGTTTCCAACCGGCCGGATTTTTCGAGCTGCTCGACGATCTTCTTGACGTGCTGGCTATGGCTGACCGGGGCGACGAAGGTAGCGTCCGATGTCGAGACGATGGCGACATCTCTCATGCCGATGGCCGACAGCAGCCGGCCATCGCTGCGAATGTAGGAATTCTCGCAATCGATGGCGACGACGTCGCCGGCGATGACATTGCCTTGGCTATCGGCAGGCCCGACATCGAGCAGCGACTGCCAGGAGCCGAGATCGTTCCAGCGAAAGCTGGCCGGCACCATGGCGATGTCCTTTGCCCGCTCCATGATGGCATAGTCGATCGAGACCGAAGGAATGGCGCCGTAGAGGTCCAGCGGCATGTAGAAGCCGGAAAGGTCCGATGTCGCAGCCTTGTAGGCAGCTTCGGTCGCCTGCCAGATCTTCGGCTCGAAAGCTGCGAAAGCATCACGCATGGCGCCGGCGCGAAACAGGAAGATGCCGGTGTTCCAGTGGAAATTGCCGGCTTCGAGATAGGCCTGGGCGGTGGCAAGGTCCGGCTTTTCGACGAAGCGCGAGACATCGAACACGCCTGCTCTTTCGGCGGCGACTTCGATGTAGCCATAGCCGGTCTCCGGCTGTGTCGGCTTGAGGCCGAACACCACCAGCCGCCCGGCGCTGGCAGCGGCGGTGCCCGCCTCGACGCTCTGCCAGAATTGCCGCGCGGTCGAAATCTCGTGATCGGACGGCACCACCAGCACCAGTTCGTCACCGAATTCGGCGAGCGTGCGCAGGCTTGCCAGCGCCACCGCCGCGGCGGTGTTGCGGCCGGTAGGTTCGAACAGCGGCCCACCGCCGGCAAGGTTTATGCCGGCGAGATCGGCATGGACGCGCTCGGCATGGCGTTCGGAAGCGATCATGAAGATGGGCGTATCGCCGCTGGGCCGTGACGCCAGCCGGCGCAAGGTCTTTGCCAGCATCGAGCCGTCGCCCGAAAGGTCGTGGAACTGCTTGGGATTGTCCTCGCGCGACAGCGGCCAGAGCCGCGAGCCGACGCCGCCGCTCATGACGAAACTGACGATGCGCTGGCTCATGATGCCCTTGTCAAAAGATCTGGTTGTAGGCGCCGACTTCCGGACTACGGCGCAGCACGGCGTCGAACGTCTGCCGGCGCCGCTGCGACGATACCGGGCTCTCCACCACCACGACAAGCTCCGGCAATCCGAACCTGTCGAGCCGTGCTTCGCCAACGATCCTGAGGGTCAAGACTGAAAATCTCCGGGCGGCTGGAAACACAAATCGCGCAAACGTTTGCCGAGGGGTGCCCTACCACGGAAGCCTTTAAGCGGCGTTTATTCGAGGCGCTGAAACAGGCTCGCGAAGAAAGCTGGCGAAATGCGACAGAAGTGCTGCCATTGACGCTTGCAGGAACCAGATGCGGCGGCTATAAGCCCGCGTCTGGTCACGGAGTGTAGCGCAGCCTGGTAGCGCACCTCGTTCGGGACGAGGGGGTCGCAGGTTCAAATCCTGCCACTCCGACCAGAAAAACAAAGCGATACGCGTGTTTGTTGTTCCCGCTGCAGCGGCTCGATGTTTGATCGTCGCCTGCTCCAATTCATCGCTTTACGCAATTCCGGACGGAAAAAACCGCTGCGCAGTTTTCCTGGAATTGCTTTAGCTGACGCGTTCTATGAGTTCGATTGCCGCTTTTGTGACGTCGGCAGCGTCAAGCCGTTGAACGCAATAAACGCCCCCTGCATTGCCCGCCTTGCAGAGGCCCGGCGCTATGCACTTGCATGGCATCGGAGGCTGTAACGTACGGCTGGGAACGCCAAGGGGCCCCCAGATGTCGGGTTGGGTCAGACCGAACAGGCCAACGACGGGCGTTTTCATGGCCGCGGCCAGGTGCATGGGTCCGCTCTCGTTGCCCAGGAAGATCAGGGCCTCGCCCAGCAGGGGCAAAAGGGTGGTCAGGGGTGCCTGGCCAACGAGATTCACGATCGGCGATGTTGCCGCATCCAACACCTTGCCTGCGATACCTGCCTCGTCCGGGCCGCCAACGATGACCGCCCGGAGACCCTTTCGACGGTAAATCTCTCCCAGGACCGATGCGAAACGGTCAGGCTGCCAGCAACGGCCTGGGAAACTGGCGCCGGCATGGACGGCGACAAACGACTTCGTTTCCAATTCGTGTCGGGCAAGCAGCTGCTTTGCCTGACGCGAACCGGATTCGATTGGCTTGAGGGACGGAATAGGATCGGTCACAGGAATGCCAAGGGCAAACAGCGGCGACAGGTACCGATGCAGATAATGCTCGCCGCCATGGCCGTATGTGGCGGCAAAGATGTTGGCGCTTTGGCGCTCCCAGAATTTCAGGGGCTGCTCCGATGGAACATAGCCTACGCGAAAAGGCGCCTTGACGAAGCGCATCACAAGCCGTGATGTCTTGGAGTCGGACAGATCGATGATAAGATCATAATCCGACTTCCTCAGATCGTGCAGGAGCCTGGTCATTCCGGACATGCGCTCGAAAGGGGAGCCGCGCATTTTGCCGCGATCGAGCGAAACCACGCTGTCGGCGATGCCTTGCTCCAGAACGAATTTCGCCAGCGCCGCCTGGCATAGCATGGTGATCGTCGCGTTCGGAAACTCTGCCCGCAGATGCCTGACCAGAACCGAAGTTAGAACAACATCCCCGATAAACTTCGTCTGATTTATGAGTATTGATTGTACGTTGCCAGCCTTCGGCAGCGCCTTTGCCGGCTCTTTTGAATTCTTGATCCAACTTTTCATGGAATGACTATTCCATTTCAGCCAAAAAGAATCCAAAATTTTCGACAAACGATCGATGTAGGCAATAGCCGCGCAATGACAAGCTCGTTCTGTCCGCTGATATAGGATATCGCCTCAGCCATCAACCAACCAGGAATATTTGTCAACGCAGATGGGGCTCGCAGGCTCTCTTTCAAGGGTTCCGCCGAGGTCGAACTCGTGTCCGTCGTGAATGTGAATGACCCCGGTTCGTTTCGGCGTACGCACGCATGCGGACATATCGGAGGGTGGCCATGGTCGCTTACGCTGGAGTAAGGTCGTGGACATGAAATTGCATTCGACCCCCAGCAGGCCGTTCATCCCCGTGCTCCTCCTCGCCCTTGTCGGAGGCTGCGCGTCGACCAGCGGATCGATCGATCCGGCGAATTACGACAAGATGACATGCGCCGAACTGAACAGCGCCATAGGCGAAGCCGCCAAAGGCATCTCGCAGACAGCCATCACGCGGGGCAAGGTCGCCAGCACCAGTGTTCCGAGATGGCTGCTGGGCGGCTCAAGCGTCAAGGCCGCCGTCGCCAATCGCGAAACGACCAGGATCGATCGGCTGAAGCAGCAGCAAGCGGCCATGGCCGCCGCCAGGGCGCGCAAATGCCCAGGGCTGGCGAGTTGAGCTGAGGCGCCGCCGCCCCGGCTCGCCTCACGCACTCAAGCGAAACCGCGTGACATCGATTGCGGCGCTCATCAGCGTCTGCGTGTAGCCGGCCTGCGGATTGCTGAAAATGTCTTCCGTCGGCCCTTCCTCGACGATCTTGCCCTGCTTCATGACGATGATGTAGTCGGCCATGGCGCGCACCACGGCCAGATCGTGGCTGATGAAGAGGTAAGACAGCTCATGGTCGGCCTGCAGCTTGCGCAGCAACTCCACGATCTGCTTCTGCACCGAGCGGTCGAGGGCGGAGGTCGGCTCGTCCAGCACCACCAGCTTGGGCTTGAGAATCATGGCCCGGGCGATTGCGATGCGCTGGCGCTGGCCGCCTGAGAATTCGTGCGGATAGCGATTGCGCGAATTGGGATCGAGGCCGACTTCACGCAGCGCCTCGACGGCGCGCTGGTCGCGCTGCTTGCCCGAGAGGTTCGGTTCATGCACCAGCAACCCTTCGGTAATGACCTGGCCGATGGTCATGCGCGGCGACAGCGAACCGAACGGATCCTGGAAGACCAGCTGCAATTGGCGCCGCAGCGGCCGCATCGTCTGGCGGTCGGCGGTCGAGATATCGCGGTCGCCGAAGCGGATCACGCCATCGCTCGGCAACAGCCGCAGCAAAGCGCGGCCAAGCGTCGATTTTCCAGAGCCTGATTCGCCGACGATGCCGATCGTCTGATTGCGCCTCAGCCTGATCGAGATATGGTCGACGGCGCGCAGCATCAGCGGTTCGCCGGCCAGAAAGCCGCCGCCGATGCGGAAGGTGACCTCGACGTTTCTGCCTTCGAGCAGGACGGGCGCATTGGCCGGCGGCGGCGCCTTGGTCCCGGTCGGCTCGGCCGCCAGCAGCATCTTGGTGTAGGCATGCTGAGGACTGGCGAAGATGGCTTGCGCGTCCCCCTCCTCCACCACCTCGCCGGAGCGCATGACATAGACCCGGTCGGCAAAGCGCCGCACGATGCCGAGATCGTGGGTGATGAAGACGATCGCCATGCCGAGCTTGCGCTGCAGCTCGGCAAGTAGCATGAGGATCTGCGCCTGGATGGTGACGTCGAGCGCCGTCGTTGGTTCGTCGGCAATCAGGATATCGGGATCGTTTGCCAAAGCCATGGCGATCATGACGCGCTGGCGCTGGCCACCCGACATTTCGTGCGGATAGGATTTCATGCGCCGTTCGGGATCGGGAATATGCACCAGCCTGAGCAGGTTGAGCGCCTCCTCGCGCGCTTGCGCCGCATTCAAGCCCCGATGCCGGCGAATCGGTTCGATCAGCTGGTTGCCGATCGAATAGAGCGGATCGAGCGAGGTCATCGGCTCCTGGAAGATCATGCTGATCTTGCGGCCGCGGACCTTGTTCAACTCGGATTTGCTTAGCGTCAGAAGATTGCGGCCGCGATAATCGACACTGCCGGTGGCTTCTCCATTGGAGGCCAGCAGGCTCATCGCCGCCATCATCGTTTGGCTCTTGCCGGAGCCGGATTCGCCGACCACGGCGACGGTTTCGCCCGCCTTGACGTGGATGTTGATGCCTTTCACCGCCTCGACCGCGCCGTCGAGGGTGCGGAAGCGCACGCGAAGATCCTTTACGCTGAGAATGGTCTCTGCTGCGTCCATCTTAGCGGTCCTTGGGGTCGAGCGCATCGCGCAGGCCGTCGCCGACGAAGTTCAGGGCGAACAAGGTGGAGACCAGGAAGAAGGCAGGGAACAGAAGCAGCCAGTTTGCAGTGCCGATATTCTTGGCGCCGACCGAGATCAGCACGCCCCAGCTGGTCATCGGCTCCTGGATGCCGAGCCCGAGAAACGACAGAAAGCTCTCCAGGATAATGACCTGCGGCACCAGCAGCGTCATGTAGATCACCACCGGCCCGAGCAGGTTGGGAATGACGTGGCGCAAAAGGATGCCGCGCTGGCCGACGCCCATGGCCTCGGCCGCCTGGACATATTCCTGGCGGCGGATGGACAGCGCCTGGCCGCGCACGATGCGGGCCATGTCGAGCCACAGCACGGCGCCGACCGCCAGGAACATCAGCACGAAGTTGCGGCCGAAGAACACCACCAGCATGATGACGAAGAAGATGAAGGGCAGCGAATAAAGCACGTCGACGATGCGCATCATCACCTCGTCGACCCTGCCTCCGGCAAAACCGGCAGTGGCGCCATAGAGCACGCCGATGGCCACGGCCACGACGCCGGCGAGCAGACCGATGGCCAGCGAAACGCGCCCGGCCATCAGCGTCCGCGACAACAGATCGCGGCCGGTGTTGTCGGTGCCGAAAAGAAAATATTGCTGCTTGACCGAGGCGCTCATCGTCGCTTCGAGGCCGTCAGGCGACTTGCTTTCGATCCTGGTGTCGTCGAAGGCATCGGACCGGTCGAGATAGCGGATGTTGCGGTCGTCGATCGCCTTGCTGGAGGTTACGGTGACGAAGACGCGATTGCCTTCCTGGCGCCAGTCCTTGATGTCGACACGCATGCGCTTGATCGCCTCATCGAGCGCGGTCTCGATCATGTCCGGCTTCGGATAGGCCGACAGGCTCGGCGGCGTACGCACATAATCACCATAGATGGTGGTGTATTGGTGCGGCACGAACCAGGGCCCGAACACGCTGATCACAGCGATCAGGATCAGATAGTAGAGGCTGAACATGGCGGCGCGGTTGGCCTTGAGACGCGCCCAGGCATCGCCCCACAGCGAACGGCCGACGACCGGTGCGGCGATCGCGATATCAGTCATAGCGCACCCTCGGATCGACGACGGCATACATGACGTCGACGATCAGGTTGAAGACGATGGTGAAGATGGCGATGACCACCACCGTCCCCATCACCAGCGTGTAGTCGCGGTTGAGCGCGGCATCGACGAAGTAGCGCCCGACGCCGGGAATGGAGAAGATCGTCTCGACGATGATCGAGCCGGTGAGCAGGGCGGCGGCAGCCGGACCGGTGAAGGAGACGATCGGCAGGACGGCGCCGCGCAGCGCGTGCTTGACCACCACCGACCAGTCGGACAGGCCGAGCGCGCGCGCCGTGCGGATGTGATGCGAGCGCAGCGATTCGATCATCGAGCCGCGCATCAGGCGGGCGACGATGGCGATCTGCGGCAGGGCAAGCGTCAGCACGGGACCGATCTTGTTGATAAGCGCGCCATCGCCCCAGCCGCCGATCGGCAACAGCTTCCAGGTCAATCCGAACACGAGCTGGATAATCGGCGCGATGACGAAGGTCGGGATGGTGCTGCCCGCGGTTGCCAGCGCAATCACCGTGTAGTCGCCAAGTTTGTTCTGGTTGAGCGCCGCAATGGTACCGAGCACGCTGCCGAGCAGCAGCGCCAAGATCAGCGCGGAGGCGCCGAGCTGAATGGAAATAGGCAAGCCCTTGGCGAAAAGCTCGGTGACGGTAAAGTCCGGCATATTGTAGCTCGGGCCAAAATTGCCGCGCAGGAGATTGCCGAGATAGTGGACATATTGCAGCCAGAGCGGGTCGGCGAGCCCGAACTGGGCTTCAAGATTGGCCCTGATCTCGGGGCTCAGGCCCCGCTCCTGGTTGAACGGGCCGCCCGGTGCGACGCGCATCAGGAAGAACGCCAAGGTCACGATGACGAATAGCGTTGGAATGGCGGTCAGAAGCCGCCTGAAAATGTAGCGTAGCATCGGCGGTGCCCTGCTTCGGCCAGGGTGACGGGCATCCAACCGGACGCCCGCAGCGCTCTGGCACCTCTCATCTTCGCACCATGGCCTGCGAAAATCGATTTCGACTTTCGGGCCCCATGCGACGACAGATCGAACCGCCGTCCTGAACGGGCGGCGGTTCGATCAAGGTTTTCAATCCTTGGAGATGAAGCGGGACGGATGCACGTCCATGACGTTGTCGACGAAGCCGTGCAGCTTCGGGGAAACGATATCGTGGTAGCTATAGTAGAGAAGCGGGATCTGGCCGACGTCGTCGACGAGGATACGCTCGGCGGCGGCGAGTTCCTTCATGCGCTCTTCCGGCTTGCCGCCGGCGGCGGCCGCCTTGTCCATGGCCGCCTCATATTGCGGGCTGTCATAGACCGAATAGTTGTTGCCGCTGGCCTTGCGCGAGATGCCCAGGAAGGTTTCGGGATCCTTGTAGTCGGCAATCCAGGCGGCGCGCGCAACGTCATAGTCACCCCTCTGCTCGAGGAAGGAGTAGTGGGTCTTGGTGTCGGTGTTGAGCAGCGTGACGTCGACGCCGAGCGGCTTCAGCTGTTCCTGGATGGCGACCGCGGTATTCTTGTGGTTCTCCGAGGTGTTGTATCGGATCTCCATCTTCAGCGGATGCTCCGGCGTGTAACCGAGTTTCTCGAGTATCTTCTTGGCTGCGTCCTCGCGGTCGATCTGCGACATGTCGGCATATTTGGCCATCGCCGGCGTGTAGCCCTCGATGCCCGGAGGGACCATCGAATAGCCTGGCAGCATTGAATTCTGCCAGACCTTTTCGGCAATGAAATCGCGGTCGATGGCCATCGAGATGGCATTGCGCAGCTCGACATTGTCCCAGGGCTTCTTGTCGGTCTTGATCGCGTAGTAATAGGTGCCGAGATACGGCCCCACCTTGATCTGATCACCGAACTTGGCCTTGAGGTCGGCGAGCTGCTCGGTCGGTAGATCGTCGTAGCTGTCGAGTTCGCCGGCCTCGAAGCGCTTCATCGCCGAGGAGCGATCCTCTGTCGGGATGTAGTTGACGACGTCGATCTTGACGCTTCCGGCATCCCAGAATTTCGGATTCTTGACCAGTTTCATATGATCGTTGGGAACCCACTCGGCCAGCGTATAGGCGCCGTTGGAAACGAGATTGCCCGGCTTGATCCAGTCGGCGCCGAGCTTGTCCATGGACGCCTTGTTGACCGGATAGGTCGCCTGGTGGGTCAGCATTTCGAGGAAATATGGCGTCGGCGCCTTCAGCGTCACTTCAAGGGTGGTCGCGTCGATGGCCTTGACGCCCATGTCCTCGGGCTTGCCCTTCTTGGTGTTGACTTCCTCGGCGTTCTTGACGGGATAGAGCATCGAGGCATATTCGGCGGCCGTCGCCGGGTCTTCGAGGCGGCGGAAAGCGAAGACGAAGTCTTCGGCCGTCACCGGGCTGCCGTCGGACCACTGGCCGTCCTTCCTGAGCTTGAAGGTGTAAACGGTACCGTCATCCGACACCGTCCAGCTCTCGGCGGCGCCGGGGATGACGTTGGCCTTCTCGTCCTGCATCACCAGACCTTGGAACAGGTCGCGCAAGACGTTGGCTTCATAAACCGTCGAGGTCTTATGCGGATCAACCGACTCGGATTCGGCAGCAGTGCCTCTGTTGTAGACGACCTCGGCAAAGGCCGGCGTGTAGAATGTTCCGGCGGCCAGCGCCATGGTTGTGGCGAATGCCGTCGCCTTCAGCATGTTTTTCAGCATGAAGTTTCTCCCTGTCGGCGCTGCCAACGGCGCGCCTTTGCGTGTTGACGCCCCGGGACCGATGTCTGGCCCCTTTGAGCGCGCCGCCGGTTCCCTCCGTCGGCTGGTGGCAGGAGACTAGACAGGCGGCAAGCTCTTTTCAACCGAGTACTGATTGACCCTAAGTCAATAGCCAGGAATCAAAGAAGCCGCGGCTAAATTAGCGTAGCTTTTCAATCATACACACTTCCAGGTTGCGCCTAGAGTTTTCGCTTTTTGCATGCGAACTTTGGCATGCTCGGCGGCATGGTTCAGAACGTCATTCGCCGGGTCCAGGGGCGCCGATTCCAGACAGACACTTCGGCAACTTCGGCGGTTGAGTTCGCTCTGCTTTCACCGATATTCATCCTTCTCCTGCTCGGAATGGTTGCATACGGTGTCTATTTCGGCGCGGCCAATTCAATACAGCAGATCGCGGCGGACGCCGCCCGGACGGCCATCTCGGGGCTGAACCAGACCGAGCGGCAGACGCTCGTGGCCTCGTTCCTCGCCAATAATGCCGGTGGATATCCCTTCGTCGACGCCAGCAAGCTGACTTATCAGGCCAATGACAGCACGGCGGACGGCAATCAGTTCGTGGTGTCGATCCAGTACGATGCCCGAAACCTGCCGATCTGGAATCTCTTTCCGGGCATAGCCATGCCGGGTACAACGATCAAACGCCAATCAACGATCAGGGTCGGGGGCATCTGAATGCTGCTCTGCGCGCACTTGAAGGTCGGCAGGCTTGCACGCCTGATGCTTGGTGACCGGCGAGCGAATTTCACGGTGATGACGGCGTTGAGCGCGCCGGTCGCGCTGGCGCTGGCAGCGGTGGCGATCGACGAGGCCTCCATTTACACCGAGCGCCGAGAAGCACAGGCGATGGTCGACCTGGCAGCGATCCCCGCGGCTTCGAACATCAACAACGCCCAGACCGCGGTCTTGACCACGCTCACCGACAACGGGATGCCAGGTGTCGTCGTTCAGGGCTCGGGTCAAACCATTCCCGCGGCGGTGGGCAAAACCGTCGTGACGGTCACGCGGGGCCGATATGCAGGGGCATCCTCGGTCAATGTGGATCAACGCTTCCAAGCAGGCGTAACCCCTTACAACGCGGTTCATGTGACCCTAAACAAGATCCCCAACCGCTATTTCGCAAGCTCGCTGATCCCAACGCCCATCATTGGCACAGAAGCCACCGCCAGCATGACGCCACAGGCCACTTTCTCGGTCGGATCGAGGTTGCTCAGCGTCAATACCAGCAACAGCCCCATCCTCAACGCGCTTCTCGGCGGCCTCCTAGGCGGCAACATCTCACTCAGCGTCATGGACTACAACGGATTGATCTCCGCCGATGTCAGCGTGCTTTCCTTCGTCGATGCCCTGGCGGTGCAATTGAACCTGACGGGCGTGACCTATTCGGACGTTCTGGCCTCAAAGGCTACAGTCGGCCAGATCGCCACCGCCATGGCCAATGTTCCCGGGCTCGGCAACACGGCCAAGGTCGCCTTGCAAACCATGGCAAGCAAATCGACCAACACGGTCAAGATTCCGCTCAGCCATCTCATCGACCTCGGCCCCCTCGGCAGACTTGGCCTCGGGCAGAGGCCAGCCGGCCTTGGCGTTGACGCCAGCGCGATGGGAATGCTGATGGCCGCCGCCGAACTGGCAAACGGTTCGAAGCAGATCGACCTCGGTCTCAGCACCGGCATACCGGGGTGCTGTCGAGCACGCTCGCCATCGCCGTCGGCGAACCGCCGCAATCCTCGCCATGGCTGCAGGTTGGCGAAGTCGGCACCATTGTGCGGACGGCCCAGACCCGCATCAAGCTGGTGGTGAAGATCGGAGCCGGCAACAGCAATGTCGGAGGCGGTATCACCCTGGTGTCGGTCAGTCTGCCTCTGCATGTCGAAGTCGCCTATGCCGAGGCCAAGCTCACCGACATAAGTTGTCCGACAGGCCCCAGCAGCATCAAGGTGACCATCGCCACTCGTCCCGGTATCGTCGAAGGGCATCTCGGCGACAGCAGCAGCGCCGGCTTTGCCGATGTCACCAACAAGGAGACGTTTTCCAACACGGAAATCGCGAGCGTGAAACTTCTGATCATCCCGGTGCTGTCGGTGGTGGGCTCAGCGGCGTTCGACATGGCCAACAACACGCCAACGACGTTGACTTTCAACAAGGCCGATATCGATGCCAAGACGATAAGGACCGCTTACACCCAAAATTTTACCCAGTCGTTGACTACGTCGCTGGTCAGCGATTTGTCGCTGACGGCGAATTTACTCGGTCTGCCGCTGCTGAATCTGAACACGCTGATCGCAACCGTAAGCCCGCCAGTGGTGGCACTTCTGAACAGCGTAACAGCTCCGGTCGACACGTTGCTTACCAATCTGCTCGGAGCTCTTGGCGTGCGTCTCGGTGAAGCCGACGTCCGGGTCACCGGCGCAACGTGCGGACGTGCCGTGCTTGTCCAGTAAGATGGCCGGCACGCGCTGATCTAGGCAAGGTGTCCAAGAAAGCATCCGAGTGTCGGCAGCAAAAGCACGGCTTCTCCGGCCAGCGAGGCATCGCCGCCAAGTTTCGCAACCGCTCCTAAGTCTTGCGGCAGCGGCCAATTGGCCGGTTCCCCGGCGAAATTGAAGGCACAAAGCAGCCTTTCATCGCCATGCTCGCGGACAAAGGCCAGCACGTCGCCTTCGGCGTCGAGAAAGCGGATCGAACCGCCGACCAGCGCCGGATGCCGCTTGCGCAAAGCGAGTGCCGAACGGTAGGCGGAAAGTACCGATTGCTCATCGCCGCTCTGTACATCGACCGCGCGAGCGCGATGGCTTTCCGGCACCGGCAGCCAGGGTTTACCGGTGGAGAAGCCCGCATTATCGGCGCCGGACTCCCAGACCATGGGCGTGCGGCAGCCATCCCTTCCTTTCACACCGGGCCAGAAGCGGATGCCTACCGGATCGCGCAGGTCCTCATAGGCAAGTTCCGCCTCCTGCAAACCGAGCTCCTCGCCCTGGTAGAGGCAGATCGAGCCACGCAGGCAAGAGAGCAACATGATCGAGAATTTGGCCACCACGTCAGGATCGCCGCCCGGCCGCGTCCAGCGGCTGACGTGGCGCACGACGTCATGGTTGGAAAACGCCCAGCAGACCCAGCCATCTACGACAGCGTTTTCGAAAGCCTCGACACAGCCGCGCACATGCGCCGCCGAAAATTGCGGGCCAAGCAGATCGAAGGTGTAGCACATCTGCAGCTTGTCGCCGCCGGAGGTGTAGGCGGCCAGCGTCTGTAGGGAGCGCCCCTCATCACCGATTTCGCCGACGGCGGCGCGATCCCCGTACTCGTCGAGCAGCGCCCGAAAGCGCCGCAGGAACGCTAGATTTTCCGGCTGCGTCTTGTCGAACAGGTGCTCCTGGTAGAGGTAGGTGTTGGTCTCGGTGTTGGTGCCTGCAACGCTCGACGCCAAGGGCGGGTTGCTGCGCAGCCAGCGGTCGTGGACGTAGTAGTTGACGGTGTCCAGCCGGAAGCCGTCGACGCCGCGCTCCAACCAGAACCGCACTGTATCCAGAAGCGCGTCCTGGACCTCCGGGTTGTGAAAGTTGAGATCCGGCTGCGAAGCGAGGAAATTGTGCAGATAGTACTGCCGGCGGGTCGCATCCCATTCCCACGAGGGGCCGCCGAAGACCGACAGCCAGTTGTTGGGCACACCACCATCCGGTCTGGCGTCGGCCCACACGTACCAATCGGCCTTTGGATTGTCGCGGCTGGCGCGGCTTTCGACGAACCATTCGTGCCTGTCGGAGGAGTGCGACAGCACCTGGTCGATGATGATTTTCAGGCCAAGCCGGTGCGCTTCGGCAACCAGTGTATCGAAATCCTCCAACGTGCCGAACATCGGATCGACGTCGCAATAATCCGACACGTCGTAGCCCATATCGGCCATCGGCGACTTGAAGAAAGGCGACAGCCAGACGGCATCGGCGCCGAGCGAGGCAATGTGGGCGAGCCTTGATGTGATGCCGGCGAGATCGCCGCTGCCGTCGCCGGTCGTGTCCTGGAAGGAACGCGGGTAGACCTGGTAAATGACGCAACCGCGCCACCAGTCGGCCGCTCGCTCGGCATTGTCGTCAGTCATCACGACCCTTTCCCTGTCTGGGCCCTTCCGTCCTGCGCTCGATCATGAAATTCACGCTGCGGCCCGGCAGCGCGCGAGAAAGATCAACTGCTTGCGCTTCGATGGCGGGATGCCATCGGAATCCGTCTCGCGCGGGCAATGTGAAGATGCATTGGCGGCGATCGCCATTGACCATGACGGCAAGCCGGCCATCCACGCCGCCGAGCAGCATGACGAGGCGATGCCGGGCGGGATCGTTCCACTCCGCCTCGCCGAGCAGCGCCCCCGTCTCGGTGAGCCAGGCGGCGTCGGCAGTGTCCGACCCGGCCAGCGGCTGGCCGGTGAGGAAATCTGTATTAGAGAGCGCCGGCACCGCGCGGCGCAAGGCGGCCAGTGCACGCGCGTAGCCTTCCAGCGCCTGGTCACGCCCCTTCCAGTCGAGCCAGGTGATGTTGTTGTCCTGCGCATAAGCGTTGTTATTGCCTTGCTGGCTGCGGCTGAATTCGTCGCCGGCCGTCAGCATGATCGTGCCGCGCGAGGCGAACAGCGTGGCGAGCAGCGCACACTGGTCGCTGAAGCGCGCCTTCGCGATTGCCGCGTCGTCCGTCGCGCCCTCGACGCCGTTGTTCCAGGACAGGTTCTCGTTGTGGCCATCGCGATTTTGCTCACCATTGGCCTCGTTATGCTTCTCCTCATAAGCAACGATGTCGGCCAGCGTCATGCCGTCATGGGCCGCGATGAAATTCACCGTGCGGCTGGCGGGCTGGCCGCCCCTGCCGAAAATATCGGACGAACCGGCAAGTCGTGTCGCCAGCGTACCAACCATGCCGGCATCGCCGCGCCAGAAGCGCCTGGCATCGTCGCGATAACGATCGTTCCATTCCAGGAAGCGGGAGGGGAAGTTGCCGAGCTGATAGCCATCGAGACCGATGTCCCAGGGCTCGGCGATCAACACACGGCCGGCCAACAGCGCATCCTCGCGCATCGCCTCCAGCAACGGCGCTTGCGCTTCGAATGTGCCGTTGACGCGCCCCAGCACCGGTGCCAGGTCGAAACGAAAACCGTCGACGCCGGTATGGCGGACAAAATGGCGAAGCGTGTCGAGCACCATTTCCCGCACCGCCGGGTGATCGCAGGCAATCGTGTTGCCGGTACCGGTGTCATTGACCAGCCTGCCATCCGGCTGATGCCGGTAATAAGCCTGATTGTCTAGGCCGCGCAGCGACAATGTCGGACCGAGCCTGTCACTTTCGCCCGTGTGGTTGAAGACGAGGTCGAGAATGGTGCCGATGCCGGCCGCACGCAGCGCGGCAACGGTAACGCGCAATTCGGCCAGGCCGCCAGGGGCCAGGCGCGGGTCTAGTGCCATGAAGGTGACAGGGTTATAACCCCAGGCGTTGCTCAACCCGAGCGGCGGCAGATGCCGCTCGTCGATCGATGCCGTCACCGGCATCAGCTCGACGGCGGAGACGCCGAGCCTTCGCAGGTGCTCGACGATAGCCGGATGAGCAAGCGCGGCGGTCGTGCCGCGCTGTTTTTCCGGCACATCCGGATGCAGCTTGGTGAAGGCGCGCACCGGCACTTCGTAGATCAGGCCGCCCGGACGGAACAGCGGCGGCGGCACAGGCACAGCCGTGAGCAAGGCTTTCGCCACGGCCTTCGGCATCAGCGGCGCGGTATCGGCACCTTCGTTGCGCCGCGCGGCGAGACGCCAGTGATAGGCATAGGGCCGATCGATCTCGACGGCGTAGGGATCGGTCAGCAGCTTGTCGGGGTCGAACCAAAATCCGCGCTCGGGCGCGTAGTCGCCATCGGCGCGGAAACCGTAGCGGGTGCCCTCGGCAAGGCCGGAGACGAAGAGTGCATGCACCCCCTCTCCTTCCGCTTTCAGCTCCAGCCGGTCGAGTTCGCGGTTTCCCTGTTCGTCGAAGATCGAGACCCAGAGGCGGCGCGCCGACGAGGACCAGGCGGCAAAGCGGATGCCGTCGGGGGTGATGGTGGCGCCTAGTGAGGTCATCGGCGCGTCCTCCACCCTCCCCCTTGTGGGAAGGGTCGCGAACGAAGTGAGCGGGGTGGGGGGTGACGCCGGCAAAGCCCTCTACGAGCACCCCCACCCCGACCCGCTACGCGGATCGACCCTCCCCACAAGGGGGAGGGTGAAGCCACCGCCACGCTCAAGTAATCACGCTCGGCTTGTCGCGGCCGGTGTGGCTCCTAATTCCCGCGATGTCATCCGCTGCCGCGATCAGATCGGCGAGCGCCTTCTGCGTATCGAGATCGTGCCTGGCCTTGTCCGGCTCGTAGCGCTCGATGTAGACGCGCAAGGTGGCGCCCGAGGTGCCCGTGCCGGAAAGCCGGAAGACCACGCGCGAGCCGCCTTCGAACAGCACCCTGATGCCTTGATGCTCGCTCACCGAACCGTCGACCGGATCGTGATAGGTGAAGTCGTCGGCATTGGCGATCTTCAGGCCGCGCACGCTGGTGCCCGGCAGCGAGCCAAGCTTGGCGCGCAGTTCGTCGACCAGCGCATTGGCGCGCCCGCTCTCGACTTCCTCGTAGTCATGGCGCGAATAATAGTTTCGGCCGTAGGTCGCCCAGTGCTCGGTGACGATCTGCTTACAGCTCTCGCCGCGCGCGGCGAGGATGTTGAGCCACAAAAGCACGGCCCACAGGCCGTCCTTCTCGCGCACATGGTTGGAGCCGGTGCCCGCACTTTCCTCGCCGCAGATCGTCGCCATGCCGGCGTCGAGCAAATTGCCGAAGAATTTCCAGCCGGTCGGCGTCTCATACATGCCAATGCCGAGTTTTTCGGCGACGCGGTCGGCGGCCCCACTGGTCGGCATCGAGCGCGCAATGCCCTTCAGGCCTTCCTTGTAGCCCGGCGCCAGGCGGGCGTTGGCGGCGAGCATGGCGACAGAATCCGACGGGGTGACGAAAATGCCCTTGCCGATGATCAAATTGCGGTCGCCGTCACCGTCGGAAGCGGCACCGAAATCCGGGGCGTCCGGTCCCATCATCTCGTCATAGAGATGTTTGGCATGGACCAGGTTCGGATCCGGATGGTGGCCGCCGAAATCCGGCAGCGGCTTGAAGTTGCGGCAGGTGCCGTCGGGCGCGCCAAGCCGGTGTTCGAGGATCTCCTTGGCGTAGGGGCCGGTCACCGCGTGCATGGCGTCGAAGCGCATGCGAAAGCCCGACTTGAACAGTTTGCGCAGCGCGTCGAAATCGAACAGGCTTTCCATCAGCTCGGCATAGTCGACGACCGGATCGATGATCTCGACCGTCATGCCGGCGGCCTTGACGGTACCGATCGCGTCGATGTCGATCGGATCGATGTCGACGGTCTTGAAGCTGGAGATCGCCTTGGTCCTGGCGAAGATCGCATCGGTCAGCTTTTCCGGCGCCGGGCCGCCATTGCCGGCATTGTACTTGATGCCGAAATCCTCGTGCGGGCCGCCCGGATTGTGGCTGGCTGACAGGATGATGCCGCCGAACGTCTTGTACTTGCGGATGACATGCGAAGCGGCCGGCGTCGACAAGATGCCGCCCTGCCCGACCATCACCTTGCCGAATCCGTTGGCGGCGGCCATGGCGATGGCCTTCTGGATGACCTCGCGATTGTAGAAGCGGCCGTCGCCGCCGATCACCAGAGTCTTGCCCTTGAACCCGTCCAGCGCGTCGAAGATCGACTGGATGAAGTTCTCGGCATAGTGCTCCTGCTGGAACACAGGCACCTTCTTGCGCAGCCCCGAAGTGCCGGGCTTCTGGTCGGAATAGGGTTTGGTGGGAACGGTGCGTATCATGCTTCAAGCAACCCTTTTCGAAAGCAGCAGGCGATAGAGTTCAACGTATTTGTCAGCGCTTCGGTCCCAGGACAGGTCGGTCTTCATGCCCTGGCGCTGGATGGCCTCGAAGATCGCGGGGCTGGCATGGGCCTCGGCCAGGCGGCGGATGGCATGAAGCAGCGCGCCGCCGTCGCTGGGCGCGAACTGGAACCCGGTCGCCACGCCGGCGGCAATCGCCGCCTCGTTGGCGTCGATGATGGTGTCGGCGAGCCCCCCGGTGCGGGCGACCACCGGCACGCAGCCATAGCGCAGGCCATAAAGCTGCGTCAGTCCACAAGGCTCGAAGCGCGACGGGATAACGATGGCGTCGCAGCCGCCCTGCATGACGTGAGACAGGCCTTCGTCATACCCCACGACGACGCCTATACGGCCGCGGTGGCGTGCGGCGGCGGCGAGCAGCGCGCCTTCGAGGCCGGCATCGCCCGAACCCAGAATAGCCAACCGCGCGCCCGTCGCAACGATGCCGTCGACCGCCGTCGCCAGTATGTCCATGCCCTTCTGCCAGGTCAGGCGGCTGACGACGCAGACGATCGGGCTACCGTCGCGATCGAGGCCGAAACGGCCCTCGACAGCGGCCCTGTTGGGCGCGCGCGCCTTGAGCGAGGCGGCTGTATAGTTCGACACCAGATGCTTGTCGGTCTCCGGGTTCCAGATGGCGGTGTCGATGCCGTTGACGATGCCATAGAGATCGCTGGAGCGCATGTTGATCAGGCCGTCGAGACCCATGCCGAATTCCGGCGAGCGGATTTCTTGCGCATAGGTCGGGCTGACGGTGGTGATTGCCCAGGCAGCCTGCAGGCCGGCCTTGAGGAAGCCGACGCCGCCATAATATTCCACGCCGTCAAGCGCCATCGCCGCCGTCGGCAGTCCGAGTTCGCCGAAGATGCCGGCGCCGAACTGCCCCTGGAAGGCGAGGTTGTGGACAGTCATCATCGACGGCGTGCCGACCGCTTTGCCATAGCGCATATAGGCCAGCGTCATCGCCGACTGCCAGTCATGGGCATGCACGATATCGGGCATGTAACCGGAGATGGCACCGCCGGCGATGTCGGCGCCGGCCTGGCTGAGCGCTGCGAAACGGCGCCAATTGTCCGGCCAATCGGCACCCGCGGCATTGCCATAAGGACCGCCGGGACGATCGAACAGATGCGGCGCATCGAGCACGAAAAGATCGAGCCCGGCAAGCTGGACAGAATGGACCGAAGCCTTGCCGCCCTGCAGCAGCGGATACTTGTAGACAGCCTTTTTTTTCTTGAAGGCGTCCATCACCATGGGAAAACCGGGAATAAGCGTGCGCATGGTCACGCCTTTGGCGGCCAGCGCGACGGGCAGCGCGCCGGTCACATCGGCAAGCCCGCCGGTCTTGATCAGCGGAAAGATCTCGGGCGTGACCGACAGAACCTGCATGCGCTTACCGAACCGCTCCTGGTGCATGTAGCCCAAACCGTGCAGCGGTTCTGGGGCAAGGACATGCACAAACCACCCTAAAGTGACAGCTTGTTGATCAACCCGATCGGATTGACAACTTGTTGATCAAACTGATCAGGTTGACAACTTGTTGATCATGTCCTGCGTGATCAGGCAGATGCCCTTTTCCGAAACGCGGAAGCGCTTGGCGTCGAGCACGGGATCCTCACCGACCACCAGCCCTTCCGGTATCCTTACACCGTGGTCGATGACGACGCGCTTCAACGTTGCGTTCCGGCCGACATGAACGTCGGGCAGCATGACGACCTCTTCCAGCGTCGAGTAGGAATTGATGCGCGCGCCGGTGAAGATCAGGCTTTTCCTGAGCGTCGCGCCCGAGACGATGCAGTCGCCCGACACAAGCGAGGACACGGCCGAACCGCGCCGTCCATCCTCGTCATGCACGAACTTCGCCGGCGGCTTCAACTCGGCATAGGTCCAGATCGGCCAGTCGCGATCGTAGAGGTCGAGTTCGGGCGTCACGTCGGTCAGGTCGATATTGGCTTCCCAATAGGCATCGACGGTGCCGACATCGCGCCAGTAGGCCTCATTTTCCGCGGTCGAGCGCACGCAGGACTTGGCGAAGCGGTGGGCGATCGCCTTACCGTGCTCGACGATATAGGGGATGATGTCCTTGCCGAAGTCGCGGCTCGAACCGGGCTCGGCCGCATCGCGGCGCAGCTGCTCCATCAGGAACTTGGTCTTGAACACGTAGATGCCCATCGAGGCCAGGGCAAACTCCGGTTTGTCTGGAATGCCGGGAGGGTCGGCCGGCTTTTCGACGAAGGCGATGATGTTGTCCTTGGCATCGACATGCATGACGCCGAAGCCCGTGGCCTCCATGCGCGGCACTTCGAGGCAGCCGACGGTGACATCGGCGCCGGCGTCGACATGCTGGCGCAGCATCAGCTCGTAGTCCATCTTGTAGATGTGATCGCCGGCGAGGATGACCATGTATTCGGGGCCATAGGCCTCGATGATGTCGATGTTCTGGTAGACCGCGTCGGCCGTGCCTTCATACCACTGGGTTTCCGACACGCGCTGGCTGGCCGGCAGGATGTCGAAGCTTTCGTTTCGTTCGGGCCGCAGGAAGTTCCAGCCGCGCTGCAAATGGCGGATCAGCGAATGCGCCTTGTATTGGGTGGCAACCCCAAGGCGGCGGATGCCGGAGTTGAGGGCGTTGGAGAGCGCGAAATCGATGATGCGCGTCTTGCCGCCGAAATAGACCGCCGGCTTGGCGCGCCGGTCGGTCAGTTCCTTGAGGCGGCTGCCGCGCCCGCCGGCCAGCACATAGGCCATGGCGTCGCGGGCCAGCGGCTGGGTTCGTTTCGAGTTTGCCATTTTCTACCCTCCCAAGTTACCCGGTCTCGACATGGCTTGTTCCGCGACCAGTTCAAGCATGATCGTCGACAGCGGCGGCAAGAGCATCGTTGCGGAGATGCCCCCTTCCTCCGCCCGCGCTTCGACGGCGCCGCCATTGCCCTTGCCGGATCCGCCATATTCGGAAGCGTCCGTGTTGATGATCTCGCGCCATGTGCCGGCTTTCGGCAGCGGCACGCGGTAGTTGTCGCGCGGCACCGGCGTGAAATTGGAGATGATCGCGACCGGATTGCCTCCCGGCGCGCTGCGCAGCCAGGCGAAGACGGAATTCTGGCTGTCGTCGACGATCAGCCAGGAAAAGCCTTCCGGCTCGCAGTCGCGGCCGTGCAGGGCCGGTCGCGAGCGGTAGAGATAGTTGAGGTCGCGCACCACCTGCCAGACACCGCGATGCGAGCGGAAATCGAGAAGATTCCAGTCGAGCGCGCGCGCCTCGCTCCATTCGCGGCGCTGCGCGAACTCCTGGCCCATGAACAGCAGCTTCTTGCCGGGGTAGCCCCACATGAAAGCGTAGTAGGCGCGCAATGTCGCGAATTTCTGCCAGTCGTCGCCGGCCATCTTGCCAAGCAGCGTGCCTTTGCCGTGCACGACCTCGTCATGCGAGAGCGGCAGCACGAAATTCTCCGAGAAGGCATAGACTAGGCCGAAGGTAAGGTCGTTGTGGTGGTGTTTGCGGAAGATCGGCTCCTTGGAGAAATACTCCAGCGTGTCGTGCATGAAGCCCATGTTCCACTTGAAGCCGAAGCCCAGCCCGCCTTCATGGACCGGAGCCGAGACCTTCGGCCACGAGGTCGATTCCTCGGCGATGGTCATGACGCCCGGATGGTGGCCGTAGAGCTCCTTGTTCATCTTCTGCAGGAAGCTGACCGCCTCGAGGTTCTCGCGGCCGCCCTTCTCGTTAGGAATCCATTCGCCTGCCTTGCGCGAATAATCGAGGTAGAGCATCGAGGCGACCGCGTCGACGCGCAGGCCGTCGACATGATATTTTTCGGCCCAGAACAACGCGTTGTTGACCAGGAACGACACCACCTCGCGGCGGCCGAAATTGTAGATCGCGGTGTTCCAGTCGGGATGAAAGCCCTGGCGCGGATCGGCATGCTCGTAGAGCGCAGTGCCGTCGAAATGGACAAGGCCGTGCTCGTCGACCGGAAAATGCGCCGGCACCCAGTCGAGGATGACGCCGACGCCGGCACGGTGGGCGCCGTCGACAAAGCGGGCAAAGCCGGCCGGGTCGCCAAAGCGCGCCGATGGCGCATAGAGGCCTGTCGTCTGGTAGCCCCAGGAGGGATCATAGGGATGTTCGGAGATCGGCATGAACTCGATGTGGGTGAAGCCGGTCTCGACGACATAGGGGATCAGCCGGTCGGCCAGTTCATCCCATGACAGAAACGTTCCATCGTCGCGAAGCTGCCAGGAGCCGGCATGGACCTCGTAGATGGAGATGGCCTCGCGCCGCGGATCGGCATTGCGCCAGAAACTGCGATGCGCCTCGTCGCCCCATTGATGGGCGGGCGACGCAGCGGTCACCGACGCGGTCGCCGGGCGCAGTTCGGACTTGAAGGCAAACGGATCGGCCTTCAGCGGCAATCTTACGCCATCGGGGCCGATGATCTCGTACTTGTAGGGCCTGCCGGCGCCGATATCGGGGATGAATACCTCCCAGATGCCGGTGTCGCGGCGGTCGCGCATCGAATGGCGGCGGCCGTCCCAGTCGTTGAAATCGCCGACCACCGAGACGCGCCTTGCATTGGGGGCCCAGACGGCGAAATGCACGCCGGTGGCGCCTTCGTGCTCGATGACATGCGCGCCGAGCTTGTCGAACAGCCTCAGATGCGAGCCCTCGGCAATGTAGTAATCGTCCATCGGACCGAGCACCGGGCCGAAAGAATAGGGATCCGTCAACCACCAGTCGCCCCCGGCATTCCTGGCGTGATAGCGCAATGGCTGGCGCTTCTTGATCGACAGCTTGCCTTCGAAAAAGCCGCCATCGTCACGCCTGGACAGTTCACCAGCAATCATGCCGGTCAGCGTATAGGCGGTGACGAACTCCGCATGCGGAACGAAACAGCGGGCAAACAGGTTCTTGCCCACCTCATGGACGCCGAGGACCGCAAACGGATTGCCGTGCGTGCCGGCGACAATCGCCGCGACATCGCTGGCCGGGGCCGATCCGTCCGGCCCGCTTGTCGCAGCGGTCGCGCGCGGTTTCCTCATCGGGCAGTGTCCCTCCCCGGGCACCAAATGTTTGTTTTAAGGTATAAATTCGGCGTTTGAACTCACACCCCGGACTACATCGTTCGTGGCCTCATGCAATCACATCAGGCAGGTACGTTCCAGATGTCTTTCGCGTATTGGCGGATCGTGCGATCGGAAGAGAACCAGCCGACGCGCGCGACGTTGCGGATTGCCCTGGCGTACCAGTCCGGACTGTTGCGCCAGACGGCATCGACGTCTCGCTGGCAAGCGGCATAGGCGTCGAAATCCGCCGCGACCATGAACCAGTCGCTGTCGTAGAGACCATTGATGAGATCGCGGTAGCGGTTGGGATCATCGGGCGAAAAGACGCCCGATGAAACGGCCGCGAGCGCCTGCGACAGTTCGGGCGATGCCTCGATGACGCCACGCGGATCGTAGCCATTGTTGCGGCGCTCGGCGACCTCCGCCGTGGTCAGGCCGAAGATGAAGATGTTGTCGTCGCCGACGCACTCCTTGATTTCGACATTGGCGCCGTCGAGCGTGCCAATGGTCAGCGCGCCGTTCAGCGCGAACTTCATGTTGCCGGTGCCCGAAGCCTCCATGCCGGCGGTCGAGATCTGCTCGGAAAGGTCGGCGGCCGGCATCATGATCTCGGCGAGGCTGACATTGTAGTTCGGCACGAACACCACCTTGAGCAAGCCGCGAACGGCCGGATCGCGGTTGATGACCCTGGCAACGTCGTTGGCCAATTTGATGATCAGCTTGGCATTGTGGTAGCTGGGCGCCGCCTTGCCGCCGAAGAATTTCACGCGCGGCATCCAGTCGCGCTCCGGGTGCGAGCGGATCTGGTCGTAGAGCGCGACCGCCTCGAGGATGTTCAGGAGTTGGCGCTTGTATTCGTGGATGCGCTTGACCTGGATGTCGAACAGCGCCGAGGGATCAAGCCGGATGCCGAGCCGGTCGGCGACGAGATTGGCCAACTTCACCTTGTTCTGCCGCTTCACGCCGGCGAATTTTTCGCGGAAAGCGGTATCGTCGGCAAAGGCATCGAGCCCCTTGATGGCGTCGATGTCATCCAGGAAGCGGTCGCCGATCGCCTCGCGGGCGAGTGCGGTCAGACCTGGGTTGCACTGGATCAGCCAGCGCCGCGGCGTGATGCCGTTGGTCTTGTTGTTGATGCGGTCGGGATAAAGCGTGTGCAGGTCGGCGAACACCGTTTCCTTCATGAGCTCGGTGTGCAGCGCCGAGACCCCATTGATCGAATGCGAGCCGACGAAGGCGAGATTGCCCATGCGCACGCGACGGTCGCCATTCTCCTGGATCAGCGAGATGCGGCTGATCTGCTCGCCGGAGAACTGATTGGTGGCGCGCGCCTCGAGCAGCACCTGCGCGTTGATGGCGTAGACGATCTGCATATGGCGCGGCAAAAGCCGCTCGAACAGCGGCACCGGCCAGCTTTCCAGCGCCTCCGGCAACAGCGTGTGGTTGGTATAGCCGAAGGTGCGTTTGGTGGTGTCCCAGGCCCGGTCGAAATCCATGCCGTGGACGTCCATCAGGAGGCGCATCAGCTCCGGCACGGCGATCGCCGGATGGGTGTCATTGAGGTGGATTGCCGCCTTGTCGGGCAGCGACTTCAGGTCGCCATATTGACTGAGATGCCGCTGCACGATGTCCTGCAAAGAGGCGGTGGAGAAAAAATATTCCTGCCGCAGCCTGAGTTCCTGCCCTGCCATGTGGGAATCGGCGGGATAGAGCACGCGCGACAACGCGTCGGCCTTGTTGCTTTCGGCGAGTGCGCCGATGTGGTCGCCAGCATTGAACTTGTCGAGCAGGATCGGATCGACCGGCATGCCCGACCAAAGCCGCAAGGTGTTGACGCGGTTCCCCCGCCAGCCGACGACGGGTGTGTCGTAGGCGACGGCCAGCACATGCTCGGTCGGCTTCCAGACATGGCGTTCCAGCCGGCCATCCCTGGTGGTGACCGATTCCACCGAGCCGCCGAACCCGACCTCGAACGACCGTTCGCGGCGTTCGAACTCCCAGGGATTGCCGTGATCGAGCCAGGTCTCGGGCAATTCCACCTGCCAGCCGTCATGGATCTCCTGGCGGAACATGCCGTTGGCGTAGCGGATACCGTAGCCATGCGCGGGAATATCGACGGTGGCCATGCTTTCCATGAAGCAGGCGGCGAGCCGGCCGAGGCCGCCATTGCCAAGTGCTGCATCCGGCTCAAGCGTGGCGATGAGGTCGAGTTCCACACCCAGCGACGACAACGCCTCGCGCATGTTCTCCATCAGGCCGAGATTGGAGAAGGCGTCACGCATCAGGCGGCCGATGAGGAACTCCAGCGAGAGGTAATAGACGCGCTTTTCCTGCTGGGCGTAGGCCTCTTTCGTCGCCTGCATCCAGCGATCGACGATGCGGTCGCGCACGACCTTGATCGAGGCGGTCAGCCAATCGTACTGGGTGGCGACGGTGGTGTCCTTGCCGACCCTGTATTTGAGGGCCATCAAGACTTCCCTTGCGAGCGTCTTGGGGTCGGGATTTTCAAGCAGTGGCGGGAGGGGGTCGGATGTCATCGTGCGCGTCATGCTGCCTCTCGTGCGGTTGCCACGATCATACCGGCTTTCATCATTCATCCCAGCCCATGCTACCGCATTGCAGCAAACGTTCAATCGATTTAAATAAGCCGGAGGCGACTTACCAGCGGCAATTTGGCAGTTCAGGCCGCCAGCGCCGCTTCCGGCGGCGTCTTTGCCCCGGTCATGAAGGCGACGGCATCGGACATTGTATGTTGTTTGGGATCGATGACGCACAGCCGACGACCCAGCCGATGGATGTGGATGCGGTCTGCCACTTCGAAGACATGCGGCATGTTGTGCGAGATCAGCACGATCGGCAGGCCGCGCTTCTTCACGTCGAGGATGAGTTCCAGCACGCGGCGGCTTTCCTTGACGCCAAGTGCTGCCGTCGGCTCGTCCATGATGACCATCTTGGAGCCGAAAGCGGCGGCGCGCGCCACTGCCACGCCCTGGCGCTGGCCGCCCGACAGCGTCTCCACCGCCTGGCTGATGTTCTGGATGGTCATCAGGCCGAGTTCAGTCAGCTTGTCGCGGGCGCGCTTTTCCATCGCCGGACGGTCGAGCATGCGAAGCCATTGGCCGACAAAGCCGGGCTTGCGGATCTCGCGGCCGAGAAACATGTTGTCGGCGATCGACAGCGCTGGGGACAGCGCCAGGTTCTGGTAGACGGTCTCGATGCCGGCTTCGCGAGCCTCCATGGGCGACTTGAAGGCGACCGGTTTGCCCTCAAGCCGGATTTCGCCTTCATCGGGCACCACAGCGCCTGAAATCGCCTTGATGAGCGACGACTTGCCGGCGCCGTTGTCACCGATAACAGCGAGGATTTCGCCGGGGTAGAGGTCGAAATCGGCATTGTCCAAGGCGGTGACGCGGCCGTAGCGCTTGACCAGTCCACGAGCGGTGAGGATAGGGTCCTGGGTCATGCCGAAACCTTTCTGATCCATTGATCGACCGCCACGGCGCCGATGATCAGCACGCCGGTGAGCAGCACCTTCCATTGCGGATCGGCGCCCAGCATGTTGAGGCCCATGGAGACGACACCGACGATCATCGCGCCGAACAGCGTGCCGAGGATCGAGCCGCGGCCGCCGAAAAGAGAAATACCGCCGATCACCGTGGCGGTGATCGCCTGCAGATTGTAGTCGGTCACGGCGGCCGACGGCGAGATCGACCCATTGCGACCGATGGAGACCCAGGCGGCGAAAGCGGCGATCAGCCCGGCCAGGGTATAGACCGTCATGAGCACCTTCTTGGTCTGGATACCCGACAGTTTCGCCGCCTCCTGGTCGTCGCCGACAGCGTAGACATGGCGGCCCCATGCCGTGTGATTGAGCACGTACCAAAGGAGCAGCACGAGCGCGACCATCGCAATCACGCCGGCCGTCAGCACAGCGGTGCCGACCTTGAAGCTGAGCGCGAACAGATGCAGCAGCGGTGCCTGAACGTCGACGTCGGTGTCGCGGATCGTCTCATTGGCCGAATAAATGAAGTTCGTCGCCATGACGATGTTCCAGGTGCCGAGTGTCACGATGAATGGCGGCAGTTTCATGTAGGCGACAAGCACCCCGTTGAGCAGCCCGCAGGCAGCACCCGCGGCAAGTCCGATCGCTACGGCAAGGACGCTCGGCAGGCCGTAGCTGACGGCGCAATTGCCCATGATCACGGCCGAAATCACCATGATGACGCCAATCGAAAGGTCGATGCCGGCGGTGAGGATGACCAGGGTCTGGGCGGCACCCAGAATGCCGACGATGGCGATCTGCTGCAGGATCAGCGTCAGCGTGTAGGACGAGAAGAAACGCCCGCCAATGGTGAGGCCGAACACGATGATCGCCAGGACCAGAACGATCAGCGGCACCGCGGCCGGCGTCGAATGCAGAAAATGCTGGATGCGTCTGACCGCCGATTTATGCTCGTCAAACGCGGCAACGCTCGTGTCGCTGCCTGAGAGAACCTTCTCGAATTCCTGAGCTTGAGACATGTTTCCTCCCCGTAGGGTATCAGCCACGCGGCGACACCCGTCCACGCCTTTCCGGTCTCCTGCCGGGATTGTTCGCGGTCACGCGACCATCGTCCACCCGAAGCGGCCGGGGATCAAGTCCGGCCGCTCCGTTTTTCGTTGCCAGTCAGACCGGCATCAGCCCCAGCACTTGGCGAGGCCTTCCTTGGTGTCGATGGACTTCACGCCATTGGCCGGCTTGTCGGTCACCAGATTGACGCCGGTGTCGAAGAAGTTCTTGCCTTCGGTCGGCTTCGGCTTGGTGCCGTCCTTGGCGAAGTTGGCGATGGCCTCGATGCCGAGCGCCGCCATCTGCAGCGGATATTGCTGCGATGTCGCGCCGATGACGCCTTCGGCCACCGACTTCACGCCGGGGCAGCCGCCATCAACGGAGACGATCAGCACCTGGCTTTCCAGGCCGACGGCCTTGAGCGCCTGATAGGCGCCGACCGCGGCCGGCTCGTTGATGGTGTGGATGACGTTGATGGTGTTGTCCTTCTGCAGAAGGTTCTCCATCGCCTTGCGGCCGCCCTCCTCATTGCCGTTGGTGACGTCATGGCCGACGATGCGCGCGTCATCCTCGTCGCCGATCTTGTTAGGATCCTTCACGTCGATGCCGTAGCCCATCATGAAGCCCTGGTCGCGCAGCACGTCCACGGTCGGTTGCGAGGGGGTCAGGTCGAGAAAGCCGATCTTGGCGTCCTTGGCCTTGTCGCCGAGCGTCGCGGCGGCCCAGGCGCCGATCAGCTTGCCGGCCTCCAAATTGTCGGTGGCAAAGGTCGCGTCGGCGGCGTCGATCGGATCGAGCGGCGTGTCGAGCGCGATCACCAGCAGGCCGGCGTCACGCGCCTTCTTCACGGTCGGCACGATGCCCTTGGTGTCGGACGCGGTGATGAGGATGCCCTTGGCGCCGTCGGCGATGCAGCTCTCGATCGCCGCGACCTGGCTTTCGCTGTCGCCGTCGATCTTGCCGGCATAAGTCTTGAGGTCGACACCAAGCTCCTTGGCCTTGGCGGTCGCACCCTCCTTCATCTTGACAAAGAAGGGATTGGTGTCGGTCTTGGTGATCAGGCAGGCGCCGACACCGGCCGCGGATGCGGACGAGGCGAATGCCATCAGGCCCAGAGCGGCCGCCGCAAAAACGGTGGACTTCAACAGTTTTGTATTGGTCACGATTTCCTCCCAGTGGAACATTTCAGATGCCGGCCAACCGGCACCCCTCCGGCATCCAAGCAACCTCTCCCGGTACGGATGCCTGCCTCAAATGACACCAGACCAATCTCTCTGTCAATAATTAAATCACTCTTATTTATTATTGACAGCCTTGCGCCGTTCGCACATTCTGTTCCAGAAGCCTCGAGGGGAAATGACGGGAGGAACAGGGGTGGAGACGGCCACTGCCAGGCATGGTTCGCCCGAGGCGAATGAGAGCCTTATTCACCGTGGTACCAACCAGAGCGGCATGCGGGACCACAATGAGCGGCTGGTGCTGTCGCTGGTGCGCCAGCATGGCAGCCTGGCGAAGTCCGACATCGCCCGCATGACCGGACTGTCGGCGCAAACCGTCTCCGTGATCATGCGCGAGCTCGAGGAGGAAAGCCTGTTGCTGCGGCAGGCGCCGCTGCGCGGCAAGATCGGCCAGCCCTCCATCCCCATGGCGCTCAATCCCGAAGGCGCGTTCTTCATCGGCCTGAAGATCGGCCGCCGCAGCGCCGAACTCGTGCTGATCGATTTCCTCGGCAATGTACGTTCGATGCTGCAGCATTCCTACCGCTACCCTGCCCCGCGCGAGACGGTGGAATTCGTCACATCAGGCATGAAGAAGATGCGTGGCGAGCTTTCGCCCGCGCAGGACAAACGCATAGCGGGACTCGGCATCGCCATGCCGTTCGAGCTCTGGAACTGGGCCGATACCGCCGGCGCGCCGCGCGACGTCATGGACGAATGGCGCCATCGCGATATCCGCGCCGACATCCAGGCGCAATGCGATTTTCCGGTCTATCTGCAGAACGACGCCACTTCGGCCTGCGGCGCGGAACTGGTCTTCGGCCAGGCAGGCGCCCCGCGTGATTTCGTCTATTTCTATATCGGCGCCTTTGCCGGCGGCGGCATCGTCCTCAACGGGCGGCTCTTTGGCGGCCCGACCGGCAACGCCGGCGCGCTGGGCTCCATGCCGGTGCCCGGACCGGAGGGAAAGCCGACCCAATTGATCGACGTGGCTTCGATCGCCATGCTCGAAAAAGCGCTCAATGCACGTGGCGTCGAGGCTTCGCATCTGTGGACGTCGCCCGAGGACTGGGGCGAGATCGGCGCCGAGCTCGACGACTGGATTACAAACGCCTCGCGGGCGCTCGCCTATGCCATCGTCGCGGCATCGTCCGTCATCGACTTCGAGGCGGCGGTGATCGACGGCTGGATGCCGACGCAGGTGCGCCGCAGGCTGGTCGACGCCGTCATCGCAACCATCGACACGGTCGATGCCGAGGGATTGAAACTGCCAAACGTCCGCGAAGGCACCGTCGGTATTCACGCGCGCGCTCTCGGGGGCGCCAGCCTGCCACTATCCGAGCGCTTCCTGATCGGTTCGACCACGATTTCCAGGAGCATCTGAATGCTGATCGGAATTCCGGCGCTGCTCGGTCCGGAGCTTCTGGCGATCCTGCGTGCGATGGGGCATGGCGACGAAATCGCCCTGGTCGATGGAAACTACCCGGCCGAAGAGCAGGCAAAGCGGCTGGTGCGGGCCGACGGCCACCATCTCATTCCGGTGCTGGACGCCATATTGAGCGTGCTGCCCGTCGATGACGTCGTGCCGGAGGCGCTGTTTCGCGCCTCGGCCAAGGGCGACCCCTCGCTCGCCGATCCCGTGCATCATGAAATCGAAGTGCTGTGTGCAAAACGCGCGCCCGGGCGCAAGGTGGTTGCGCTGGCCGGTGCCGACTTCTATGCACGCGTCAGGGCCGCGCACGCCATCGTCGCGACCAGCGAACCCAGGCTCTACGCCAACATCATCATCCGCAAGGGCGTGATCCATCCGCCGGAGACGACAAGACAATGATCCTTTGCTGCGGCGAGGCCCTGATCGATATGCTGCCGCGCACGACGACGGAGGGAGAACGGGCCTTCGCACCCTATGTCGGCGGCGCGGTGTTCAACACCGCCATTGCGCTCGGCCGGCTGGGCGCTCCTGCCAGCTTCTTCTCGGGCCTGTCGTCGGACCTGTTCGGCGGCCAGCTCCGCGAAGCGCTCGGGGCGAGCAAGGTCAGTTCCACCTATGCGCACACTTCGCCCCGGCCGACGACGCTCGCCTTCGTGCGGCTGAACGATGGCCAGGCAACCTACACTTTCTACGACGAGAACACCGCCGGGCGCATGCTGACCGGCGAGGATCTGCCGCAACTTGGTCCGGAGATCGAGGCCATGCTGTTCGGCGCCATCAGCCTTATTTCGGACCCGGCGGGGGCCGCCTACGAGGAATTGATGAAGCGCGAGCATGGTCGTCGCGTCATGATGCTCGACCCCAACATCCGGCCGAACTTCATCCCGGACAAGGCAAAGCATCTGAAGCGTATCCGCGAGATGATGGCGATGGCCGATATCGTGAAACTCTCGGATGAAGATCTTCACTGGTTCGACGAAGCCGGCTCGCACGAGGACGTCGTGCGCAACTGGCTCGACCGCGGACCCAAGCTGATCGTCGTCACCCATGGCAGCGAAGGCGCCGTCGGCTACACCAGGGACCACACGGTCAGCGTAACGCCGCGAAAAGTCGAGGTGGTCGATACGGTCGGCGCCGGTGATACGTTCAATGCCGGCATCCTCGCCTCGCTGCATGAGCAGGGCCGGCTAACGAAAGCGGCGATTTCAGGCCTTTCCGAGGACGCCATCCGTGCGGCCCTGACACTCGGCGCCAAAGCGGCGGCGGTGACGGTATCGCGGGCCGGCGCCAATCCGCCCTGGCGCCATGAGATCGCCTGAGTGGCGCGCCAGAGGAAACGAATCCAAATTAACAGGTTCCTTGGAACCTTCGCCGGCGCGCTGTTGATGAGACAGTAAAGAAAACCCGCCTGTGCGGCGGGTCCTTGGCGCAACTCAGCACCATAGGTAGATATGTAGCATAGTTGCCTTCACCCCGTCAAGAAAAAATTCCTATCTTCGGATAGTTGCCGCACTGCGGACTGGCCGTTCTCAGGCCTTGGCTGACCCAAGTTCGGGCCGTGGTAAGGCCCAACATGGATTGAGCCGGCCGATCACTTTATGTTTAGCAGGGTCGACTCTGGGGTTATAAGGCCGTAATTGCGCCGCACGAATCCCGGATTTCCGGCGTCCGGCTGACCGACACCGAAAAATGCGGTAACAGACTGCCACGACCGGGCAATTTGTCGCTCCGCGCGCCCGGCTTTCTCGGCAGGCGCAATTCTGATACCAGCGGGTCGAGGCCAGACCGCCCGGTTAAAATCGTTTGAGGACGACATGCAGTTCATCGATCTTGGCGCACAGCGCGAACGAATCCGCGACCGGCTGAAGGCCGCGATCGACCATGTCGTCGAGGACGGCCGCTATATCCTCGGTCCCCAGGTAGCCGAATTCGAGAAAAAGCTCGCCGCCTATGTCGGCGTCAAGCACGTCGTGGCCTGCGCCAACGGCACCGACGCACTGCTTTTGCCGCTGTTCGCCGCCGGGATCGGCCCGGGCGATGCCGTGTTCGTTCCGAGCTTCACCTTTGCCGCCACGGCGGAAGTGGTGGCGCTGGCCAAGGCCGAGCCGGTTTTCGTCGACGTCGATCCCAAGACCTACAACATCGACATCGCCAGCCTCGAGGCGGCGATCACGATGATCAAGAAAGAAGGCCGGCTGAAGCCCAGGGCGATCATTCCGGTCGACCTCTTCGGCCTTGCCGCCGACTACGATGCCATCATGGCGATCGCCCACCGAGAAGGCCTGATGGTGATCGAGGATGCCGCCCAATCGATGGGCGGTTCGGCGGACGGCAAGATGTGCGGGTCGTTAGGCACGGTCGGCTCGACCAGTTTCTATCCGGCGAAGCCGCTCGGCTGCTACGGCGACGGCGGAGCGATGTTCACCAACGACGACGCCTTGGCCGACAAGCTGCGCTCCTTCGCCTTCCACGGCAAGGGCGAGACGCAATATGACAACATCCGGGTCGGCATCAATTCACGGCTCGACACGCTGCAGGCCGCGATCCTGATCGAAAAGCTCGCCATTCTCGAGGACGAGATGGTTGCCCGGCAAATGGTGGCGAACCGTTATGCCGAAGGGCTTGCTGATGTCGTCACGGCAGCCCGCAACCTGGACGGCAGCCGCTCGGCCTGGGCGCAATACGCCATCGAGACGCCCAAGCGCGACGGGCTGAAGGCGCATCTCGGCGAAAAAGGCATTCCGTCGGTCATCTACTATGTGAAGCCGCTGCACGAGCAGACCGCCTATCGCGACTATCCGAGAACGCCGACCGGCCTTGCCGTATCCGAGCAATTGCCCAAGCGCATCCTGTGCCTGCCGATGCATCCCTATCTCAGCGAAGCCGATCAGGACCGGATCATCGAGACGATCCGCAACTATATCGGATCGAACTCGGCGCAGGCCGCGGCCGAGTAACCAGCCGGCTTCAGGCGGAGCTTGCCCCTGCCCTGCCGCTGGCGATGAAATGCGGATTGGCAAAATCCGCATCGCCGCCCTGGTCTCGCTTGCCATACATCAAGGGCTGTCCATCCAACGTGCGCGTGATGCCGCCCGCGGCGCGCAGCACGGCATCGCCGGCTGCGGTATCCCACTCCATGGTACGACCGAAGCGCGGATAAATGTCCGCCTCGCCATTGGCGACCAGACAGAATTTCAGCGACGAGCCGACAGAGACGATCTCGGCGATGCCTAGGTCACGAATATAGGCTTCGGTTTCGGGCGTGTTGTGGGAGCGGCTCGCAACCACCGCCAGCGGCGTCGCAGCCGCCCTCACCGAAATCGGCCGGCGAGAGACGATGCGGAAGTCGCCATCTATTTCGAGGAATTCCGCCTTGCCCGGCAGCCCGGAAAAGAACCGGCCCGTGCAGGGCGCGAAAACGACGCCGACTTCCGGCACGCCGTGGCGGACAAGCGCGATGTTGACGGTGAAATCGGTGCGGCGATTGACGAATTCCTTGGTGCCGTCCAGCGGATCGATCAGGAAGAAAGCCCCGTCCAGGTCCGGCGGCACGATGCCGGCGGATGCTTCCTCCTCGGCCACGCAGGGAATGTCGGGAAAGGCCGCACGCAATCCGGCCAGAATGATCTTCTCGCTCTCGCGGTCCGCCTCGGTCACCGGCGAGGAATCTGATTTCTGGTCGACCGCGCAGCCGGCGTGGAACACACGCATGACCTCGCGGCCGGCCGCCAAAGCGAGCCCCTCGAAAATTTCGAGCATCGACCTGTCGTCAGATGCCGCCGCCATTGTCGTATTGGTCTTCGGCAATGTCACGCTCGTTCAGCCAGTGTTCCAGGGCATCTACCATCTCCTCGGCCGATTTGCCGAGCGTCTTCAGATGGATTTCCGGTTTTTCCGGCGCTTCGTAAGGCGAGTCGACACCGGTGAAATTCTTGATCTCGCCATTGAGCGCGCGGGCGTAGAGGCCTTTCGGGTCACGCCTGGCGCATTCCTCGAACGGCGTGTCGACGAACACTTCGATGAACTCGCCTTCGGCCATCAATTCGCGGGCCATGCGCCGCTCGGCGCTGAAAGGCGAAATGAAGGAAACGATGACGATCAGCCCTGCATCGGCCATGAGGCGGGCCACTTCGGCGACGCGGCGGATGTTTTCGACGCGGTCGGCGTCGGTAAAGCCGAGATCGCGGTTGAGGCCGTGGCGGACATTGTCGCCGTCGAGAATGTAGGTATGGCGCCCGGAGGCGAACAGCTTCTTCTCGAACAGGTTGGCGATGGTCGATTTGCCCGAGCCCGACAGCCCCGTGAACCAGAACACGGCGGGCCGCTGGTTCTTGATGTCGGCACGTACCCGCTTGCCGACATCGAGCGATTGCCAATGGATGTTCTCGGCACGGCGCAGCGAATGCAGGATCATGCCGGCGCCGACCGTGGCGTTGCTGATGCGGTCGATCAGGATGAACGCGCCGGTTGTACGGTTCTCGGCGAAGGTGTCGAAAGCGATCGGCGTGCGCGTCGAGATGTTGCAGATGCCTACTTCGTTCATCTCGAGCGACTTGGCAGCTTCACGGGCGAAGTCATTGACATTGACCCGGTATTTCAGGTCGGTGACGGTAGCGCTGGTCTGGTCGGTCTCGGTGCGCAGGATATAGGAGCGGCCCGGCAGCAGCGCATGTTCGTCGAACCAGACGATGTTGGCGGCGAACTGGTCGGCGACCTGCGGGCGTGCCGCAGGCGCCACCAGCATGTTGCCCCGGGAAATCTCGACCTCGTCATCGAGGACAAGCGTGATGGCCTGGCCGGCAACCGCCTGGGCGAGGTCGCCACCCTGCGCGACGATGCGCCTGACGCGGGAGGATTTGCCCGACTTGGCGACGACGACCTCGTCGCCTTGCGAGATCGCGCCCGAGGCGATCGTTCCGGCGAAGCCGCGAAAATCGAGATTGGGGCGGTTGACGTACTGCACCGGAAAACGGAACGGCAGCTCGGCCGCGGCCTCGTCGACCGAAACGGTTTCGAGATGTTCGATCAGCGTCGGGCCGGAATACCATTCCATCCTGTCGGAGCGGCCGGTGACGTTGTCGCCGTAGCGCGCCGACATCGGGATCGGCACGATGGTCTCAAAGCCGAGATCGCGCGAAAATTGCAGATAGTCCTGCGTGATCCGGTCGAAGACCGCCTGGTCGAAATCGACGAGATCGATCTTGTTGACGGCCAGCACGATATGGCGGATGCCGAGCAGCGAGGCGATGATCGAGTGGCGCCTGGTCTGGCGCAGCACGCCTTGCCGCGCATCGATCAGCACGATCGCCAGGTCGGCGGTGGACGCGCCGGTGGCCATGTTACGCGTGTACTGCTCGTGGCCGGGCGTGTCGGCGACAATGAATTTGCGCTTTGGCGTGGCGAAGAAGCGATAGGCGACGTCGATGGTGATGCCTTGCTCGCGCTCGGCTTCGAGACCGTCGACCAGCAGTGCGAAATCGATGTCGTCGCCGGTCGTGCCGTGCTTGCGCGAATCGCGTTCGAGCGCGGCGAGCTGGTCCTCGAAAATCTGCTTGGTGTCGGACAGCAGGCGGCCGATCAGCGTCGACTTGCCATCGTCGACGGAGCCGCAGGTGAGGAAGCGCAGCAGCGATTTCTTCTCCTGCGCCGCCAGATAGTCGCGGACGCCGTCGGTAGGTGCGAGGCTCTTTGCCATGATGTGGCGCATGGTCAGAAATACCCCTCGCGCTTCTTCTTTTCCATCGAGCCGGCTTCATCCCGGTCGATCAGGCGGCCCTGCCGTTCGGAGGTGCGCGCGGTCAGCATCTCGCCGACGATAGCTTCCAGCGTGTCTGCTTCCGATTCGATGGCGCCGGTCAGCGGATAGCAGCCGAGCGTGCGGAAGCGCACCAGCCGATTCTCGATCGTCTCACCGGGGCGCAATTTCATGCGATCGTCGTCCTTGAGGATGAGCATGCCATCGCGTTCCACGACCGGCCGCTGCTTGGCGAAATAGAGCGGCACGATCGGGATGTTCTCCTGCAGGATGTACTGCCAGATGTCGAGCTCGGTCCAGTTGGACAGCGGAAAGACCCGGATCGATTCACCCGTGGCGATGCGGGTGTTGAAGATCTTCCACATTTCGGGACGCTGGTTCTTCGGATCCCAGACGTGCTGGGCGTTGCGAAAGGAAAAGATGCGCTCCTTGGCGCGTGACTTTTCCTCGTCGCGGCGGGCGCCGCCAAAGGCGGCATCGAAACCGTATTTGTCGAGCGCCTGGCGCAGCGCCACGGTCTTCATCACATGGGTGTGGGTGTTCGAGCCATGATCGAAGGGATTGATGTTGTCGCGCACGCCATCCTGGTTGACGTGAACCAGGAGATCGAAACCGAGTTTTTGCGCCATCTGATCGCGAAAGGCGATCATCTCGCGAAATTTCCAAGTTGTGTCGACATGAAGGAACGGAAAGGGCGGCTTGGCGGGATAGAATGCCTTCATCGCCAGGTGCATCAGCACGGACGAATCCTTGCCTACGGAATAGAGCATGACCGGCTTGGTGAAGGCGGCCGCGACTTCACGGAATATGTGGATTGACTCGGCCTCAAGCCGCTGCAGGTGCGTAAGCGCTGTTGTCATGGCCTGTCTAGCGTTCTCTCGTGCCTTCCGACAGAAGACCTGGCATCAAATCATCGGGCTTCCCGCCCGGTTCAAGCTTGCTTCTGGACAATGTTATTCTTGCGGGCGTTCTAGCAGATCGCCGCTGCCCAGAACAATGCAAGACGCGCCTGGCAAGGAGTGGTTCGGGAATGAATTTTCCATCCATGCGTCAAAATGCGGAAATTCCTGCTTGTCACGCCGGCGGCTGAGAAAATGCGGGGGAAAAAATTGCTTGATGAAAAGCACGCAGTCTTCGCCGCGCCCAAATCCGATCGTCTGCCAGCGACTACCGATTTTCGGTGGCAATCGGCCTTGATGCACTTTCAGAAAAAAGCCCAAGCCGCTATACCGGCCCCTGAAAGCGGGCAGATGCACGATGCGACACGGGCAATTTCGGCAGGGCTATGTTCGCCGCCGTCAGACAATCCGCCGTGTGAAGCGTCCGAGAATGGTGAGCCGCCCTTGAGCCAGCTTTCATCGATAAGACGGCAGTTCTCGCCCGCGCGGATCAATATCTATTTTTCCATCGCTTGCTTCTTTTTTCCACCGGTCCTGGGGTCTGTGGTGAGCTTCGTGTTCAACGGCGGCGGCCTGTGGTCGGTTCTTTTGATCGCCTCGAAAAAGAGGCGCTTCAACATCGACCGGGCGATGATGGCGCTCACGATCGCGATCTATGCCTATTGCGCGGCAAATCTCCTGGCTTCGCTCGCCAATAACGCAATTGTCAGGGATGCGCCGCATCTGATCCCGCTCGTCACCTTCCTGTTTTTCCCCCTCTCCTATTCAACCTGGAGCATTACGCAGAAAACAACCCTTGTCCGGATCATAATCCTCAGCAGCATGGCCGCCTGTTTCGTCGCGCTGCTGTTGGCGATCATCCAGCAATATTGGATCGGGATGAGGGCGGAGGGCGGAGCGGGAAATGCGATCGTGTTCGCCACGGTCGTCTGCCTTGCAGTGATGGCCTGCGTGGCCGGTGCCCTGTCGGGCATCGAAAGGCACAAGAGTGCGCTGATCTGCGCAGCGCTCGGCGGAACGATCGCCATCATCTATTCCGGCACGCGCATCATCTGGCTGGCGCTGCTGATTTCCGGCATTGCCGTGCTGTTGATCAACCAGCATTGGCTGAAAGGGAAGAATGCCGTCCGTCTGCTGCTTCTGCTGGCGGCGATCGGCGTCGCGGTCGCCGCTATCGGCTTCCATACAATATCCGACAGATTTGATTTTCTGCGCTCTGATTGGGACGCGCTTGGGGCGCACGGCAATTCCGACACCTCGCTTGGAATACGTGTTGCCCTCTGGGACATCGGCCTGAAGGCATTCCGCGACATGCCCTTGTTCGGACACGGAGTGGGCGCCAACCAGCTCTTGATCAGGCAGGGCTTCCAAGACCTGTTCGCGAAAACGGCAGGTTTCAATCATTTCCACAATGGCTTCCTGACGGCATTGGTACAGGCGGGCATCCTGGGCGCCGTGACTTTGGCGGCGATCTTTGTCGTCGCCGGCAGAAACGCCGCCCTGGTCCTGCGCAACAGCGCCGACCCGATCGAGCGCTTTGGCGCCACCATGGTCGTCGTCATGGTGATCACCTACCTGACGGCTGGGATGACAGGCATCCTGGTCGGCCAAGATATCCTGGATTCGGTGTTCATGGTCTTCCTGGTATCCGGGACCTATCTTGCGTCGGGACGTCAGGCCCCGTTGCCGGAAGAGATGCCGCTTCCGCCAGTCACGCAATAGCGGCTCCGGGCAAGGCAATGAAGGTCTTGGTCACAGGCGCATCGGGCTTCATCGGACGTCTCGTCGTGCAAAGGCTTTGCGAGGCAGGGGTGGAGGTTCGCCTCGCCTCGCGCTACCCAGAAAGGCTCGCTTCGGGCAGCGACATCGTTGGCTTGCCGCGTTTCGATGCGCCGGCCAAGGACTTCCTTGCCGTCACCCGTGACGTCACGGACGTCGTTCACTGCGCCGGCTTGAACAATGATCAAGGCGAGGCCACCGAAGCCGACTACCGAGCCGCCAACGCGGAACTGAGCGCGCGGCTGGCGCATGCGGCCGCCATGCAGGCAAGCGGACGTTTCATCCAACTGTCATCGGTCCGGGCCGTGATCGGCGCCCGCGTCAGCGCAACGATCGACGAGCATACGGTCCCCGATCCGCAATGCGCCTACGGGTGCTCGAAACGCGAGGGCGAGATCAGGGTCCTGGACGCCTATGCATCGCACGGCCGCGCCGACGCCGCCGTGCTGCGCCTGCCTGCCGCCTACGCAAGCGGCATGAAGGGCAATCTGGCAATGCTGATGCGCCTGGCCGATACAAGCCTGCCGCTGCCGACGGGTGTACTGACGGGAACCCGCTCGCTGGTGTCGGCCGACGCAGCCGCGCAAGCCGTGCGGCATTTGTTGGCTCATCCGGGGCCGCTTAGCCCTGCCTATATAGCCAGCGATGTGCCTCCGGTGTCGGTGGCAGCCGTCGTAAGCGCCTTCCGTAAGGGACTTGGGCGGCCGGTGCGCCTGGCTGCCGTACCGGCCAGCCTGATGCGGATGGCCGCGGTCGCGCTAGGCAAGCGGGCGTTTTGGGAAAGCATGACGGCGACACAGATATGCGACCCTTCCCTGCTCGTCTCGCAGGGCTGGCTGCCGGAAACAGCGACGCTTGATCGTCTAAGCGAAATCGCGGCGCGCAGCAGGCAAGCTCAACCTGGATAAATCGTCGCGAGCAGGATGCGAAGATCAAGGCCGATCGAGGCGACCTTGAGATAGTCGGCATCGGTTTCGGCCAATAGGGCCGGGTCCGACATGTCGATGCCCTTGACCTGAGCCAGGCCGGTGATGCCGGGAAGCGCCGATGAAACGCCCAGCCGTCGGCGGCACTCGATCAGCTCGGTTTGCGTCGGCAGACAGGGACGCGGTCCGACCAAGCTCATCTCGCCCTTCAGAACATTCCAGAACTGCGGCAGCTCATCGAGCTTGAACTTCCGCAGGGTCTTTCCGGCCGGCGTCACGGCATTCGCCGGCGCCTCGTGCGAAGGCAAGGATGGCGTGCCGACATACATCGTGCGCAATTTGTGACAGCGAAAGAGCACGCCATCGCGGCCAACCCGCGTTTGAGAAAAGATGGCCGGACCGGGCGACGATATACGAACAGCCAGGACAGCGAGCGCCAGGACGGGTGACGTGACCAGGAGCAGCAGCGCCGCGCCGGCAAGATCGAAGATTTGCTTGGCTGTCTTCATGAACCGCCGATAGTGCTCGTTGCCAAAACCAAAGACGAAATACGAATCCGCTCGACGTAGCATGAGGCTATCGCTCGACCAAGCTCGACCCCTCGCCAGCCAGCGCCCCAGAGTCCCGAAGGTCCGCCGATAAATGCCGCTCTTGCGCAGATTGCTCAAGCGCCGAAGAAGGCCAGGGTCTTTTGAAGCATCAGTTCGCCTGCCCGGCCGCTTTCGGGATCACGGCCTCAGGCACGTCCCCTCTTACCTTCTTGGTATGGTCAAGACCCGCAAGCACCGCGAGCGAGGATGCCTTGTCCTGGCTCTTCACGGATTGCTGCAGGGCCGCAAGCGCCGCCTGGACATCGGACCATTCCGCGACATCGGTGCTCAGGCCAAAAATCTTGGAAATGCCGAGTTCGACCAGCTCCTCATCCTCACCATGCAACGTTTCATGGAGTTTTTCACCGGGCCGGATTCCGGTGAAGCGAATGGGGATGTCCGTGTATGGGCTTTTTCCGGACATGCGGATCATCGTCTCGGCAACTTCGAGGATCGGCACCGGTTTGCCCATGTCGAGCATGTAGACGGCGTAGTCGTCGCCGGCTTTCCGCGAGGCGGCATCGGCAGCCGACATGATGACGAGGTCGACGGCTTCGGCCACGGTCATGAAATAGCGCGTCATGCGCCGGTCGGTTATGGTGACCGGACCTCCGGCCTCGATCTGCGCCTGGAATATGGTTGCGACCGAGCCATTGCTGCCAAAGACATTGCCGAACCGAACGGCTATGAACTTGGTGGCGGGGCGCCGCGCGCCGGGCTCGCCGGCGGGCGTTTCATGCAAGGCGCTGACGATCTGTTCGGCCGCCCGCTTCGTCAGGCCCAGCACGGATGTCGGGTCCACGGCCTTGTCGCTCGAAACAAGCACGAATTGCTTGACGCCGCATTTGGCGGCAACCTCGGCACAGACAAGCGTTCCGAAGACATTGGTCTGGATGGCCGAATCCCAGTTTTCCTCGAGCAAAGGCACATGCTTCAGTGCCGCGGCGTGGAAAACGATGTCCGGCTTGAACTCGGTGACGACACGCGTCATCTGGCGCCGGTCGGCGACATCGACAATGCGGACCTTGAGGCGGTCGTGGTCCTTCTCTTCGACATATTGGCTCAACTGGAAAATGCCGAACTCGGAATTATCGGCAACCAGCACCGCCTCCGCGCCCAGTTCCAGTGACCTCTTGACCAGGGTGCGGCCGATGGAACCGGCGCCGCCGGTGACCAGGACGCGCTTGCCGCCGACGAAGGCCCCGATGCGTTCGATGTCGGACGGAACCGTGGGGCGGCGCAGGATCGTTTCCATCTCGACCTCGTCGAGAACGAGCTTTCCTTCCTGGCCAAGCTGCGAAAGCCCCGAGAACTGCACCACCGCTATGTCGCCTTGCCGGGCAACACGGACGAGCTCCGAATACTCCTCGATCTCATGTTCGGCGCCGCTGCCGAAAATCAGCAGGTCCAGGCTTGTCGTACCCTTGGCGTATTCTTCCAGCACCTCGATCAGGCGGGGGCGGGTGGCCACGACGGGAACGCCCTGGATCCGAGTGCCCTGCGGAACACCGTGCTCAATCGCCATAATCCCCGCAATTGAATACTCTACAGGCTGCGTCGTGCGCGTGAAACGGATGATTACGTCGGCCTCGCTCAGCTTGCCGACAAACACCGCTCTCTTGGTCGAAGCCTTGCCGCGACTCAGAATGCGCCAGCTCGCGCCGTCGCGAAAGAACCGGTAGAAAATCCGGGGCGCCGAGATGATCGTGAAAGAAACCAGGAAGAAGACGATGAACTGGCGCTCATTGAGGCCCGCCACCGGCTGAAAAGAACGAACAAAAAGCGAAACACAGTAAAGGACGATGGTCAGTATTGCGCAGCCCTTCAGGATGTTGAAGAAATCCGGCGTCGAGGCGAAGCGCCACACAGTATTGTAGAGGCCGCAATATCTGAATAACAGATGACTAAGAATAATGATGCTCGCCCAGCAAGCGAAACCCGCTGGAGAGAACGCTTCGAACGACAGCCTCGACTGCGATAAAGTCAGGCTAAGCGCCACCGCCACCAGAACCATGGCGATGTCTTGAATCATGATGATGGCGCGACGCATTGTGGGCCGGAGTCCGGGTACAGCTTCTACATAGGATTTCATCGGACGGTACTGAACTCCAGGCGCGAAGACTTCAATACTAAAGTGGCTCTAGAGCGAATACCATCCGTCACCGGCGGCTTCTTTTTAGTACCAAATCTTCGGCCCCCGCCGCGTGTATCGCATAGCGTGGACTTGAAATCATCGCCAGAGATTTTTTCATAGGTTGGCGGGTGAAGAGAAAGTCCGTTTGATCAAGATCTTGCACATCAACTGCAAAGAGCCCTGGAGTCCGACAGCAACTCAGGATAGAGAGAGGGGTCGGCCGGAGAGGTCAATCCTTGACTACTCTTTGCCCTGGTGCGGTCTGCTCTCGACCTATGGCCTATGGTTCCGCAGATATCAAGCGGTTCGAGAATGCCGGCAGCGCGATCGTGAGGCCATCGCTCGGTCCTTGACGCCAGACGGCTCTCACCCTGTCGACGCGGCTGGGAATGCAGTGTGGATAGCTGGAAGGAAAGGTGAACCGCCCGAAGCGATTTTGCGGTTGACAGCCAAGTCTGCTGCAATATGACGGTCTTCCCTTTACCAGCCAAAGCGAAGTGATGAAGTTTGGATCAAGTGGCCTGCGAGGGTTGGCTTCAGAATTAGTCGGGAAACCCAGCGGCCTTTATACGGAGGCTTTCGCTTGGCGTCTCGTTGCCGATGGGGTCCGATCGAAGGCCAAGGTGTTCGTTGGTCGCGACTTGCGCGATAGCAGTCCGACGATCGCCGCCAACTGCATGGCTGCCTTGGCGGCAAGTGGGTTTCAACCGATCGATTGCGGTGCCATTCCAACGCCAGCCTTGGCGTTGTATGCCGGGCAGCATGACGCAGCGGCGCTCATGGTTACGGGTTCGCACATCCCTGCGGACCGCAATGGCATCAAGTTCTATAGCCCGCGGGGCGAGATCACCAAGGCCGATGAAGCCGCTATGGCACACTATGCTGCCGAACGGCTAGACGCCTATTGCCCCCCGCCGCCAATAGGTACGGCTTTGCCGGGGCATCACGACAATGCGATCGCCGCCTATCGCGCGCGCGCTGATGACATCTTGGAGCCAGGGTCCCTTTCGGGCCTGAGGCTCGGCGTCTATCAGCACAGTTCGGTCGCGGCGGATCTTCTGGTGGAGGTTCTCCGATCCTTTGGCGCAGATGTGACACCTGTCGGGAAATCGGAGATCTTCGTACCCGTCGATACCGAAGCCGTTGACGAAACCACAATTGCAAAGTTCAAGGGTTGGGCGCGGGAATTCCACCTCGACGCCATCGTGTCGACCGATGCCGATGCTGATCGGCCACTGATTGCCGACGAGAATGGTGACCTGTTTCGCGGCGACCTGATCGGCCTCGCCACGGCTCTGTTCCTGCGGGCTGACATCGTGGTGACGCCCGTGACTTCCAATTCAGGTATTTCGAAAGCCTTCGGTTTTACGGTTCTGAGAACGAAGGTCGGATCTCCCTTCGTCGTCGAAGCCATGGAAGCCTCACACCACCCCGAGAAAATCGTTGTGGGCTTTGAAGCCAATGGTGGCGTTCTCTTGGGGTCGGACTGTTCGCTACACGGCAAGACATTGACGGCATTGCCGACACGGGATTCACTGCTCCCCATCCTGGCTGTCCTCGGAATGGTTGCGTCGACAAGAAAATCGCTGTCAGGTCTGCGCGCGTTGTGGAATCTTCCGGCCTGTGCAAGCGAACGCCTTGAGAATTTCCCAGTGGAGAGTTCGCGCAGCTTGATGCGTCGGCTCGCGGATCGGCCTGCACTGCAGCGGTTTCTGGCCCCGTTCGGGATTGTTGCTGAAGTTGACGAGACCGACGGCCTAAGGACACAAATGCTGACTGGCGAGATCATCCATCTGCGGCCGTCCGGCAACGCGCCTGAACTTCGCTGTTATTCGGAGGCAGCAGACCCAGGCAGAGCGAGAGCGATTGTGGCGCTGACGCTCGAGAGGGCGCGGGCAATCGCATCCACAAACGAAGCAGAGGTCATTTCATGAAAGTGGTTCCCGTCATCATCAGCGGTGGAGCCGGATCGCGACTATGGCCTGCCTCAAGGCAATCGCACCCCAAGCCTTTTCTTAAAGTGGCGGACGGGCATTCGCTTATTCAGCACACGGTGCTGCGCGCCGCGTCGATTGAGGGCGTGGTGGAACTCGTGGCTGTAACGTCCGGGGACCACCTTTTCCTCACGAAGGACGACTTCGACGAACTGGATTCGGTTGTGTTGCCGCGTACGTTTCTGCTCGAGCCGGAAGGCCGGGATACGGCCGCTGCCGTGGCGGCAGCCACTGTCCATGCCAAGGCAACGCAGGGTCCTGATGCGATTCTATGCGTCTTCCCGGCCGATCACATGATTGGCAACTTGCCTGCGTTTCTAGACGTTATGGGCCGCGCCATCGAATATGCAAAACTGGGGCGGATTGCCACACTGGGCATCAGCCCAACCAGGCCGGACACGGCGTTCGGCTATATCGAAGCCGATGGTGAGAAAGTCGTCCGTTTCGTTGAAAAACCGGATCTCGACACAGCCAAGGCCTATGTCGAATCCAAACGCTTCTTCTGGAACGCGGGGATATTCTGCTTCAGCGCGCAACGCATGCTCGACGAGATGGCTTTGCATTGCCCCGAAGTGATCCAGGCGGTTTCCGACAGTTATGAGAACGGCCGATTCAGTCAAGGCGAAGGCTTTGCCAAAATCGAACTCGCGCCCGAGCATTTTGGCTCCGCTCCGCGTATCTCTCTCGATCATGCGGTTATGGAGAAGGCGAACAATCTTGCCGTGGTTCCTTGCGACATGGATTGGAACGACATCGGATCTTGGAACGCAATGGCCGATTTGATCACTCCTGACGAAAGCGGCAACAGGCTACGCGGCGATGTTCATATGGTGGACACCACCGGCAGCTATATAAGTTCCGACAAACGCGTCATCGGCACGGTCGGGGTCAGCGATCTGGTGATCGTCGATTCTCCCGACGCATTGCTTGTCGCCTCCCGCGATCGCGTTCAGGACGTCAAGAAGTTGTTCGAGGGCCTCAAGGCTTCCGGGCATGAGGCACATTTGGTCCACAGCACCGTACATAGGCCGTGGGGCACCTATACGGTTCTGGAGGAAGGCGAGCGCTTCAAAATCAAACGCATCGAGGTGAAACCCGGCAGACGTTTGAGCCTGCAGATGCACTACCATCGTTCCGAGCACTGGGTCGTGGTCAGCGGCTCCGCGAAAATAGTCAATGGCGACCAGGAGCTGTTCCTGGCGACCAACGAGTCAACCTACATCCCCTGCGGTCATAAACACAGGCTGGAAAACCCTGGCCGGATTGACCTGGTGATCATTGAAGTGCAAAGCGGCGATTATCTCGGCGAGGACGATATCGTGCGTTTTGACGACGTATACGGCCGCGCCTGACAATCCATTGGCTCACGGTGCTGGGGGCGGCAAAGCCTTAGGGGCTGGGCGGACACAAATCGGATACATCGAGAACATTGATGAAAAAAAAAGCACTGATAACCGGCATCACCGGGCAGGACGGCGCCTATCTGGCGGCATTCCTGCTGGAAAAGGGTTATTCCGTTCACGGCGTAAGGCGCCGCACATCCCTTTTTAATACGGATCGCATCGATCATTTGTATCATGATCCACATGAAAAGGGTGTAGATCTGACGTTGCATCATGGCGATCTGACTGACTCATCAAGTCTGATGCGGATCATTCAGCTCGTTCAGCCGGATGAGATTTACAATCTGGCGGCACAGAGTCACGTAGCCGTTTCATTTGAGGAACCTGAATACACCGCCAACTCCGACGCTCTAGGGGCGTTGAGAATTTTGGAAGCCATCCGAATTCTCGGCTTGGAGAAGAAGGTCCGTTTCTATCAGGCGTCTACGTCTGAGCTGTACGGGCTCGTGCAAGAGACGCCGCAAAAGGAAACCACGCCATTCTACCCACGGTCTCCTTATGCCGTGGCCAAATTGTATGCATACTGGATTACGATCAATTATCGCGAAGCATACGGCATCTATGCGTGTAACGGCATTCTGTTCAATCACGAGTCCCCAATGCGAGGTGAGACGTTTGTGACGCGTAAGATTACGCGAGCGCTGGCACGGATCAAGCTAGGCATGCAAGAGAAGCTTTACCTGGGTAATCTAGATTCACTGCGCGACTGGGGGCATGCCAAAGACTATGTTGAGATGCAATGGCTTATGTTGCAACAGGAGGCGCCTGAGGATTACGTTATCGCAACTGGCGAGCAGCATTCCGTGCGCGAATTTGTGACTCTGGCGGCTGCGGAACTGGATATTGACGTAAGATGGGAGGGAAAAGGCGTCGGCGAGAAAGGGTACGATAACAAAAGCGGTCAATGTATAGTGGCTGTCGATGCGGCTTACTTTCGGCCGACAGAAGTCGAAACGCTTCTTGGCGACGCCAGTAAAGCTCGAAAGAACCTTGGCTGGGAACCTAGGATTAAATTCACCGAGCTGGTCCAAGAAATGATTCGCGAGGACTTTAAGGGTGCCGAGCAGGAAAAGCTGCTTACAACGCATGGCTATCAACGCTTCACTCGCGCAGAATAACCATGGCACGAATTCCAGTATATGAGCCATACCTTAGCGGAAACGTATCGGCGTATGTCAACGAGTGCTTGACTACGGGTTGGATTTCCTCACGTGGAGCCTTCATATCCCGATTTGAAAAGGCTTTTGAGGAGTATGTAGGCGCGAAAGAGGCGACAAGCGTGGCAAACGGTACCGTAGCCATCCACCTTGTGTTGGATGCATTGGGCATCGGTGCCGGCGACGAGGTCATCGTTCCAAGCTTCACCTACATAGCGTCGGTCAACACCATTTTGCAGACCGGCGCGACGCCAGTCTACGTCGATTCGTTGGAAGACACGCTGCAGGTGGATCCGCAGGCAATACGTGACGCTATAACCCCGAGAACCCGCGCGGTCATGGCGGTGCATTTGTATGGCCATCCCTGTGATATGGATGCGATCTCGGCCCTTTGCCGCGATCATGCTCTTTTGCTCATCGAGGACTGCGCGGAAGGCTTCGGGACCCGGTGGAAAGGCCGGCATGTCGGCACGTTTGGTGATGTTGCCACCTTCAGTTTCTTCGGGAACAAGACAATCACAACTGGCGAAGGCGGAATGGTTCTGGCGCGATCGGCTGAGGTGATGGACAAGTGTCGGCGCCTGAAAAGCCAAGGTGTCTCGCCGACCCGCGAATACTGGCACGACATGCTCGCCTACAATTATCGGATGACCAATATCCAGGCGGCGATCGGGCTTGCCCAGATCGAGATGGCTGAAGAGATCATCCACCGCAAGCAGCAGATCGCAGAGATATACCGGACCCGACTGTCCGGGCTTCCCTTGAGGACCCATGATCCCGTGGGCGACGTTAATCATTCGCACTGGATGTGTTCGATTGTCGTTGACCACGTTGAGGATCGAGATCGGTTGCGTGCGCGTCTTGCCGACGACGAAATCGAGACACGCCCGTTTTTCCCCTTAGCCAGCCACATGCCGCACTGTTATTCTGACCGGGCCTTTCCGAATGGCGATAGCGTAAGCAAGCGTGGCATCAATCTGCCGAGCTACCCCGGACTGACCGAGGAACAGTTGAACCGCATATGTTCTTCGATCATCGGTTATTTCGAGGATCGACCGCGGTGACTTTGCGTTAAGGAAATGGCCTGTGAACGAGTATCTTAGGGGCATTTGGGCCGCGCGATATTTTTGGATGCATCTCGCGATGTCCGATCTGCGCGGTCGCTGGAGAAGGTCCTTCTTCGGTGTCCTGTGGTCGATTATCCAGCCTCTGGGCCTAACGATCCTTATCTCCATCGTATTCAGTCGCATCTTCGACGCCGCGATCTCGGAATATGCGCCCTACATTCTCTCCGGGGTCATCATCTGGGAGTACATCGTCTTCAATGTAAGTGGAGGCGCATTGGCTTTCGTCCAAGCCGACGCGTACATCAAGCAGACACGTCACCCGTTAGCGATATATACGCTTCGAAACGTTATTTCCGGGCTTATGGTGCTTGCCCTGGCCAGCATCAGCCTCATCGGTTGGGTGCTTGTCGTTATGCCGCAGAATTTCGGCTGGTCTTGGCTTGCCGCCCTCACGATATTCCCGATCATCGGTCTGATTGTCTGGCCGTGGGCGACGATAATGGCATATTTTTCTGCCCGTTTTCGCGATCTGCCGCATGCGCTTGGCCTGATATTGCAAGCCCTATGGTTTGTCTCACCAATCTATTTCGAGACTTCGGTGTTCCGCAAAGGCAATCTGCATGTCCTTCTGGACTACAATCCGCTTTATCACCTCCTCCAGATCGTACGCGCTCCACTCCTGCATGGTGAATGGCCCGTCGCTGCCAATTACCTGTGGTGCTTCGGGACTATCGCAGTGCTCGTGCTGATCGCAGCACTCGTGGGCAGGTCCGCCGAAAAGAGGGTGATCTTCTACCTATGACAAACCGGATTCACCTCGAGTCGGTAAACCTCCATTATGCATCCGTCGGCTTCAGCGAGCGGTCGTTGAAATCCATGCTGGCGTCGCTGGCGACGTTGAACGGAGGAGGCAAGAAGATCGTCGACATCCACGCATTGAAGGATGTTAGCCTGAACATTGGTCCTGGCGAACGCGTTGGCCTTCTAGGACACAATGGGGCCGGCAAGAGCACGTTCCTCAAGATGGTGGCAGGATTATACCCGACATCTTCCGGGAAGCGCGTGGTCGAGGGGACCGTCCGGTCTTTGTTTGACCTGAGTTTGGGTTTCGAGCCTGATGCCACCGGCCGGGAGAACATCCTGTACCGCGGACTTCTCCTTGGTCTCTCGCCCAAATTCATGCGCTCGATAGAGGACGAGGTTGTCGCCTTTGCCGATATCGGGGAGTTTATCGACTATCCGATCAAAACCTATTCCGCTGGCATGCAGGTGCGCCTCGCCTTCGCGATTTCGACAGCGGTCGGCGGTGACATTCTCCTCCTCGACGAGGTGATCGGTGCCGGTGATGCGAATTTTATGGGAAAAGCGCGCAAACGCATCCTGGATCTTGTCGAGCAGGCGGAGATTCTGTTGCTCGCTTCACACGACTTTGGCACGCTGAGTTCCATTTGTGAGCGAGGTGTTGTTTTTCATCATGGAGCGGTTGCGTTTGACGGCGCAATAGGGCCCGCGATCAAGGCATACAAAAAAGTGAATGGATTGGCGCAGTGATGTCGATGCCCACCCAATCTGTCTTGGTCGGCGTTCATCCCGGGGTCCGGTAGAGCTTGCCGCCTCTACAAGTGCGCTGACCTTGCGGTAAATCCATCGCTTTCCGAAGGTGGAATGCCATTCACGATTACAGAGGCGTTGTCCGTAGGAACTACCGTTGTCATGGGCGACATTGAGGTGACCAGGGAGATTGTTGTCGATCCGGCGCTGCGAGAATCCACCTTGTTCGCCCCATATGATTGGAAGGCAATGGCTGACAAGATCGAATGGGCACTTCAAAACCGGGATGCCCTCTACGCTCAGCAGCGCCAATTTTTTGATGTTCTCGCGAAACGTACGTGGAAGGATGTTGTTAAGGAACATATCCGCATCCTTGATGTCATAGCCGAGCAGAAAGGCATGACGCCGTCACTATGAGCAAAGGTCTTTTCATTCTGGGCTTTGGCGGCCATGCGCGTAGCGTAGGGGATATAGCGCTGTCGTCAGGGTTCGATGATTTGATTTTCATCGATGACCAGGCAAAGGCCGGTGAGGAATTTGCGGGCTTTCCTGCTGTCGCTGTTCTTCCCAGCAATGCCTCCGGCGCCGGTTGGTTCATGTTTCCGGGCTCGGGTGACAATGCGCGGCGACGCGCGCAATGCGGGAGCGCGCTTGTTCCTCTTGCGATGCTCGTCGCACCGACTGCCTCTGTCGGGAGGCGATGTGAGATCGGGCAAGGCTCACTGGTCGCTCATCAGGCCCATATAGGACCGCTTACAAAGGTTGGCCGGGGCGTCATCATCAATAGCGGCGCAGTCGTTGACCACGAATGCGTGATCGGTGATTTTTCTCATATATCCGTCAATGCGACCGTTGCAGGCCGTTGCCGAATAGGCACACAGGTTCTGGTTGGCGCAGGTGCGACCGTGATTGATCGGCTCAGCATATGCGACAATGTCATCATCGGCGCTGGCGCAACGGTCGTCCGAGACATTGAAGTGCCCGGCGTGTATACAGGCACGCCGGCCCGTCGAGCCCACGGCTAGACAGCGCCAGCCGCTTTCCTTTCAGGCTCGAACAGAAAAACGGCCCGATTCATGAAAATCGGCATTGATGCCCGCAACCTTGTCCACAATCTCACAGGCATCGGCCGCTATGTGCTGGAGATGTGCCGTGGGTTGGCGGAAGCCGGTCACGAAATCTTTCTGTATCTCCCGGAGCGACCGGTGTCGGATCTGTCTCGTCTATCGGGCGGTACGTTTCGGATATCTGATCATGCAGGCAATTTCAGGCGCATGGTTTGGGGTCAAACCATCTTACCCAAACTGGCCGCCCGCGACAAAATCGACATCTTTTGGGGGCCTGCACACAGATTGCCCTTTAGCTTGGATCCGGATATCCCCCGCGTTGTGACCATTCACGATCTCGTATGGCACCATGCGGCATCGACAATGCGTTTGCAGGGCTGGCTCGGCGATCGCTTCCTCATGCGACCTGCAGTATTTTCATCGGATAAGATCGTCGCAGTCTCGCGCGCTACGGCCGATGCCATTCGAATGCTGTATCCACAGGTCTCCAAGAAACTGCACGTGGTGTACCCTGGAGTGACGCGCCTGGAGGATGGCGGGACCAGCAGCGTGCTTGCGGACAAAGGCATCGACCGCGAATACGCCCTCTTTGTCGGCACACTTGAACCCCGCAAAAACTTGCCAAGTCTCCTGGAAGCATATGCGCTGCTTCCGGAGCCGGTCAGGAAAAATCTGCTGCTCGTCGTAGCGGGGGGTCAGGGGTGGCGTCTCGGCGACCTGCGCGAGCGCATGGTGCGCCTCGAAATCGAATCGGACGTGCGACTTACGGGTTATGTCACGGACAGCGATCTCGCTGTCCTCTATCGCCGAGCGAAGTTTCTTGTCATGCCGTCGCTATACGAAGGCTTTGGATTTCCAATTATCGAAGCAAATGGGGTTGGGGTGCCTGTTGTAACTTCAAATATGTCTTCCATGCCCGAGGTGGCTGGCGAAGCTGCCATTCTTGTTGACCCGACCAACGTCCAGGATATCTCCGCCGCGATGGGCCGGTTGGCACTCGACAATGCGTTGCGCTCGCGGCTGGCTGAGAAAGCGCCCCTGAACGCGCTCCGGTTCGACTGGAGAAAAAGCGCCTTGGACCTGGTCGCAGTGTTCGAATTGGCCATAACCGCAAGAAGGCGCTGACGTGGAAGGTATGCTTCAGATTTTTGAACTGGCCATCGAGCGAAGACGGAAGACCAATCTTTGAAAGTGCTGCACTTCTTCAAGACATACTGGCCCGACACCTTTGGCGGGGTGGAGCGGACGATACATGCCATCGCTCAAAGCACCGCCAGCCGCGGCATCGAAACCGAAGTGCTCTCCTTGAGCCGTGCTCCGAACGAGAACACGCAGCATCTCGACGGGCACATGGCCCGAAAAGCCAGGCTGGATTTCGAACTGGCGTCGACCGGGTTTTCGCTTGACGTCTTTCGGAAGTTCGGAGCGCTCGCCGGGAAAGCCGACCTCATACATTACCATTTCCCATGGCCACTCATGGACATGGTGCATTTTCAATCCCGTCATGGCAAACCGACCGTCGTCACCTACCATTCCGACATCGTCAAACAGAGGCTTTTGCTGCCTCTTTATCGGCCGCTGATGCTGCGCTTCCTCAGGGATGTGGACGCTATCGTCGCGACATCTCCGGACTATTTGAAATCGAGCCCCGTTCTCAGAGCCTTGGAGGGCAAATCGGCGATCATCCCAATCGGCATCAATGAAACCGATTATCCCACGCCGACCGAAGCCGACAACAGATGGTGCCAAGCGGCGGTGACGGAGCCTTTCGTGCTCTTCGTCGGCGTCCTGCGCTACTATAAGGGGCTGGACGTGCTGGTTCAGGCGGCCGACAGAGTCAGGTGCAAGATCGTTATTGCCGGATCAGGGCCTATCGAAGAGCGGCTCAAGCTTCAGGCCAAAACGTTGCGTCGCAACAATGTGATATTCCTCGGCGAGGTGGCCGAGCGGCACAAGATGGCGCTCCTCCACAACTGCCTGGGGTTCGTTTTTCCGTCAAACCAGAGGTCGGAAGCCTACGGGCTTTCTCTCGTCGAGGCTGCGATGTGCGGTAAACCGATGATCTCCTGCGAGATCGGAACGGGAACAAGTTATGTGAACAAAGCCGGCGAGACCGGGTTGGTCGTACCGCCTTCCGATCCAGCACGCCTTGCCGAAGCCATCAACCAGGTCGTCGATTCGCCGGTCGAGGCAGCGAACTGGGGGCGAGCTGCTCGCGATCGCTACGTTCGCCTCTTTACAGCTGACAGGATGGGAAAAACATACGCCGATCTCTATCACCAACTCGATAACCGCCGACGCTGAATACGGTTTCGCACTGTGGCAGCCGGTGAATCCCCGCCGGTTGCTGGTTGTTGATGCAGTCAAAGCCCGTCAGGTCACCTGCTCAGGAGACGACGGACCACCTCCCGCGCCGACTTCCGCAGTACCGGCGCACTCCATCCAAACACGGAGGCAAACTTCGCGCTCGACAGCCGGGAATTGACGGGGCGGCGCGCCTTGGTCGGATAGTCCGTCGCAGCAATATCGCGCACCCGCGCGGAGGGGCCACCGAGCCCACCGCTTATGTCCAGGATATGGCGGGCGAAGCCGCTCCAGTTGGTCTCGCCCGTGCCGGCCAGATGATAGATGCCCCACGCGGCGAAATCCTCGTTGCGGTGCAGCCGTGCTGCCGCATGCAGGATCGCGTCAGCGATATCAAGCGCGGAAGTGGGATTTCCCCATTGGTCGGCCACAACCGGTATCTCGTCGCGGTCGCTGGCCAGCCTCAGCATGGTTTTGGCGAAATTCTTGCCGAACGGGCTGTAGACCCACGCCGTGCGCAAGATCAGGTGGCGCGGATTGGCTGATGCCACCGCCTGTTCGCCGGCAAGCTTGGAGGCGCCGTAGACGCCAATCGGCGCGGTCGCGTCGGTTTCCAGATAGGGACCGTCCTTGGTGCCGTCGAAGACATAGTCGGTCGACAGATGGATGACGGGCACGCCGAGCCGAGCCGCCGCCTGCGCCACCTCGCCGGCGCCGGCGGCGTTCACCGCAAAGGCGAGCTCAGGTTCGTCCTCGGCCTGGTCCACCGCCGTGTAGGCGGCTGCCGACACGACGACATCGGGTTTGGCGGCCGCTATGGCGTCGATCACGGTCCCGGGCCGCGCGAGGTCAAGTTGCGGCCGGCCGATGGCGATGATCTCGACGCCTTCGCGCCCGCGCCCAGCCCCCAGAAGGCTTGCCGCGACCTGGCCCTCGCGTCCGGTGACAGCGAGCCTCACACGGCCGCCTTGCGGGCTTCGCCCAGCCTTTCGCCGGCATAGCGCTGTTCGCGGATCGGTCCCCACCACCATTTGTTGTCCAGGTACCAGTCGACCGTCCTTGCCAGGCCGCTGTCGAAATTCTCCCTCGGCGCCCAGCCGAGGTCGCGGCCGATCTTGGAGGCGTCGATGGCGTAGCGGCGATCATGGCCGGGACGGTCGGTGACGAAAGAGATCAGGTCGCGATGGCTTTTGCCGCCGGCCCGGGGGCGCCTGGCGTCGAGCAGATCGCAGATCGTCTCGACGACACCCAGATTGGTGCGTTCCGAATTGCCGCCGACATTGTAGCTCTCGCCCGGCTGCCCCTTGGTGGCGATCAGTTCCAGCGCGCGCGCATGGTCCTCGACGAACAGCCAGTCACGCACATTGGCGCCGGCGCCGTAGACCGGCAGCGGCTTCTCGTCGAGAGCGTTGAGGATGACCAGCGGGATCAGCTTTTCGGGAAAATGGTAGGGCCCGTAATTGTTCGAACAATTGGACAGCACCACCGGCAGGCCATAGGTCTCGTGCCAGGCGCGCACCAGATGGTCGGAGGCCGCCTTGGAGGCGGAATAGGGCGAAGACGGCGCGTAAGGCGTCTCTTCCACGAACATGCCACCATCGAAGGGCAGGTCGCCGAACACCTCGTCGGTCGAGACGTGATGGAAGCGGAAACGGCCCTTCCTGTCGTCGGAAAGGCCGCGCCAGTACTCCAGCGCTGCGTTGAGTATCCGGTAGGTGCCGACGATGTTGGTCTCGATGAAGGCGCCCGGCCCATCGATCGAGCGGTCGACATGGCTCTCGGCGGCGAGGTTCATGACGATGTCGATATCGCCGCGGCGCAATATGTCGAGCACCGCCCGCTCGTCGCAGATGTCGGCCTGGGCGAAGCTGTAATTTCGTGCATTTTCGATCGGCCGCAGCGAGGCCAGGTTGCCGGCATAGGTCAGCTTGTCGAGATTGGTCACCCGGTAGGCCGGGTTGGCGCACAGATGCCGGCACACCGCCGAACCGATGAAGCCGGCCCCGCCCGTCACCAGAAAGTTCATGCCGCTATCCCCGTGCATCTGGCAATGTTCATCAGGCAAACACCTCGGCGGCGGCGAGCAGCGGCGCCTTGAGGTCCTTGTCAGAAAGCTGGAAGCCGCCAGGCGGCGGCGGCCATTCGATGCCGATGGCGGGGTCGTCGAAACGGATCGAGCGGTCGTGTTCGGGCGAATAGGTGTCGGTCACCTTGTACAGCACCTCGGTATCGGGCACGAGCGTCATGAAGCCGTGGGCGAAGCCCTTGGGCACCAGGATCTGGTTGCCCTTCTCGGCCGAGACCTCGAGGACAACCCATTTTCCGAATGTCGGCGAGGAGCGGCGGATATCAACCGCGACATCCAGGACGCTGCCTCTGACAACGCGCAGCAGCTTGTCCTGGGCACGTGGCGGCAACTGATAGTGCAATCCCCTGACGACACCGGCCGCGGCGGAATAGGAGTGATTGTCCTGGACAAAGGCGAGTTCGAGGCCGGCCTCGGCGAAGCGTGCGGCGTTCCAGGTTTCGGTGAAGTAGCCACGGGCATCGCCGTGCCGCTTCGGAATGATTTCGAGCAGACCTTCGATGCCAAGGGGTCTCACCTCCAGCATCTAGTCCTCCGACAACTCGACCACGCGACGGCGCAGATAAGCGGCATATTCATTTTTTCCCAAGCGGGTTGCCCGCTGCAACACTTCATCGGCCCTCAGCCAGCCCTGTTCGAAGGCGATTTCCTCCGGACAGGCGACCTTGATGCCCTGGCGACGTTCGATTGTACGCACGAACGAAGAAGCATCGTCCAGGCTGTCGTGAGTGCCGGTATCGAGCCAGGCATAGCCGCGCCCCAACCGATGCACCTGCAACTGGCCACGCTCGAGATAGGCATTGTTGATCGCCGTGATTTCGAGCTCGCCTCGAGCCGAGGGCCGAATCCTTGAGGCGATATCGACAACCTGGTTGTCGTAGAAATAAAGGCCGGTGACGGCCCAGTTGGATTTCGGCTTCTGTGGTTTTTCCTCAATCGTGAGCGCGGTTCCAGTGGTCTTGTCGAAGGACACCACGCCATAGCGCTCCGGATCCTCGACATGGTAGGCGAACACCGAAGCGCCGCTTTCGCGCGATGCCGCGGTGCGGCAAAGCTTGGACAATCCGTCGCCAAAATAGATGTTGTCGCCCAGTATCATCGAAACGCTGTCCGCGCCGATGAAATCGCGGCCGATAATGAACGCTTCCGCAAGCCCGTTGGGCTGCGGCTGCTCGGCGTAGGACAACTCAAGCCCGAATTCCGATCCATCGCCCAACAGCTCGCGGAAAACCGGCAGGTCCCGCGGCGTGGATATGACCAGAATCTCTCGAATCCCCGCAAGCATCAAAACGCTCAGCGGGTAATAGATCATCGGTTTGTCGTATACCGGGAGGATTTGCTTGGAGACCGCCAACGTTAGCGGATAAAGGCGCGTTCCACTGCCTCCAGCAAGGATAATTCCTTTCAAGAAACTCTCCTTGACATGCCTAAGTCCCCTCCCCTGACACAAGCCGCCCGTGCTTAGGTTTCATGCCGTGGCTTGTCAATCTGGTGCCCGACGAAGGGGCCGAGCGAGTGTCCCCGGCCCCCGCCAACCGCCCTTGCCTTGCCGGGCCCGAGGTCCTGGCCGGGACAAGCAGATTGTCTTCATCGTGATGGCCTATCTCGCCCATCTCGCGCCTTTGGTTCAGCCGCTCGGCAAAACCCTTGTGAAAGACGATCGCATTCAAATAGGCAAACGTCATCGCGAGTGCTGCGGTTCGCAAGGGATAGTCGACAAGAGAGTGAACGAGCAAAAACGACACCGACAGAAATGCAGCCTTCTGTACGGCTCCCGGCGAATCCGGACCGACGAGGCGAAAAGCAATATGGCATACACAATCATTAACAAAACGACCGGTATGCCGCCCTCAAGTGTCAATTCGAGGTCATGAACGACTTCGAGGGTTGATTTCGTGCAAAGGGTCATGGAAAACCCGAGCAAGTCACCGAAATTCTCTGTCCGCGATTTCTTCGCCCGGTTTCCGGATGACGAAGCTTGCCTCCAGCACATCATGGACGTGCGCCACGGCATGAAGCACCCTTGCCGGAAGTGCCTCAACCTTTCGACGTTCCACCGTATGAGCGACCGACGCGCCTTCGCTTGCTCGCATTGCGGCGACCATGTTTACCCGACCGCTGGCACTGTGTTCGAAGATACCCGCACGCCGCTGCAATCGTGGTTCTATGCGATCTATCTGTTCGTCACGACACGCCACGGCGTCTCGGGCAAAGCGCTTCAGCGCCAGCTTGGCGTCACCTACAAAACCGCTTGGCGCATGGGCATGAAAATCCGCGAGCTGATCGGATCGACAACGGACTTCGACATGCTGCAAGGCCACGTCGAAATGGACGAACCTATGTCAGCGGCTATAGCCCCGGCAAGCGTGGTCGCGGCGCGGCTGGCAAGACCATCGTCATGGGCATGAAGGAACGCGGCGGCGACATTCGCACGGAAGTTATTCCGAACGTGAAGATGACTACGCTTTGCGGCGTGACCCTGCGCAATGTTGAGAAGGGTTCTGTCGTCTCGACCGACGACTCATGTCCTATGGCTTACTGGACGGCGGCGGCTACAAGCACGGCACCGTGACGCACTCGCAAAAGGACTGGTCGCACTGCGATTACCGGACTGGCGAAACTCACTCGACCAATCATGTTGAGAGTTTTTGGAACCTGTTCAAAGCGTCGGTTCGCTCGACGCATATCCATGTCTCTGAAAAGTACATGGACCGCTACCTTGCGGAATTCACTTTCCGCTCGAACCATCGCGTGATGCAGAACGCGATGTTTGATCTGATCGTGGCTCGTGTTTGATGACTTTGGAGGCCGCTTTTAGGAAGGCGGCCTCATTGACTGGACCGATGCCAGCGGCCTCTTGCTGGCGGATGAATTCTTCCAGCCGGTTTTCTTTCACCGCCTTAGACAAAGATAAACCGGTCATGCAGCCGCCTTCCTGAATAGTTCATCCGGCTGCGAATCCTCGATGATGCGACCGGGGGAGAGCAACCCTAGTTTCGAACCTAGCGCTCCCCTATCCCTGACAACCGCGATAAGCCGTGGCGGCTTATCTAGCGCTGCCAAATCATGGAATGCAGTCGAGGCCCGATACACCGAGTTCGCGTGGTTGCTCACCGCTTGAAAAACAGCGGTATGACCATTGACCGCAACGACCGCCGAGACTTCCCATGGGTTCGTTGACGCGCCAATGATCGTCTTACCTTCGTCAACCTTGTCTAGACCGAATACCCTGACCAATCGCTCGTTCAGTTCATTGGCGAGTTGTTCGTCATCCTCATCGAAAATACGTTGGCAGATATGATCCGCCACGCGCCAAGATGACTCTGCCACGTCCAGAATTGCCCGGTGAATATCGTCAATCGGCGCCTCTATGTAGAGCACGCGGTCTCCCACGGTTACGCCCGTGCTTTCGGCAACCTTATTGGCCGTCCGCTTGAACGATTTTGCGGCGTTCAGATCTTCAACTTCCCGATAAGCAAAGCCGGCATCGCTCACGCGCACCCCGTTCGCAATCTGATCAATCCGAACCGTGACAAACGATCCGTCGGGATAGAGCAGTGGGAGATTTACGTAGTACCCACCGTTGATGCGCTTCAGGCGCACGAGATCGCGGACCGTCTCTTCAACGGTCCTTTCTACCTCGGCGGAAATTACGCTACCTACCATCATTGGAACAAATCATACACCCAATCCGGCCTCGGGACAATGCCTATGTTATTGATTCTAAAGCGAGTTCCGACAAATGACCTAAGCTGTTCAAATGATTGAAGCTCTTGATCAATAGCTTCGGCGCAAGGCAGTTTGCCGCGCTTCATCCGTCTTTCGGCTTCGATCCAATTAAGTTCGAAACTGTGTAGATGCGTCTCCGGGACACGCTTACCGTCGCCTGCACACTTGCGGCGATTGTTTGAATGGCCGCCCTTGGTGTCGCGCCAGTCGACGCGGATCAGCTTCGTGTGTCGATGCCCAGCAAGGCCGGCGACCGACAATTCAAACGTAACGTGCCAATCGGGATGTTGTGAGTAGGTGCCGCCAGTAAGGACAAGGCCGGCTTCAACGATGCCGTCAATTTCCAGCGGAGCATAGAATCGAATGTACCCGTCTTCCGGGTCCGGCTTGGACCACTCGATGGGGTTGACTATCGACTTCCAGCTATTGACTAGCGATGGTAGCGGCATCCACTACGGTTAGCCGAAACACACGCGCTACGCGAGTCTTCGAAAATAAGGGGAGAGTGGGCGGGACTCGAACCCGCGTCCTCTCGCTTAGCAGGCAAGCGCTCTATCCATCTGAGACTACCACTGCGTATCCCTTGCAGGATGGTCGTGTTCGCACGCGCCTGCTGTCATCGGTTCATCCATCGGTTAGTCGCAGATAACAAGCGCTGGATTAGCATCAGAGAAGCTGCTGAGATGCGCCGGGACGTGGCAATCTACTCCGGCCAATCGCGCCAAGATTTACTGAAATCATTGAATCAGGCGCAACATGCTCCGCTGTCGAAAGTTTTCGACATCCATTCTTCGATGTGGCAATGTCATCGTACAATTGGGAGGGTGGAATGAAAATATTGCTCATGGCAATGGTCTTGGCCATTGCGCCTACTTCATTGCAGGCGGCTTGTTTTGGAAGCCATGCTTTCAAGACATGCACCGATGAAAACGGTAATTCTTATAACATTCAGCACTACGGCAATACCACCAACATGACCGGCTACAACGCGAACACCGGGTCGACTTGGTCTCAAAACAGCAACACGTTCGGCAACACCACTATCACAAATGGAACGGCCGCTGACGGGGGCGCCTGGCATATGCAGCAACAGCGGATTGGCAACTCGAGCTTCTATTCTGGCACCGACTCCGATGGGAACGCCTTCAGCGGTTCTTGTGGTGCTTTCGGCTGCAATTAGGCCCGTTGACATTGTTCTCGTTCCGCGGGTGATCCAGGCGACGTAAAAGTGGCTCGGCAACGTTTAGACGTTATGCCATCGCACTTCTCCTTAGCGTGTTGAGCGGTGTGGTGTCGTGAGCGTGTCAAGCCGATCCTGAAGGTGACCATTTAGAACGATCATTTCTTTAAGCGCCTTTACCGGGTCGCCTTTGTGTTGGGCAATGAATTTGTCGGCGATTGCCTGGAGGGCGGCTTCTTGGCGACTATCCAGCGATACCATATGGGCCATGGGACTGCTCCAAAAGTGTTGTGTCTCTATTGAACAAAAAGGGAACAAAGTTGTCAAGGCCCGAATTGACTCGGCGAGGAATATCTTCTTATTTTTTTGCATGCCAGAACAGAGCAGACGACCACGCCGCCTTGTGCAGACCTTGTGCCGAGCGCATGAGGCGGGACAACTAATCCGTGTCCGTTGCATTAACTGCAACACCACCCGCCATTATCTGCCGGGAGATCTCGCCAAGCTCGTCGGAGACATCCCGTTTTGGGAAATTGACCGGCATATGCGTTGCGAGCGGTGCAAACGTCGCGATCTTGACGTCGATATCTTGCTGCCTAGCGCGTCGGAGGGCATGGAGATACGTATTAGGCGGCTAGTTGAGGTCCGCATGGTACGTCGCGTGATCTGGAAAGATAACTAGGTCCGACCTAGAATAGCGAGCCCTGAGCTGGCGGGGCCTGCTGAGGGAACTTGGCCTGCGTAGCTGGCTTTTCCACAATCACCAATGCATCGTCCGGCGCGGTGCGCTGTAGCCGTTTCGCCTGCGACCAAGGCGCGGTAAGCCAGGTCTCCGTTTGCTCTTGTGTGGTCAAAATGACCGGCATGGCCTTTGCGTGTATTGGTTTGATGATGGCGTTGGGCGCAGTCGTCATGAAACCGTAAAGCTCAAAATCGGCGGGCCCATCCTTGACCTTGCGCACCCCATGCCAACGCGTCCAGAGCCCGGCAAAGAAGAACAGAGGGCGGTCCTCATTGAGCGCGAACCAATAGTTTCGCTGGATTCCCGTCTCGGGGTCCTTGTCGCCGGATGTGGGGCTAGGCTCCGCAAAGCTCGTCACGGGGACCACACAGCGGTTCTCGACGCCAACGTACTGCTGCCAATGGCCGTACTGTGGATTGCGTATATTGGTGGTGCCGTAATCGGCCTTGCCCTTCATTCGCTCAACGGGTGTCGGCATGCCCCATAAAAGATTAGCAAGCTCGCGCTCGCCGTCCGGCGCATTGCGGACGACAGGGCCCGGCCGGTTGGGATAGATGTCAATAGACGGCTCAAGGTTGCCCAAGATGTCTCGTAAGGTCCGAGTCCATTGGCGAATGGCCTCTTGCGACGTGGTGATGTTGTAGAGATTACACATCTCCACAATTTGCCGCGAGAGCGCTCCGCCGCCTAGTCAAAAATTGCACCCAGAGTGGCGCGCAAAGGCATGATGCCCTATCCCCGCCCAAAATACGCCAGGTACCATTCGACGAACCGGCCGACGCCCTCCGTCACCGACGTGCCGGGGCGATAGCCGACCGCCGCCTGCAGCGCCGAAGTATCGGCAAAAGTGTCAGGCACGTCGCCGGCCTGCAGCGGCAAGAGCTCCACGATGGCCTTACGGCCAAGCGCGTTTTCAAGCGCCTCGACATAGGCGGTCAGCTTCACCGGGTTGTTGTTGCCGATGTTGAAAATGCGCCAAGGCGCGCTGCTCGTCGCAGGATCCGGATTATCGGAATCCCAGGCGGGATCAGCCGCGGCGGGGCTGTCGCTGGCGCGGATCACGCCTTCGGCGATGTCTTCGACATAGGTGAAGTCGCGTGTGTGATTGCCGTTGTTGAACAGCTTGATCGGCTCGCCGGCCAGGATGTTCCTGGTGAACAGGAACAGCGCCATGTCGGGACGTCCCCAAGGGCCGTATACTGTGAAGAAACGCAAGCCCGTGGTCGGCAGCCCGAATAGGTGGCTGTAGCTGTGCGCCATCAGCTCGTTGGCGCGCTTGGTTGCGGCGTAGAACTGCAGCGGATGGTCGGCCGGGCGATGCTCGGAAAACGGCATGTCGGTATTGGCGCCATAGACGCTCGACGTGCTGGCATAGGTCAGGTGGCCGACACGGCTGTTGCGGCAGGCCTCCAGCATGTTGGCGTAGGCGATAATGTTGCTCTCGACATAGGCGTGCGGGTTTTCAAGGCTGTAGCGGACGCCGGCCTGGGCGGCGAGATGAATCACCCTGTCGAAGGCGTGATCGGCAAAGCAGCCGTCCACCACGTTTCGCTCTGCGAGATTACCGTGGATGAAATGGTAGCCCGCATTGGTGTTGCGGCTTGCTTCGGCCAGAAGCCGCAGCCGCGCCTGCTTGATCTGCGGATCATAGTAGTCGTTGATGCTGTCTATGCCGACGACCTCGTCGCCGCGTTCGAGCAGCCGCCTGGCGACGTGATAGCCTATGAAGCCGGCAGCGCCGGTGACCAGAACCTTCATCAGAACCGCCCGTCCCCAGAATAGACCTCTGACCTCCGCTCAGGCCGAGTTGCCTACAATCTCAGTTGCGCTTCAGCAGCGACCAGACGGCGGGCACCAGGCTTGCGGCCAGGGCAACCTTGATCAGATCACCGACGATGAACGGCACGACCCCGAACTGCCAGGATTTTTCCGGACCGATGAGCATCGCCAGCCAGGCAAAACCCATGGCCATCATGACGAACTCGGCAACCAGCATCGCGTTGAAAAGCTTGATCGGATGGCGATCCCAGCCGCGATCCGCGGCCCAGCCGGCGATCGCCGCCATGACCACGAAACCGGCGAGATAGCCGCCGGTCGAGCCGAGCATGTAGGCAATGCCGATTCCTTTTTCCGGCGTGCTCTGGAAGACCGGGAAGCCCATCGCGCCCTCGGCCATATAGAGCAGCAGGGTGGCGACGCCGAGCCGCAGGCCGAAAGCGGCCCCGATCAGCAGGACGGCGAGCGTCTGCATCGAAATATCGACGGGCCCCAGAACCACCTTGGTCTTGGCCGACAGGGTCAGGAGCAATGTCCCGGCTATCGCCAGGAAAAACTGCGTTGCCAGCCGCGCCGCGCCATCTTGCGGCAGAGCCAGAGAAACAAGCGGGCGCATCGTCGTTGCAGTTGCCATGGTCTTCCCCATCCGAGTGCCGCCATCCGATGATCGCGGTCTTGCGTTTTCCTATATTGGCTTGCGTGCTATGCGGCAATCGGTTTTGCCATTCCCGCAACAGGCATCGACACCGCCATGGCCCTCGAATTCGATACCAGCTTCGATCCCTGCTACGGCGGGGGCGTCAGCGTCGCGCCCGACGTGCAGCGCGTCACGGCCCGAAATCCAAGTCCCTTCACCTTTCACGGCACCAACAGCTACATCGTCGGACGCGATACGCTGGCAGTGATCGATCCGGGGCCGGATGACGAAGCTCACCTTCGCACCTTGCTCGACATCATCGCCGGCAGGCCGGTCAGCCACATCTTCGTCAGCCACACGCATCGCGACCATTCCCCGCTGGCGGCACGGCTGAAGCAGGAGACCGGAGCCCAGGTGATGGCGGAAGGGCCGCACCGGCCGGCAAGGCCATTGCATATTGGCGAGATCAACGCGCTCGATGCCAGCGCCGATACCGCTTTCGTTCCCGATCTCGCGCTGCCGGACGGCGCGCTGGTCGCCGGCGTCGGCTGGGCAATCCGCACGGTCCTGACCCCCGGCCATACCGCCAACCACGCGGCATTCGCGCTGGAGGGCACCGGCATCCTGTTTTCGGCCGACCACGTCATGGCGTGGGCGACCTCCATCGTCGCGCCGCCGGACGGGGCGATGGCGGACTACATGGCCTCGCTGGACCGGCTGATCGAACGCGGTGACCGCCTGCTGCTGCCCGGCCACGGCGGGCCGGTGACGGCACCGCGAGGCTTCATGCGCGGATTGAAGACCCATCGCAAAATGCGCGAACGGGCCATATTGGAGCGGATCCGCGCGGGCGACCGCACGATCGCAGACATGGTCAAGGCGATCTACAGGGATACCGACCCGCGGCTGCATGGCGCCGCCGGGTTGTCGGTGCTTGCCCATCTGGAGGATCTGGTGGCGCGCGGCCTGGTCGCGACAGACGCCGCGCCGGCCATAGACGGCATTTTTAGGCCAGCCCCTTAGGCCCGAGCATCTATTCGGCCGGAGCCGCGCCGACCTGGCCGGCGACTTCCTGGTCCAACTCCGCCAGAAAGTCGGTGATGCGCGCAGCGTTGTCGCCGAGGTCGTAGCGGCCGTAGCGCGAAGCCGACCGCATGTCGACGAGAACCGTATCCCCGTCGTCCGTGATGCGAATTGCCACGTCTGCGGGGAGGCCCAACACGAAGCTCCTGGCGAGAGCGGTAATCGTCACGTCGCTTTGCCCGGCGAGTTCGGGATAGGGTCCGGTAAGATCCCAATCGCGGCGGTCGAGCACGGTTTCAACGGCAGTGACGACGGTCTCGAACGGCAGGTCGTAGCTGCGCGCGGTGACAAGCGGATAGCTGTCGGTCTGCAACCGCTGCTCGCCGGGCGTCGGCGGCGAGAGCACGTTCATGTCCTTCGTGCGACCGGTGACGTCGAGTGCCGGCGGTTCGTCGAAATCGGTCGAAATATCCCTGAGCGGCGGAAAGATTGTCGCCCAATAGGCGGCGATGCCATAGGGGGTCAGCACCAGCACTGCCAGCAAGACGCCGACCGTGATGTCGCGGCCGCCATAGTCGCCAAAATTCCACACCCTCGAGAAGGCAAATCCGGCGAACAGCAGCGCCAGCGCCGCCAACAGCGCGACGATAGCCAACACCCACAGGAACACCGGCGTTTCAACGAGGTTGAAATAATGGCCGACGAACACGGTCAGCAAAAGCACCGCCGAAAAAGCAGCGGTGCGCCGCGACCATCCGGCAGCCTTCGACGTTTGCCGTTCCGAAATGCTGACCATGTTTCTCTGCGTCATCCCAAGCCGAAGAAGACTTAGCGCATGGCCACCAAAATCGGAATCGATTTTCGAGGAGGATCGTGCGCCAGTTGGAAATGCTATCGTGCCCTGCCGGAAAGGTGCACGTCGCTGCACTGTCCTTTTACGACCGCATCAGGCCGAGACACGCAATATCGCGTCAATCCGTCGGCAAGCGGTAGTCCCTGAATTGCTGGCGCAAGGTGATCTTCTGGATCTTGCCGGTGGCGGTGTGCGGAATTTCGCCGACGAAGGCGACGTCGTCGGGCATCCACCATTTGGCCACCTTACCGTCGAGAAAACCAAGGATATCGGTTTTGGTCGGTTCCTTCCCCGGCTTGCGGACAACCACCAGCAAAGGCCGCTCGCCCCATTTCGAATGAGGGACGCCAATGGCGGCTGCCTCGGCGACATCGGGATGGCCGACGGCCAGATTCTCCAGGTCGATGGTCGAAATCCATTCGCCGCCGGACTTGATGACGTCCTTGGCGCGATCGGTGATCTGCATATAGCCGCCAGCGTCGATGTGGGCGACATCCCCGGTATCGAACCAGCCATCCTCGTCGAACTGCTCCGAGCCGGCGCCGCCGTAGTAGGCGCTGGCCACCGCGGGGCCGCGCACCTTCAGCCGCCCGAATGTCTTGCCGTCCCAAGGCAGCGCGTTGCCTTCGTCGTCCGTCACCTTCATCTCGACGCCGAAGGGCGGGTAACCCTGCTTGCCCTGGACATCGAGCCGGGCGTCACCCTTAAGGCCTGCATAGTCCGGCTTCAGCGTACACAGTGTGCCGAGCGGCGACATTTCGGTCATGCCCCAGGCGTGGACGACCTGGACATCGTAATTGTCCTGGAATTTCTTGGTGATGATGCGTGGGCATGACGAGCCGCCGATGACAACCTTGTTGAGGTAGGGCAGCTTCCTGCCGGTCTCCTCCAGATATTGCAGCAGCATCATCCACACGGTCGGCACGGCGGCACTGAAGGTTACTTTCTCGGTGTCGAGCAATTCATAGATGGAGGCGCCGTCCATCTTGCAGCCCGGCATGACAAGCTTGGCGCCGATCATCGGTGCGCTCTGGCCAAGGCCCCAGGCATTGGCGTGGAACATCGGAACCACCGGCAGGATCGTGTCGCGCGAAGACAGGCCCATCGCGTCGGGCATGGCGGCGATCATGGCGTGCAGGACATTCGAGCGGTGACTGTAGACGACGCCCTTTGGATCGCCAGTGGTTCCAGACGTATAGCACATGCCGGCGGCGGTGCCTTCGTCGAAGCTCTTCCAGGCGAAATCGCCATCGGCCTCGTCGAGCCATTCCTCGTAGGCGACGACGTTGGGCAGCATGGTCTGCGGCAGATGCGCCCTGTCGGCCAGCACGATCACCTGTTTCAGGGACTTGACCGCGCCGGCGATCTTCTCGAGCAAAGGGAGGAAAGTCAGGTCGACAAAGACCGCCTTGTCTTCGGCATGGTTCATGATCCAGACGATCTGCTCGGGAAACAGCCGCGGGTTGAGCGTGTGATAGATCGCGCCGATGCCCATGATGCCATACCAGGCCTCGATGTGGCGCGCCGTGTTCCAGGCCAGCGTCGCAATGCGGTCGCCCAGCCGATAGCCGTCACGCTCCAGGCGCTGGGAGACCTTCAGGGCGCGACGATGGATGCTGGCGTAGGTTGTGCGCACGATCGGACCTTCGATCGAGCGCGATACGATCTCTCGCGCGCCATGCTGCCGCTCTGCGTTGTCGATAAGCTTATGGCAAAGAAGCGGCCATTCCTGCATCAGCCCCAGCATTCGTTCCTCCCTTACGCTCCTCGCTTTTGTTGCCATTGTGAAGCGAACCGGTGGATTGTCCAGCCACCGCCGGGTGGCGAAGCAAATCCGGATGCCGGTCGCGCAGGCAAGCGATCGAATCGCGTCTTTCTTGGAGGTCCGAATGCCTGGCGATCATGTCATAGGACCGGCGGCCTTGAAATCCATTATATCAGAGAAGTCTAAATTACTCGACCGGGAGGGGAATCCGCCACAATCCGGCCATCGTCGGCATTAAGTTTCGTTAATGGGCAAAGGGGTGCGATTGGCGACTGAAAGAGGTTCGCATGGACACGCAGCTCGACGATAAGGCGCTGGAAAGTACGCTTGCCGAAAGCCTGGGCGATCTGGTGCCGGATACAAAGACTGTTTCCGAAGACGAATTTGTTGAAGTTGTGGGCGGTGCGCTCGAAGCGGTCGGCGGCACGCTGCTGTTCAAGATGTGCGTTCAGAACGAAGGGGAAGGCGAGCACGTCGCCGCGGCATCTGTAGGCGACGGCGGCAATCGTCAATTCCTGCTGCTCACTCTGCCGACCGGCGGCGGCCACTTGAAAGTCGAGACCGCATCCAGGAGCAGCAATCCCGTGGCCGGTATCGCGGCCGCCTATGCCGGGTTGATGGACGCGTTCAGAACCGCCGCCTGAGCCTCGCCGGACAAGGTCTTCGCTAAAAATGCCGTCGGTAGCGCCTACGGCTGGAGACCGATTGCGGAATTGCCGGCGACAGTCGCCCTTGCGCAAACCACCTCGTCGACACACTTAAAGTTGAGACGAGGAGAAACAGCATGGACAAGATCGCCAACCCGGCACCCGGCTTCCAGCGCAATCCCGATAAGGTCATCACCGTCGAACCGTATAAGGGCACCGTCACCGTGCGTGCAGGCGACACTGTTATCGCCTCCTCGACGAACGCCAAGGTGCTGACGGAAGCGCCCTATCCGGCCGCCTTTTACATCCCGTTCGCAGACATCGATTTCAACAAGCTGAGCGGCACGCAATCCTCCACCCATTGTCCCTACAAGGGCGACGCAAGCTACTGGAGCGTGCTGCCTGCCGGCGAGGCAGGCAAGGATGCGATGTGGGCCTATGAGCAGCCTTTCGACGAAATGGCTGAAATCCGCAACCACGGCGCGTTCTACGCAAGCAAGGTCAGCATCGAAGCCAAGCCAGCCTGAACGGACGAACGAGGAGGCCGGACCTGCCGTCCTGCCGATCAGTCGGTGGTGCCGTTATTGCCGAAGCCTTCGGCATCGTCGAGCCGCACGAAGGTCAGACCCTTCTGCTTGAGCGCCAGCAGGCCCTGCACGACGCCCTCCCCGGCGGCATGGGTCGGCTGGTTGATATGGGCGATGATGACGTCGCCGTCCTTGGCAGCTCCTATGCGCCTTGTGGTTTCCCTGGCGCCGAGCAGTGATCCGCCATCGCCATTGATCGAGAAGCCGGCGATCTTGAAGCCCAGCTTGCGGATCATGGCGATCGCCGACGGACTATACTCCGCGGTCGCGCCACGAAACCATTTCGGCGCCGGCTCGCCAGTCCCGGCCAAGGCGACGGCGCCCGACTCGACCTCGGCCAGAACCGCTTCCGGACTGCCGGCGCTGCGTATGCCATAGATCTTCTGCGGCGTGTCGACGGCCGGGATGTGACGGCCGCCGTGGTTTTCCAGTTCGAACAGGTCGGGATGCGCCCGCATGATCTCGACGGCGGCGGCGTTCCGCTTCAGCCAGATGCCGGTGACGAAGATGGTCGCAGGTATCCTGTTTTCCACCAGCGCCGAGAGGATGCGGTTGTCGGTCCGTCCGCCGCAGGCATCGAGGGTCAAGGCAATGCGCCCGGCTCCGCCTGTATCCGGCTTGATGTGCAGGATCGGTTCGACCAGCGATGCGGCATGGCCGCTGGACACCACGGCCAAAGACATGGCGACAATGCAGAGATTTTTTTGCAGCAGGCGAATCAAATCCAATTCCAATCGGGCGTTTCACGCAGGCATCCCAAGACCCGCATGAAGGCGAGAATCGGAGCTGGATAGCAGAAAAGCACCAGACGCGACAATCTGACCGTCTTGCGGCAGTTCCTCGTTCCGATCGGCGGCAAGCGCTCAGCCGCGGCCCGCTTTTGCCACCTGAACGGCCGCCTGCGCGGCCGCCAACCTGGCGATCGGCACGCGGTAGGGCGAACAGGACACATAGTCCAGTCCGACCTCCTCGCAGAAGCGGATCGAGGCCGGATCGCCGCCATGCTCACCGCAAATGCCGAGCTTGATCCCTGGCCGCGTCGCCCTGCCCTTCTCGGCGGCCATGCGCACCAGTTCGCCGACGCCATGGATGTCCAGCGACACGAACGGATCCTGTTCGATGATGCCTTTCTGGCGATAGGTCTCCAGGAACGAGGCCGCGTCGTCGCGCGAGATGCCGAATGTCGTCTGGGTCAGGTCGTTGGTGCCGAAAGAGAAGAACTCGGCCGATTCAGCGATGACATGGGCGCGGATCGCCGCGCGGGGGAGCTCGATCATGGTTCCAGTCAGGTAGTCGATCTTGACGCCGCTCTCGTCCATGACGCTCTTGGCCACCGCATCGATGCGCGCCTTGACGTAGTCGAGTTCCTTCACAAGCCCGACCAGCGGCACCATGATCTCGGGGACCACCAGCGCGCCGGCCTTACGGCCGGCCTCGACGGCGGCCTCGAAAATGGCGCGCGCCTGCATCTCGGCGATCTCGGGATAGGACACCGCAAGCCGGCAGCCGCGATGGCCGAGCATCGGGTTGAATTCGTGCAGCGCCTCGGTGCGCTGCCTGAGCTTGTCCGGCGCAACATTCATCGCCGCCGCGACTTCGGCTATCTCGGCCTCGGTCTTGGGCAGGAATTCGTGCAACGGCGGATCGAGCAGGCGGATGGTCACCGGCAGGCCGGCCATGATCTCGAACAGCTCCAGGAAATCCGCTCGCTGCATCGGCAGCAGCTTGGCGAGCGCGGCGCGCCGGTCCTTTTCGGTGTCGGCCAGGATCATCTCGCGCATGGCGACAATGCGGGCGCCATCGAAGAACATGTGTTCAGTGCGGCACAAGCCGATGCCTTCGGCACCGAAGGAGCGCGCCATGCGCGCGTCGAGCGGGGTTTCGGCGTTGGTGCGCACCTTCATGCGCCGCACCGCGTCCGCCCATTCCATGATCGCGGCGAAATCGCCGGAAAGCTCAGGCTGGAGCATCGCCACTGCGCCCTTGAGCACCTGCCCGTTGCCGCCGTCGATGGTGATGATGTCGCCCTTGCGGAAGGTCTGCCCCATCGACATCAGCGTAGCTGCCTTATAGTCGACGCGCAGCGAACCGGCGCCCGAAACGCACGGCTTGCCCATGCCGCGCGCCACGACCGCGGCATGGCTGGTCATGCCGCCGCGCGTGGTCAGGATGCCCTCCGCCGCATGCATGCCGTGGATGTCCTCGGGACTGGTCTCGACACGCACCAGGATAGCCTTGCGTCCTTGTGTCTTGAGATCCTCGGCGTCCGCGGAGGAAAAGACAATTTCGCCGGTGGCGGCGCCTGGAGACGCCGGCAGGCCGACGCCGATGACGTCGCGCGCGGCCTTCGGATCGATGGTGGGGTGCAGGAGCTGGTCGAGCGAGGCGGGATCGATGCGGGCGACCGCCTCCTCTTTCGAGATCAGGCCGTCCCTGGCCATCTCGACGGCAATCTTCAGCGCCGCCTTGGCGGTGCGCTTGCCGGACCTCGTCTGCAACATCCACAATTTGCCGCGCTCGATGGTGAATTCGAGGTCCTGCATGTCGCGGTAGTGCTTTTCCAGCCTGTCCGAGATGGTGACGAAGGACTGGAAGGCGTCCGGCATCAGTTTCTGCAATGACGGCTTGTCGGAGCCGGCGGCGATGCGAGCCGCCTCGGTGATGTTCTGCGGCGTGCGGATACCGGCGACGACGTCCTCACCCTGCGCATTCACCAGGAACTCGCCATAGAGCTGCTTCTCGCCGGTTGAGGGGTTGCGGGTGAAGGCGACGCCGGTGGCCGAGGTCTCGCCCATGTTGCCGAACACCATGGCCTGGACATTGACCGCCGTGCCCCAGCTTTCGGGAATATCGTGCAGGCGCCTGTAAGTGATGGCGCGGTTGTTCATCCAACTCGAGAACACGGCACCGATCGCGCCCCAGAGCTGTTCGTGCGGATCCTGCGGGAACGGCCTTCCGAGCTCCTCTTCGACCTTGGCCTTGTAGAGCGCGATGACGCCTTGCCACTCGATGGCCGTCAGTTCCGTGTCGAGTTCATGGCCGAGGCTGGCCTTCTGATCCTCGAGGATCTCCTCGAACACCTCGTGGTCGAGCCCCATGACGACATCGGAATACATCTGGATGAAGCGGCGGTAGCTGTCATAGGCAAAGCGCGCATCGCCGGAATCGGCGGCCAGCGCCTCGACGGTTTCGTCGTTGAGGCCGAGATTGAGCACGGTGTCCATCATGCCAGGCATCGAGGCGCGGGCGCCGGAGCGCACCGACACAAGCAGCAGTTTCGACGGATCGCCGAAACGGCGGCCGGTGAGCCGGCCGATATGGTCCAGCGCCACGGCGACGTCCGCTTCAAGCCCTGCCGGATAGGCGCGGCCGTTGGCATAGTAGGCGTTGCAGACCTCCGACGTGATGGTGAAGCCCGGCGGCACCGGCAGGCCAAGGCTACACATCTCGGCCAGATTGGCACCCTTGCCGCCCAACAGATTCTTGTCGCCAGCCCGGCCTTCGGCCGCACCATCGCCAAAGGTGAAAACCCACTTGGTCATGCTTTGCTCTCCGGTTGCAGGAGATTGGAAAGATTGACGAAACAGAAAGCCCCGCCATATCCCGACTTTGGACGGATATGATGCTGCAATGCGAAAGGCAAGGCGTCGGCAAAGCCGTTTGGCCGCTACAATCGATTAAGCAAAAGCTGCGGCAAAAGGACTTGCCAGTGCAACGGTCCAAGACTAGAACATACAGGGAACGAAGAGGTGCATCATGAAGCTCACCGGAAAACTCGACTATCTGGAACTGCCGGCAACCGGCGCGACGCTGGACAGTGTGAAAGCCTTCTACAGCGCCGCCTTCGCCTGGTCGTTCACCGACTATGGACCGACTTATTCGGCCTTTAGCGAGGGACTGGACGGCGGTTTCCAGGCCGACAGCGGCGACGCCACCGCCAAGCCGTTGCCGGTGCTCTACTCCCAGGATCTGGAAGAGACGCTGGCAGCCGTCGAGAATGCCGGCGGCACGATCATCAAACCGATCTTTTCGTTTCCGGGCGGCAGGCGGTTCCACTTTGCCGACCCGGCTGGAAACGAGATGGCGGTATGGGGAGAATAGGCGGCGCGACCGGCGCATGAGGCGACCGTCGCCAATAGAGTGGTGGATCAGCAGGAAAGTCGCAATCTCCAGGCATTGAGCTTTCCACCGGCACAGCCTATAAGGCCGCGCGCAGTCGACGCATGTCAGCTGCTGGGGCGTCGCCAAGTGGTAAGGCATCGGTTTTTGGTACCGACATTCCCAGGTTCGAATCCTGGCGCCCCAGCCAAGCGCGCAAGGTCCGTTCCGGACACATAGGTTACGGTTTATACCGGAGACATGTTGTTGGAGCAGAATGAGAATCTATTCCGTCGCCGAGCGGATTGCCTTTGTCGTCACGCTCCTGGCCGTCCTCGTTCTCGCGCTGCTGCCGGCACATCGCCTCAAGCAATTCGGAATCGATATCGGCTTCCATTATGACAAGCTCAATCACGCCAGCGCATTCGCCGTGCTGGCTTTCCTGGGCAGCCTCGGCTGGCCGCGGCACAAGCCGGCGCTGATCGTCTTCCTCGCCTTTGTCGGCGCTGCCATAGAAGTTCTCCAGGGCACCACGGCGATAGGCCGCGATTTCGACGTGCTCGACTGGGTTGCCGATTGCATTGGCATTGCATGCGGTCTGCTGGCCGCGATCTGGGCGACCTGGATCGTGCAACGCGCAAGGTGAGAAGAAGCCGAACCGACTGCCTTACCGCGAAAGACAACGCTCAAAATCAGGCTTCAGCACGGCACGTTGAAGGTGAAGTCAGCTTGCCTCGCGCATGGCTTCGGCTGCCTGCAGATCGACCGAAACGAGCTGGCTGACGCCCTGCTCGGCCATGGTCACCCCGAACAGCCGGTCCATGCGCGCCATGGTGATGGGATTATGGGTGATGATGACGAAGCGCGTCTCGGTGGTCTTGGCCATCTCGTCCATCAGATTGCAGAAGCGTTCGACATTGTGATCGTCGAGCGGCGCATCGACTTCGTCGAGCACGCAGATCGGCGCCGGGTTGGTGAGGAACACGGCGAAGATCAGCGACATCGCCGTCAGCGCCTGCTCGCCACCGGACAGCAGCGTCATGGTCTGCGGCTTCTTGCCGGGCGGACGGGCAAGGATTTCAAGTCCTGCCTCGAGCGGATCCTCGGATTCGATCAGCTGCAATTCCGCCGTGCCGCCGCCGAAGAGATGCGAGAATAGCCGCTGGAAATGACCGTTGACCACGTCGAAAGCGGCGAGAAGCCGCTCGCGGCCTTCGCGGTTGAGGCTCTGGATCGCTTGCCTGAGCTTGCGGATCGCCTCGATGATGTCCTCGCGCTCCGAGACGATGGTCTCCAGCCGGTCCGAAAGCTCCTTCTGCTCCTCCTCGGCGCGCAAATTGACGGCGCCGAGCCGCTCGCGCTCGATCTTCAGCCTGTCGAGCTGGCGCTCGATCTCGGCCATTTCGGGCATCGGATCGTCGGCCTCCAGCCCGGTATGGCGGATGACCAGATGTGGCGGCGTGTTCAGCGTCTCCTGGATGCGCGCCTCGACCTCCAGCCGGCGCTCGTCGGCCGCGGTCAAGCGCTCCTCGGCGCGGACACGGGTCTCGCGCGCCTCGGCCAGCGACTGGATGGCGCTGGTGGCCGCCTTGTCCAGTTCGGCCTGCCTGTTCTCCGCTTCCTGCAGACGGTCGGCCGCCGCCTTGCGCAAGGTCTCGGCCTCGGTGAGCTGTGACAGCAAGGCGCGCCGCTTGGCATCGATCTCGTCGGGTGCGTCGGCCAATCTCTCGCGTTCGGCCTCGGCCTCTGCCTTGCGTTCGCCCAGCGAGGCGATCTGCGTCGAAGCGTTCTCGGCGCGCTCCAGCCAGTTGCTGCGCTCGGCGCCGATCGCATCGAGCCGGCGCGACCGCGCCTCGGCCTCCCGCCGCAACCCTTCATGGACGGCACGCGCATCGGCGAGCGTGGCGCGGTCGCGGGCGACATTGGCCGAGGATTGCTCGAGCTGTATCTGCAGGTCGCCGAGATCGGGCGCGTCCTGCAGCAGCATTTCCGCCTCAGCAAAGGCGGCCGAAGTTTCTTCATGACTGTCGACAATACGGGCGCGGGCCTCGTCCAGGGCGGCGCGCCGGCTCGCCAACTCGCCGCCGGCCTTTTCGGCTTCGGCCAGCGCGTTGCGGGCGGCGTCCAGCCCGTGCTGGGCGTCGCGTCCGGCCTGACGCGCGGCGCGCTCGGCCTCGCTGGCCTCGCGAAGCGACTGTTCGGCCTGTGCGAGCACCGCCTCGGCCTCGCGCAGCACAAGCGTCGCCTGCACCGCTTCGGCATCGAGCTCGGCCAGCCGGTTCTTTTGCGCCAGGCGTTGCGCGGCCGCGGTCGGCGCGTCGGCGCTGGCGGTCAGCCCGTCCCACCGCCACAGCGCGCCCTCAGGGCTGACCAGCCTCTGGCCGGGCGCGAGCAGCCCTTGCAGGCGGCGGCCGTCGGCGGCTTCGACAATGCCGATCTGCGCCAGCCGGCGGGCAAGCTGCGCCGGGGCACGTACCACGCTGGCCAGGCTCTTGATGCCTTCGGGAAGCGCGGCGTCATCGGCCTGGATCGCGCTCTCGCCCCAATGCACCGGGGCGCTGCGGTCGAGCGGCACGTCAAGGTCCTCGCCGAGGGCGGCGCCCAAGGCCGTCTCATAGCCGCGCTCGACGCTGATCTGTTCCAGCACGGACGGGAAGAGATCGCCGCTGGCTGCGTTCAGGATCTTGGCCAGCGTGCGGGCTTCGGTTTCGATGCGCGCCAGTTCGGCCCTGGCGTCCTGTAATGGCGGGCGGGCGGCATTTTCGGCGGCGCGCGCCTCGGCGACCGCCTGTTCGGCGGCAATCGCGCCGGCCTCGCTCTCTTCGAGCCGCGCCAGCGCGTCCTCGACCAGAAGTCGCTTCTCGGCCGGGTCGGGCAGGCCCGCGACTTTGGAGAGTATTTCCGACAATTCGCGGTCGACATCGGCGAGTTGGCGGGCGAAACGGTCCCGACGCTCGGCGGTCTCGCGCAGCGTCCGCTCGACCTGATTGCGCGAAGCGGCGGCCTCGGCCCGCTCGGCGGTAAGTGCTGCAAGCCTGGCTTCGCTCTGCGAGAGCGTCGCGGCTGCCTGTTCGAAGGCGGCGCGGGTGGTTGCTTCACGCTCGGCCGCGCCGGCATTTTCGGAGTTGAGCGCTGCTTCCTCGGCGCGCAGGCGTTCGAGGATATCCGCATTGTCGCGCACCATGCGCTCCTCGCGGGCGATGTCACCGTCGAGCTGCTGGAGCCGGCGCTCGAGTTCCGCCTGACGGGCGCGGATGCGGCCGGCTTCTTCCTCGATCTGCGATCTGGCGATCGACAGGCGCTGGAAGGCCGCGGCCGCCGCAGCTTCGGCGTCACGCAAATCGGGCAGCCGATGCGCGCCGATACCTTGCTCCCTGGCGGCCGCCATCTGGGCGGCGGCGCGGTCGCCAACCAGGGCGGTGGCGACGGCCAGCGCCGAACGTGCCTCGCCTTCCTGGGCCTTGGCCAGCGTCCAGCGCAGATGGAGCAGCGTCGCCTCGGCCTTGCGGATGTCGGCCGACAGGTTCTTGAAGCGGGAGGCCTGGCGTGCCTGGCGCTTCAGGCTTTCGATCTGGCTTTCCAGCTCGCCAACGACGTCATCCAGGCGCTCGAGGTTCTGCTCGGCGGCCTTGAGCCTGAGTTCGGCCTCGTGGCGGCGCGTATGCAGGCCGGAAATGCCGGCCGCTTCTTCCAGCAGGGCGCGGCGCGCCTGGGGCTTGGCCTGGATCAGCTCGCCGATGCGACCCTGGCCAACCATCGAGGGCGAACGCGCGCCGGTCGACTGGTCGGCGAACAGAAGCTGCACGTCCTTGGCGCGCGCTTCCTTGCCGTTGATACGGTAGAGCGAGCCCGCCTCACGCTCGATGCGGCGCGAGACCTGCAATTCGTCGGCGTCGTTGAAGGCTGCCGGCGCCGAGCGATCGCTGTTGTCGAGGAACAACGTGACCTCGGCGGTATTGCGTGCCGGGCGCGTGCCCGAGCCGGAAAAGATCACGTCGTCCATGCCGGACGCGCGCATGTTCTTGTAGGAGCTTTCGCCCATCACCCAGCGCAGCGCCTCGACAAGGTTAGACTTGCCGCAGCCGTTCGGCCCGACAATGCCCGTCAGGCCGCGTTCGATCACGAACTCGCCTGGTTCGACGAAGGATTTGAAACCGAGGAGGCGAAGGCGCGAAAACTTCATTCACGCCGCCCTGAAAGCGACTTTTGCGAAAACGCGCCGCGGGTTTGCGGCGGCGCGCAGCACGGCCAAAGGCCACGCATGCCGAAGCGCTGCCGCTTCGGCATCGCCAAGACGTCAGAGCTGAGGGTCGATGATGGCCGACATTTCCTCAATCGACATCGCCCCTTTGTAGGTCTTTCCGTTGATGAAGAAGGTCGGCGTCGAGTCGACCTTGAATTCGTCGGCGCCGCGTTTCTGGACCGCCCTCACATCGTCCAGAAGTTTCTGGTCCGTCAAGCAGGCTTCGAAGGACTCCTGTGTAAAACCGGCGAGCTTGGAGATTTGCAGCAGCGCATCCTTGGTGTTGGACACGCCCACCCAGTTCGCCTGCTGCTTGAACAGGACATCCACCATCGGGAAGTAGTTGTCCTTGGCGCAGCGCGCCAGCATGAAACCGGCCTCGGCGCTCGGATCGAACGGGAATTCGCGCAGAATATAGCGCGCCTTGCCGGTATCGATGTATTTCTTCTTCAATTCCGGAAAGGTGGTTTCGGCAAAATGCGCGCAATGCGGGCAGGTCATCGAGGCGTATTCGACGATCGTGACCTTGGCGTCGTCCTTGCCGAGTTGCTTGTCGGGCAATGCGCCGGGCTTAAGCAGTTCGGCCATGTCGACGGTGCCTTGAGCCTCCGGCGCCTTGACGGCGGCCGGCGTGGCCGATGTCGCGGGTGCGGCGGGAGCGGCAGGCTTCACATCGGCCGCCTTGGCTTCCTCACCAGAGTCGCTGCATGCCGCAAGCACGGCCACCACCGGAATGGCGGCCAGCGAAGACAGCAGGTTTCTGCGGGACAAGCTTTTGCCGAACGGAGGACGGTTCATACGAATCACCTGACAGGGGTTGGATTTTGCAACGCAAAGGCACGAAAAGGCGAGAGTTGGCGCGAATTAAGGCATCGCCGTCCCCAATCCAATCGTGAAACTTGAAGCTTATAATCACGAAATCGCGAGATTGGCGACGGTGCTATGACTTTCTTTGTCCCAGAATAGTGGCGCCGAGCCGCTCCAGAGAGGCACGCAGGCCATCGTCTTCTATCTTGCCGACGATGTGCGACAGTCTTGATTTTTCCGCCTCATTGAGAGGCCTGACGGGTGGTTTCGGCCGCGCCTTTTCACTTAGAACCGGCTTCTGCACTATCCTGATGCGGCCGATGGCCGTGAAGCCGAGAAATGCATTGACGCGATTGATGATCTCGCCGGCCTCATGCTGCAGATGGAGCGCCGCCATGCCCTCGCAGGCGATCACCAGCACGGCCGGCTCGAACGGGTCGTCTTCGTGCAGCCGCCGAGGCCACTGGATCTTTTCAGGGCGCGAATGGCCGGCCAGGCGCGAACCGGCAATCTCTTCCCACGACTGGACCAGGCTGACCGAAATGCCCGCCCGCTTGCGCAGCACCGGGTCGAGGATCGCGGTGGCGAGATCGCTCACCGGAACGGGATTGCCGAAGGGCCTTTTCCCTGCCATGTGCGTTCTCCAGCCACCACCTCCACTCTTCCCGGCCGAGGCCGATACGAGATCAATGGCACCGCACGAGCAGACCCGCAAGGCCATATCAGAGGACAGCAGCAGCAAAGCTGCGTCTAGTGACAGCAGCAAAGCTGCGTCTAGTGACAGCAGCAAAGCTGCGTCTAGTGACAGCA